>CAMEYY010000012.1 GCA_945947725.1 uncultured Cytophagales bacterium | reverse complement strand
AAGAGCTTGATACAGCTTATGCTTTAAAAAGTATAGCTATTATTCTAAATGATTTTACAAATTTCTTCACAAAAACTCTCGGAGATTCGGATATGGTCGTTAAAGTTGATGAAATTACAAAAAATAAAACTGTCTTATCGTCTGTAAAAAATAGTAGAGATAAACCTTTTTTTATTGTTGATGAACAAGGACAATCTTTTATTAGTAGCCCAAATATTACCCATGCATTTGAACATGGAAATATCCCTCAGTTTAATGATGATCTTGAAAAATTTTTTAGACCATACCTAGTCAGGACAAGTAATTTTACAAACACAACAAAATAATATGCGTTACTCTAAATTGAATTTTTTTTTACCACTTATCACTGTATCTTGTAATCACTCCCCAAAAACTTTATCATTAAAAAATGAGCAGACAGAAGATGATTTATCAATTCAAAACTATATTCAAGATGTTATTTATGTTTTAAAAAATAAAAATATCTCAGAAGCTATAGAATTCCCTGCAGACTACGAAGTGAAAATTTTAAGTTTAGCTCCAGAAGATGTAAGCCGCATAAATATCACTCAAAATTTCTTTTCAATTAAAAACTACAAGAGCTCAAATCATTTTAATTCAACATTAGCAGACTCTTATGCTTATCTTCTAAAAAATGGAAATAAAATTATTTTGTTTTCTGAATATCTTGGGAATTTTATTTATGGTAAACAACAAGATAAATATTTTTACCCTACAAAAATTTATTTTCAACTACAAGATGGTAATTACGAATCTATTAAGGTTGAATACGATGATATTTGGACAAAATATATTTATAAAAATTCTGTTATCTATGTTAACAATGAAGATGCCACAAAAAATCCTTTTGACTTAACACGCAGTCATGTTGATATAGAAGAATTTGCAATCTTTACACAAAAGTTAGCTAAAACAACAGCTTTACAATTTATAAAATACTTCTTTGATTTTATCGCCTACAAACAAGGAATAAAAGTTTCTTATTTTGATAAAAAATATTTTAGTGTAGAGTTCAATAACTTAGGTAATTATTATATCAGTTCAGCCGATGATCAAGCTACTATAGAGAAAAAGTTAAGGAAAATGAAACAAGTTGTTTTAGATTCTGAAGAAAATGGAAAAAATTTATACTGCACAAAATTGTACGTCGATTTTCCGTTTGAAAATTTGGAAGCTATAAAACATGTCATTCTTTTAGTTAGATATAATGATAAATTTTTTATTATCGATTCAAATGCTGAACAAAATTCTAGTTATTTAGGAAAGAAATTTACAAAGGCTATAAATAATTTAGGTATTCATTTTAGTCGAAATGGTTTCTTTCAACAAAGTGAGGGCAATTGTGATACCTGTGCTAGTATTATGGAAGTTTTACTTAGTGATTATTGGAAAAGTAATAATTATACTCTTCCTTTGAAGAATAATGATATAAACTATCCTGCACTTATAAATCATATGAAGAGACATTCTCTAAGCAAGTCCGTCAATCCAGCTGTAAAAAGATTTTTTTCAGATCCGAATAAAGTCTTATTTTATTGATTTTTAAAAATTGTTAGAAAATTTAATATTTACAAAATACTCAAAAAAATGTTCTATCTTCATAGGGACCTATTCTAGAGTATGATTAATAAAAAATGTGAAAATGTAAATTTTTTTCAAGGAAATCCAATAAATGATCAATGCAATAAGAAATTTAAAACTTAATGAAGATTATAGTTATTTGCTCATTAGAGTGTTAAAAAAGTGAAAATCAATATCTGTGGTTTTTACCTTTTCTCAACTACATGCTTGAAGTTTCTGAAGATGAAGATGAATATTTTTATCCTAAAAAAATCTATTTCTTCAGTATTTAAGAACTTTTCCAAAACAGAATATTTAAAATTTGATTAGACCTACTCTCCCTATCATGAAAACTACTATAAGATGAAAGTTTTACTTAGCGATTGATGAATCATGATAACAAATTACCTTTGAACACGATAATTAACGACCTCATTATCAGACGTTAACAAATTTTTTATTTATATCAACCAATAAGAAAAAATTCTATTTGAATAGAAACTTCATTTAATTTCTCTCTTATCTCTTTATATCAAATTTTTATTTAGCTTTTAATAAAAATGACAATGAATTAAACTTTTTGTGTTTATAATAAATAAAACTATGATTAACTTTAAAAAATTTTTTCCTCTAACAATTTTAATTGGATCCTGTATATGGGATGGAGGTGAAACTAGTAAAAGTCATAAAGAAAGTGGGAGAGGCTCTTCGGTATTCTCAAATTCGCAAGATGACTCTTATTATAATGATTTTGATAAAAAATGCCTAGAAGGATTAAAGAATAATCAAGAATTAAGGATTATTCCACATTTTCCAGGTGTAAACCGTTTTAAAAGCAGTAATAGTTATACTGTGGTAAATTATGCAGGAGATAAAACAGATCTAGTAAGAAATTTTTCACTATCTGATATCCTTCAATATAACGTACATAATGTAGTGACGATAAAAAAAAATGATAAAAATGAAAATCTTGAAGAAGAAAGGTTTCTTACTAGTGTTAGATTACTAAAAATAGATGAAAATAAATTTCTTTGGTTCCTTCCATATACTCAGTACAGAGCTGAGGTTTTTGAAAATAATGGATACTTTTATCCTACGAAATTTTATTTTCAAAGGGTCGATCGTGAATTGGATACAATAAATGTTGAATACGAAGATGTTTGGACAAAATATAGTTATAAAAATTCTGTTATTTACGTTAACCATGAAGATGCTACAAAAAATCCTTTTGACTTAACACGCAGTCGTGTCAATATTGAAGAATTGAAAGATCTAATAAGCAATTTAAGTTGTACAAATGTGTTAATGATTATAAAATATTTCTTCGATTTCATAGCTTTGCAAAATGGAATGCAGGTGATATATGAAAAGAATGATTATTTTAACGTCAAACTTGAAGAGGATAGTCTATTAATAGATATTGATGTCGAGAATTATAATGAGGTAAAAACGAAATTGGAAAATTTAAAAAAGCTTTTAGAGAAAACAGATCTATGTTGCACTAGACTAAATATTACTTACACTGATTCACTTTTCGCACAACAATATAATATGCATGTAAAAGCACGTCATGTAATGCTCCTGTTTCGATATAATGATAAATTTTTTATTATCGATACCAATGGTTATATGCCCCCTTACATAAATGAAGAATTTAAAAAAGTTATATCTGAATTAGGAATTAAATTTTGTAAAAATGAAATTTTTAAACAAAACGATGATAATTGTGATACAAGTGTTAGCTTTATGTCGTTTTTACTTAGCAATTATTGGAAGGATAATTATCATAAACTTCCTTTGACAAATGACGATGATGTCGATTTTGAAAAAATTTTTAATCATGCTAAACCTTTTGATGAGGGAATAAAGAAATTCTTTATCACTCACTCAACCTGATGATCTTGATATATTGTTGTTTCAAAAATAAATTTACTATTTTTATCACCATCTGATGATTTTCTAGTAAGTGTAAAACTTTCTTTATATCTGGTGGTAAACTTTTATCTCGTGTTTTAAATATTACAAAATCAAGTTTTTAAATAACAAGGGGTAATTAATATCATAGTTACTGCGCCCACTTCGTAGGTTTTATATTTCCTAGGCGCGAAAACATGCGTAAAGACGTAATTATTTTTATATCTCTAAATTCAAAATTAAGATTGTTAGAGATCCTAAATAACACATGGTTAAAGTTGATAGTAAAGGTCCACCCCTGACGTTGGACCGTGTTATAGTAAGTCTAATTAGATTAATTAATTTTTTCTTAGACGAGCTACAGGGATATTTAAACTCTCTCTATACTTCGTCACCGTCCTTCTGGCAATCTTATAACCTCGTTCTGTTAAAATCTTTACCAACTGAATATCGCTATAAGGTTTTTTCTTATCTTCCTTATCGATAACATCTTTCAACACATCCCTCACCACGATATTACTTACACTCTCCCCTCCTTCTCCTGGTATCCCCTCTGAAAACAACACCTTAAGCAAGAAAATACCAAAGAAAGTTTGAACTGACTTACTATTCACTATTCTCGATATCGTAGAAATATCAACATTAACCTCCTCTGCTATCGTCTTCAATTGCATTGGAACTAAAGTAGATTTATCTCCTGTTAAAAAAAAGTTCTTTTGCTTTTCAACAATGATCTGTATCGTCGACAATAATGTTTCCTTGCGTTTTTGTATCGCTTTAATAAATTGAATAGCCGACGTAATATTATTTTTCATGTAAACCAAAAAATCCACGCTCACATTCTTACTATTTAATATCCTCTCATATTTTTTATTTACCTTCAAACTAGGATAGTTATAATACGCTAATTCAACATTAAAATTATTATCTTCGTCAATGGTAACAATAAAGTCTGGAGACAGATGTTGAATTTTATTATTAAATTTTCCAAAATTGCTCGGGATAGGATTTAAAGATGTTAAAATAGTCTTTACTTTTTCAAAATCATCTTCTGATAACTCCATTTTTTTTTGAATGAGCTCGTATTTCTTTTTAGAAAAATCATCGAAATATGTATTAACGATTTCCAAAGCAGCTTTATGAACAGAATCTTTATCTTTTAGACGTTGTAATTGTAAAAGCATGCATTCTTGTAAATTTTGAGCACACACTCCTGCCGGTTCTAGAGCATTTTTTAAAATTTTTAAAATCCTCTTTAAGTCATCAACAGTAACTTCTTCTCCAAAATACAGATTAATATCATTTATTGCTATTTCATAATTCAACACAAAATATCCATCATTATTCAAGCTTCCAATGATATAATCAGCGATAACATTATCGACACCTTCCAATTTTAAATTCGGTAATTGATTTTCTAAATAATTTCCAAAAGACTCTTCCAAGGTTAAAGAATTTTCTTTCCAGTCCTTATACTCTCGTGAAACAGTTTTAAACGTTGCGTATTTATTATAATCTTCAAAAGTAGGTAAGGTTATATTTTCATCATCGTTATCGACATCCAAAGCAGGATTATCTTCAAGTTCTTTATCTATACGTTGTTGTATCAATGACTCAGGAATCTGCAATAGTTTTACAAACTGTAAATATTGAGGAGATAATTTATGAACTTGTTGAATAACTTGTTCGTTGGATAAATTTGTTTTTGACATATTTCATAATACAAAAATCGTACCTCTTTCAATTTTATTATGGAAGGGAATTCATAGATTATTGTATTGATCGAATAAAAGTGAAACGAGGGACAATAATTTTGGTTGTATTGTTATTGACTCATCATAATATTTTTGCCGATAACAACAATAAATTTCATTCAAGACAAAATATAAAAAAAATTGTAGATAAATCACGAAAACAGATTGTTGGTGAAGATCATATCACAGACAAAGAAGAGGTTTTGTTTGACATGAAAACGAAAAATCTTTTTGATTACAATACTCTTTTATACACAACACCTTTTGCTGTCAAGTATAATCTCACAAGATGGAGAAAAATAAAAAAATTAGATATCAAAACTCTCGATCTTTACACATACAAACAAAAACACCTATACAAAATTCAAGATCTCGGTAATGAAGGAACTGCTGTAAAATTTTTATATCCTCATATAAATCCTTATCCTGGACAAATTTCTGGGTATGATGTCTTTGATATTTATAAGGTTAAAGCTTTAGAAAGACGTTTTTACGATACTCATGGTCCTCTCTTCGATGCCAATGCAGTCTTTGGAAATTATGGAACTTATCTTTTTCAACTTCTGGGCGCACAAAGCATAAATAAAAATTGGCATGTATCTTTTACTTTGGATTCTCTGTTGTCTGATAAAGAGTATATTCATACTGCAAAACATGATTGGCAAGTTGTAACTTATCCTCTCTCTTTAAACTTGCACTACAAAAATGACGATGAGACATATTTAGCTTTTTTCTCTTTTTACCGAAAGAAACATCGTGTACATGAAAGTGGAGGAATATCTTTAAACTTTGAAACTACAGATAAAAAAGCTGAAAGAAATTATGCAACGTGGCTCATAAGTTCTGGAGTGTCAAATAATATCTATCCTGAAGATCGAGTCTTTTCTAAAAATTTTGTTAAAGAATATTTCTTTTATCATCAATACGAAATTTCAACAAGCTTACAGATCTTTAATGAACTGAAATGGATTGAAGAGGTAAATACGTTTAAAATAGAAGCTCTACCTGATCTCTCCGAAGATCCGAAATTTAAATCTCCTCAGAAAACAAAAAAAACTCTACGATATTTAAGCGGTAAAAATATTAATAATATTTTAGGCTTTGAACCGTTCTCTGATAAAAATAAATTCCTATCTAGATATTGTGAAATCGGAATCAAAGGAGATTTTGCTCATTTTTTTTATGAACTACATTATAAGTTGAACTTTATTGATAATTTTTTCGTTTATAAAAAGACAAAACTTAATCAACGTAAAGATCATCAGAAGGAGTGGTTTGAAAATTTTGTTGGGGGGACGTTAAGATTTAATATCTCTGATGAAGATTCTGTTTTTGTTCAAGGAGATGTTGTTTTAGATAAAGAAAAATGCTTTGGGGTTCAAGGAGGATATGAAGGGCGTTTGGGTAGTTTGAAATATATTTTATCTCGACATTGTCCAGATCTTTTGAGTCAGTTTTATAAAAGTAGTCAAAGTTTTTTACGAAATTGGGATGAAAATTTTGAGATACAACAAGATCAACAAGTTATTTACGAAGGAAATTTAGATTTTTCGATTTTCACTTTACGCCCGACGTGTTCTTTCTTGTTACAAAAGAATCCTATTTATTATAAAAAAGATCCTAGTGATGTAGTGATATCAGCGACGTGTAAACCTGTTCAGGAGAAAGAATCGCAGTCTTTATTTGTTGGAGGTTTGTTTGGTATAAAAATTTTTGACGATTACCATTGGGATGTCGATGTTGTAAAATCTATTTTTGCGAAGAAAAATGTTCCTAATTGGAAACTGACAACACGATTGTATTATTTACATGAGTTTGAAGAGGAGCGAGGTGAGTTTACGTGTGGTGTGGAATTAAATTGGAATAGTCCATATTTTGGAGATGCTTATGATCCTGTAATTCAAAAATTCTATTCTCAAGATTTCTTCGAGATGTATTCTTATCCACTTCTTGCGGTTTATCTTAATATGCGTATCAACAAGTTTAGGATTTTCACAAAAGTCATCAACATTCTCCAATATGTCAATAAAGAGAAGACGAGTTATTACGCTTCTCCTTTTTATCCTGGACAAAAACGAATTTTTGACTTCGGTGTCGCTTGGTCTGTCTTTAACTAAACTTATTTTCTCCTCTTCGTAAAACTGAGAAACTATTGGAAGTTATTTAATCAATGTCACGATTTTCTCGGTATTGATAAGAAATTTAAAATTAAATCTTATAACGATGGAGGTGGGGAGTTTTGATAGATGTTTTTCAAACTCATATTTTATGAGATGACGTTGTTTCTGACAGGAAAGTTAAAGAATTATTAAAAGGATTTTATTTTTTCTTGCGTATATCTTGAAGTGCAGTGAGCGCAGCAGTATAACCATCCCCCGCAGCAATAACAGCTTGTTTATATTTTCCAGCAACGACATCCCCCGCAGCATAGATACGTTCTACATTTGTTCTACCGAAATTGTCAGTGACGATAAAACCTTGAGGATCCAGTTGTAAAAAATCTTTGACAAGTTCAGTCTGAGGATCAGAGCCTATAGAGATAAAAAGTCCTGTCAACTCCACATTAACGTCCCCATTCAGTTTAACTCCACTCAACATTTCCGTGCCACATAATTCTTCAACGGCAACATTATAATGGATTTCAATTTTTTCATTTTTTTTCAACAATTCCTGATAATCTTCACCTGCACGCATCTTACTTGATCGAACGAAGATATGAACTTTTTTAACAAAGTCACTCAGATATAAAGCTCCTTGAGCAGCAGAATCACCACCTCCAACGACTCCAACAACTTCATTTTTGTACAAAGGGCCATCACACAAAACACAATACGACAACCCACGTCCTAAAAATTTTTCTTCATTAGGTAAATTCAACTTATTAAATCTTTTACCTGTAGCAACGATAATAGCGTCATTAATATGTTCATTTCCATTGGAATCTATCAAAGTTAAATTTTCATCAAGACAAATTTTTTCTATCGCGATATCTTCATGAACTTTTACATTCCAGTCCAAAACCTGTTTGTGCATATTGGCAATAAGTTCTGTTCCAGAAGTTTTGATACCAGGATAATTATTGAGATGAGGCGCTAGAACAATTTGTCCTCCGTGAGAAAAGCCAGTGAAAATATTTACATCAATATGACTTCGAGCTAAGGCCATAGCAGCAGAATATCCTGCAACCCCTCCACCGATTATAGAGACTTTTATCATTTCTTGACAGTTTCTGTTTTCTTTGGAGCAGGTTTCCTTCGATTTTTTCTAGAACTCCTTTTTTTGTTGACTTTATCGATAAAGTTTTTATTCGTAACCTCAAGATTTTCTAACAATTCCTCATAGTTACTTTTAAATTCAGAAATATCATTATCATCGTTATTGATAAATTCACGAAGGGTATCGAAAATTTTCAACTTTTTGATTTTTTTGATAGCTTTTTCCTTGATCTGTCGTACACGTTCTCGAGTTAAATGTAACTCTTCCCCGATTTCATCAAGACAAGTTTGTTTCATTCCTAACCCAAAGAATCTTTTAATAACATTAGCTTCACGTTTTGTCAACATCAAAAGCACATTGTCGATATTAGCACGCAAAGAAACTTTATTTATACGTTCTTCAATTGTATGGAAAGTATCATCAGTGAGCATATCTTGCATACTGTACTGACTATTTTGCGTTAAAGGAGAATTGATATAAACAGACCTTTTTGAAACTTGAATTATATCATTAACTTCATTAACAGTTACACTCATTTCAGTAGCGACCTCCTCTATAGTTGGGTTCCTGTGTAATTCTTGTTCAAGTTGTTTTGTAACTTTTAGATATTTGTTCAATTCACTCACTTTGTTTAAAGGTAACCTAACGACTCTTGACTGTTCAGCTATAGCTTGTAAAATGGATTGTCTTATCCACCACACAGCATAAGAGATGAATTTACAGTTTTTCGTTTCATCAAAACGTTGAGCAGATTTAATAAGACCTAAGTTTCCTTCATTGATGAGGTCATTGAGAGGTAAACCTTTATTTTGATATTGTTTAGCAACAGATACAACGAAACGTAAATTGGTAGTTATCAATTTGTTCATTGCTTGTTGATTTCCTTTTCGGATTTCTTTTGCGAGTTGAATTTCTTCTTCAGGAGTTAAAAGATCTTCTTCCCCGATATCACGAAGATAAATATCCAAAGGAATGTTTTCTTGATTAAAAAATTTCTTAGAGTAAGCCATAAAGTTATATAATTTTTCTATCTAAAATGTTTTGTCGAGCGTAGTAGTTTAATGTCATTTTGAATAAAAATAAAAGACAAAAGATGTAATAATACGTTAACTAAAATAAATATAACGCCCACACCCCATTGTCCATTAATGTATGGGAGCCAAAGTTTCCCCAATTTTTCAGCAAAAAGGAAACAAAAAACGAGTTGAGTTAAGTCAACAAGTATCAGCATAGCACAAAATTTTTTTTGTAAATGAAGATTCCTAAACCAAATCATGGTGTAAAAACTAAGGAAGATATTAAACAATCCTAACATCCCGATACCAGAATAAGGAAAATGCATAAAATTAATTTCTTCACCGTGATCGTTAAGTTCAAAAACTTTCCAAGGATATAAAAAATAAGTAAAACCATTATCAGGATCGACTTTTTTCCATATTAACAAAAACGAACAAGCTACTGCGATGATCATTGATATCAATAGCAAGTAATTTTGTTTTCTATAAAACATATTTTTAAATCTATAAAAATTATCTTTGTGCTGAAGATTTTTCAAAAAGCATCTTCAAAGTAATCGACATGATCGCCTATTACAGCAGATATATCGAAACGTATATTACCTTCCCAATGTCTTTCTATAATAAAATTTTCCGCCGCTTGATGTATCCTTTCCTTTTGTCCTTCTGAAACAAAACTCTCTGGATAACCAAATTTTTGCGACTTCCTCTTCTTAACTTCAACGAAACATATCAAATCATCCTTTTTAACTATCAAATCTATTTCGTTTCTTTTATATCGATAATTACGTTCTAATAATTCGAAACCTTGTTCTTGTAAAAATTTTACAGTTGTATCTTCACCTTTCCATCCAATATCTTTCGTCGTCATGAAAAAAAATTAAATAAAGAACTTATCGTAGATTTTGTTGATATGACAAAGCGCAACACCGAGAGCGTCTGAGACATCCAAATTTTTATTATCGATTTCTGTTTTTAAAATTCTATTTATAACTTCTTCCAATTCTTCTTTTGTCGCGTTTCCTTTTCCTGTGATCGTCAATTTAACAGTTGCAGGTGGATATTCTTCGATGATGATATTTTCATTATGATTTAAAAAAG
This sequence comes from uncultured Cytophagales bacterium, assembly GCA_945947725.1. Lineage (GTDB taxonomy): Bacteria > Bacteroidota > Bacteroidia > Cytophagales > Amoebophilaceae > CAMEYY01. The sequence goes on along the minus strand of CAMEYY010000012.1, from coordinate 7,702 downwards.
CTAATATCATGGCCGTTTTTGCGTGAGTGAGTTTTAAAAGAGTTTGGACATTCCTTCCTAAAAATTGATTTTCTATAGCGATAAAATCTGGTTTAAATTCTTCATTGAGGGCAACCATAGCGTCGTATATTTTTTTTATTTTTGCATAAGAAAAGGAATCTTTTAAAGTTATCAATCCATATTTTACCAAAGTTATATCTTTTGTTTTCTCTTCGAAATCGATGATACCGAAACCGATTTTTGTCGTTCCTGGATCGATACCGATAATACGAATCATAATTTTTTTACAAAAGGATAAGAAGAATAATGAATGTTGCAGAGAGTAAGGGATTCGAACCCTTGATACTCAAAACGAGTATAACAGTTTTCGAGACTGCCGCATTAAGCCACTTTGCTAACTCTCTGTGTATATACTTTAGTTTATAAAATGATTGAAAGAGGATAAGTGAAAAGCTGATAATTTTTTAACATTTTTCCTCGTAAGGCATAACTAGAGCAGCAATAAGGTAGGCAAAAAAACCAAAACTAAAAGTACAACAAGACATCAAGATCCAACCTAAACGCACCACTGTCGAATCAATTTCTAAATATTCAGCAAGACCTCCACACACGCCACAAAGTTTTTTATTAGTACGAGATTTGTATAACCTTTTTTTCCTTTGATCCATATTATTCTAATTTATTTCAACAAATCATTTATCTCTCAACGAAAGTATCTACGCTCTTTGCCTTTTCTATGAAAAAGATTATTTTAGTTTATGCTCATTGGAAAATTGATAACTTATTTCGAAAATAGAGACATTAAGAAGACAAGTTTAGATTTTGAAAACAATTATCAACTGTTAGTAGCGATAATTTTGAGTGCACGATGTAAAGACTCTAAAGTCAATGAAATATCTAAAAATTTATTTATAACTTTTCCGAATTTTGTTTCCTTAGCCAAAGCTGATGTCGACCAAATTAAGGAATTTATAAAATCAATAACATATCCAAATGAGAAGGCTAGTCGTCTGAAAAAATTAGGAGAGTTGATGGTAGAGAAATTTAATAATGAAATTCCTAAAGATTTTGAGACGTTGATAACTTTACCTGGTGTCGGTCGTAAGACAGCGAATGTTTATTTAGCTACTGTTTATGATTTACCAAATATTGCAGTGGATACTCACGTACGTAGAGTGGCGAATAGGTTACAGTTAGTACATAGTCAAGATCCAAAGGAAATAGAAGTTGAACTTTATAAATTATTTCCTCAGCGATATCACAACAAAGTAAGTTCATGGTTGATAGATTTTGGGAGGAATATATGTAAAGCGCGAGGATCTTTATGTGGGGAATGTCCTTTTAAAAATTTTTGTATCAAGGGCAAAAAATTGTCTTGATTATCTTTTTATCTAAGTGTAGAAGAATTTAAGTTAGTTTATATTCTGTATGTTATGGAAGTAATAGAAATTCTTGGATTTTATAGGAAAGATACAGGAAAAGAAAGTGCTGACGAGTTGAGAAAGAATGCATACGCTCCAGCTGTCTTGTATAACGGGGAAATTCATGAAAATTTATATGTCCCAATGCGTTTGTTACGAGATGTTATTTACACTCAAAAAGTTTATTTTATCGATTTAAATATCGAAGGAACTCATCACAAATGTATTTTGAAAGATGTTCAATTTCATCCTGTGAGTGACATGATTTTGCATGTTGACTTTTATAAATTGAATGAAGATAGAAAAGTTACCATGAATATCCCTGTTGTTTTACACGGTAATGCTTTAGGAGTTCAAAAAGGAGGTTTGTTGAGTGTTAAAACTAGAAAAGTTAAAGTTACAGCTTTACCTAAAGATATGCCTGAATGTATCAATATTGATATTACTGATTTGGATCTTGATAAAGTTATTAGAGTTAAAGATATTCCTTGTAATAATTTTGTTATTAACGCTATTCCAGGAGAACCTTTGGTTGGTGTGTTGGCTGGTAGAGGGAGTAGAAAAGGTCCAGATCAATCTGCTGGAAAAAAATAGTGTCAAATTTGTTGCTGCTTAAAATTTTTAGGTAGTATATATAATTTATATTCCTCCTTAGCTCAGTTGGTTAGAGCATCTGACTGTTAATCAGAGGGTCGTAAGTTCGAGTCTTACAGGGGGAGCAAAAGTTCAAATAAAAAAATCTTTTAACATTCCATTTTTATCTAGTTTTTTCTTTTCAAAAAAATAAGGTACGTGTATTAGAAGATTAAAAGTTTAATACGGATACAAACTTAAAATTTAAATAATAGGTATTAAAAAGAATTTATTTTGCACTGTGGATGACTTTACCGTAAGGAGATCGATATTCCCACTTATTCAATCCACGGTATTCTGTCGAATTATGAATATGAACTTCCTTAATTTTACAATCTATTGCATTATCACATTTATCGATATACGAACTTGTAAAGTTAATTCCGAAATCTAAAGACAACGAAGTGAAGTTATGTTCGACACAAGATTTAGCATTTAAAACCCACTCATTTTTCCAGAAAATCTGTATATTTTTAAACATTCCTTTAACAAACAACGACATATAATCAGAAAGATGTCGCTCCACTGTTAATCCCAAACCCAAACCAGGTTTTGCATTAAACCATCCACCAACCCAACTACCTTCATTGATTTTAAAATAATCTTTATAGAAGAAAGTATAAAACGTCTGAACATTTACCAGAACAGACCAAAAGGTAGTATTTATAATCTTTGTTCCAATTAAAAGACCTAAATCAGAGCTGAAAAAATTCGCTTTAGGTAAGAAAACTTCGTCTATATTTTCAGTACTTGCTTTGGCGTGTATACTACTTCTGTTGCGTTCTGTATGATAATGTCTTTTTAATTTTTTCAGGCGATTTCCTTTTAAATTAAACTCGAACTCAAATCTAATTCTATTCCAGAAATCATAAGATAGTCCTAAATTAATAAAATTGAAACTAGGAAACATCCCGGTATAAATCTTTCTATCTTGATCTAAGTCTGCAAATTTAGCACTTGAAAGATTCAAAGGAACTTTTTTATATCCATCTCCAAACCATCCCAACTGATAAGCGTGATTAGAATTAGGGTGATGATATGTAGGAGATAAATAGTATTTGCCATCTTTTTCAAAAAAGAAACCATCAACACTCGTCATATCGTACGTTCCACTTATCCCTGTGGAAATATGCAATCTAAAGTTGTGTAAAAACTTTCTAAAACTATGATGATCTTTTTTAGACTCCTCTCTCAACGAATGATAATGGTCATAAAAAATATAATCCTGATGAGGATGCATACGACAACGATAGTCATTCATATAAACAACCTGATCTTCAACACTGTCCTCAATAGATTTTACATTCCACGCTCTCTGAATATTATTTTTTAAATCATCTTCACTCCACTCGTGTTCTGTATAACTATTTTTAAAAAGACCATTGGGATAAGCATAATCAGAAAGATGTTTGCTCTGAATATCTTTAAACAAATTATTCTTGTGATTTCTCGTATCGCCTTTCTTAAAGTTGTTTACATAAATTTTATTTTTGGCTTTAACGATATCACGAGGATTGCTGTCATTACGAAATCTAGATTTGTAGATGCTAAAAACAGGATCTCCATAAGACTCAAAACCGCAAACGCTAAACACTCCAAACAAAAGTAAAAAGTTTAAATTACGTCTATTTGCAGCATCTGTCATCATAACTCATCGATAATTCTTTTTTTATAATCAAAAACTTCCTGAAAAAATTCCACAAAGAAAAAGATTATATACCGAAATATATTAACTCTGCTCTAATATTGTCTTAGATTACAAAAATGAAATTTTTACACTCCGTCGCCCAAAATATTATCAACGCCGATATAAATCAACAAAGAACTCTTATCCTTACTACCAGCGCGCAAAGCATACGTTATCTACAAACCTCGATAAAATCTAGAATAAGCACACTCGACTCCCTCGTCCTCGCAAAATACAAAACAATAACAAATCTTGAACTCCTTATAAAACTCTTCTCCTCTTATAAAAAAATTCACCCTGATATCGAATTTAATAAATTTATACGACTAGGAGGTTCCTTGCTTCACGACTTCGATGTTATCGACAGATGCCTCGTTAAACCCGATGATATCTTTTGTAGTATCGTAACACAAAAACAGATGTCAACATCTTTCTCTGAACTGCCAGAAAAAAAACAACTTATGATAACAAAATTCTGGAATGCTTTCAAAAAAGGAAAACTGTCTAGACATCAAGAGGTATTTTTAAAATTCTGGGAATCTCTCCTACATATATATGAAGACTTCTCAAAAAAACTCCTCGACGACAATACACCTTACACTGGACTCGGTTACAAAATCTTCGCTGATAATATCGATGACAATATCGACACGCTAAAAAAAAAATATGATAACGTCGTTATGGTTGGTTTTTATCCTATATATCAAAGCGACATAAAAATTTTAAACTCCATAAAAGCTAACTTCCATACTCTAGCCTTCTCGCAACAAGATCAACTTCCTTCCAATGAACTAAATATCAATTTCTATCCTCTTTCAACAACGAGTAAACAAATTTCTGTAGCGGTAGAAAAAATACAAACATGCCCTCACGACAAATCTCTCGCTCTCGTCATCCCTCACGATAAACAATTTTTAATACAACTCCTTTCCACTATCCCTCCTGAAATTATAATCTCGTCGTCTCTCGTCTTCCCTGTCGAACTAACATCTTCTTACAATTTTATAACACAACTCATACGTCTATTCAAAAAACAAATTCCTATCGAGGTTGTCGCTGAAAGCTGGTTTGTAAAAAAAAATAATATCTCTACAGAAGACCTCGCTGATAAAAATCTATCACTAGGGAAATATTTATTTCAAGTCCTCGCTAAGCTCTCCAAATTTTATGACGGTAAAGATGCGCTCATCATCAAAGCTATGATGCAACAGATTGAAAAAATACAAGATATCTTCGTCGATGAAAAAATAATCAGGTCACTATTACAAAATATTCATATGCCTATAAATACAGACGTCGAATCAAATATCCATCTCCTCCCTCTCGCCGACACTTCTAATCTCGATTTTGATGAAGTCATCATCATCGGTGCTAACGATAATATGTTGCCGTCAAAAATAGGGGACTCTTCTCTTATACCTTATAATCTGAGAAAAGGATATGGACTGCCCACCACAGACACCACACAGTATAGGCTGGAAAAATATTATTTTTATAAACTCGTATACAACTCGCAAAATGTCCACATAACTTTCAATTCGACTATCGGCGACAAAAGTAGATTTTTATATCAACTAGAACTCGAATCTGATCTGAAAATAAATTTTCATACACAACAACCTCTCTCTCATAAATATGACAAACAACTTTTCTTGGATACTAGTTACATCGATATCGATAAAGAAGAGATAAAAAAAATAAAAGTTTTAACACCTTCTATGATCAACATGTATCTCGACTGCCCTTATAAATTTTTCCTTTCTATGATGATAAAAGAAGAAAAAGATGAATATAATCTCGGCCTTCTCGTTCACAAAGCTCTTCAGATAATCTATAAAAAAGGAACTCTCGTGACAGAAAGTTTTTTAGACTCTGTCGATGTACAAAATGTCGTAGATAATGTTTTTGCTGTGCACGAAATAAAATCTGGTGAACAACTTATCGATAAAGATGTCGCTGTTCTCATGGTGCAAAAAGTTTTAACTCTCGATAGGCAATATGTGCCTTTTGAAATTTTTGATGTCGAATATAGAGCTCCTGAATTTTCTCTCGTCGTCGATGGAACTATTTTCCAACTCAGCGGTATTATCGATAGGATAGATAAAAAAGATAACAATTTCCGAATTATAGACTATAAAACGAGTTTGACAAAAAATACGGCTAAAAGTCTGGATGAACTTTTTGATTTTGGTAAAAATAATCGTGCTAAAGCGGTACTGCAGCTATTACTTTATTGTTTGATGTTTAGACAAGATCATGAAAATAATATTATCACTCCTCACGTCTACGACATGCGCTCAAATCTTGATAACACACATATATATATAGGGAAAAATAAAATTTTAAATTTCGATGCTGTCTTGCAACAAGAATTTCTCTCTAATATAGAGAGTTTTATAAGGAAAATGATGAGCACGACGAGGGTTTTTATTAATCATGGATCACTTTGTCAATTCTGTAAATTCGCTGGATTATGTCAGAAATAAGGTGACCTTTTTGTTATAAAAAATATATTTGCTTTTTGTTTGTTTTTAGTCATATAGTGTGTATAAAATAAGTATTAGTTTTTGTACTAAAGTATATGAATAAATTTGTAAAAGGTGCTAAAAATTTAGCTCTTGCTTTATCTTTCGTGTCTGTTTGTGCTTGTGGTGGTGTTAAAAAATCTGATTTGAATGCTTTGGAAGAAAATTTAAAAAAGAGTTTGAGTGGTATTGGTGAAGTAAAAAGTAAGGTTGATACTGTGGTTGAAAAAGTAGGGGGTAGAGCTGCAGGAAATAATAATGAGAATGTTAGTGTTGTTGAAAAACTTGAAAATATTGAAAATGATGTTGTGAAGATTGAGGGTGTTATTAAGAATCAATTTGAGGGTAGTAAAAAAAATAATTTTATTATTGCTTTGGGAAGGGATTTTAGTGGTTTGGAAAAAATTGTTGGGTTGGCAGGTTCTGAGAAATTGTTGGATGGATTTGTTTTTAATGGGGAGATTAGTTGGGATTCAGATGCTTTTAAGATTGTTGGTAAAGTGGATAAGAATGGTTTTTTTAAAGAATTTACTTCTACAAAAAGAGGTCTGTTAAGTGATAAGTTTTTTGTTGATTTTGTTAAATGTGGGGGTGAAATTGTTTTAAAAAATCTTGATGGATTTAAGTTAGAGAATGGAACTAGTAATAAGGTTAAGTTTGATGGTGGTAGTGGTTGTTTGGATAAAGAGGGAACTCTTTCTTTTTTGATTTTTTTGAAAGAGTGTGGTATTTTTAATTTGGCTAAAAGTTTGGATTTTAAGGATGCTTTTAAAACAAAGCAATTTAGTTTTACATCTAATGATTGGAGTAATGCTGATAGTATTAAATTGATTAAGGCTGTTTGTGATGAAGGTAGTTTTGATGAAAAGAAAATGGTTAAAAAAAATGGGAGTTTACTTACTGCTACTTTTAAAATAAGAGGAGTTGCTTATGATTGGGATATTGCGAGTGCTTAGGATTTTGTGTTTTTTTTAAAAAGAGCCTTAGTGGGCTAGTTTTTTTTATGTAATTTGATTTTGAAAATTCTTTGTTAATAAATTTTTTTGTTTTTAGTATAATCCTACTTTATTATTAATTTATTAGTATCTTTTATATTTTTATTTTTCTTTAGCTTTCTTTTTCTGGTTTTCTGGTTTGTGGAGTGGGGTATGTTGATTTGGTGAAGAGAGTGTTGATAAGTTGAGTTGTGGTGTGGTTTGAGAAATTAGTAGTGGAGGGTTTTCCCATTTTATATTGTTGTTAGTATATTTCTACTATGAATTATATCAAATTTATCGTGATAAGAATTATGGATCGAGTGTCTAAAAGTCGGGTTTGTAGGTCGTTAGTGATTGTTTTGTCTGTTTTGGCTTTTTGTTCGTGTGGTCGAGGAGGAAGAAGAGGTGGATATAGAGGTGGGCGTAGAAGTGGTATTCATAATAGATCATCAATACATA
>CAMEYY010000011.1 GCA_945947725.1 uncultured Cytophagales bacterium | reverse complement strand
AAGATTTGGCTATTGATTATATTGAAAAGCAAAGACAAGATAAAAGAAGTTTATCAAACGAAAGCTATCTTACGAGGATTGTGCGAGAATAATGAATTCCTTTTCTTTGGTAGTCCTTTAAGTGGTATCGATAATATTTATGCTTTTGAGAAAAAATCTCATCAGGTGTGGCAAGTGACATCGAGTAAGTATGGAGCTTATAGACCTCATATCGTCGACGATGCATTAGTTTATCAGGACTACAACGAAAAATGTTATTTCGACATCGCAAAAGTAAAAATCGATAAAGAAAGCTGGACGCCGATTGAAAAAGTTGAAGATAAAAATGTCTATTTCTTTGATGGTTTACAACAACAAGAGAAAAAAGTTTTTACGATCGAAAATAGGGATTTCTGCAGTTATAAGGCAAAGAAGTATAGAATTTATTTAAAACCTAAATTTTTCTACAGGAAAGATTTTCTCGGATCTAAAAAATTTAGTGCTGATCCATTACAGAATCTTATTTATAAAAAAGTTTACGATACTTGGATAGGTTTAAATTTTTATGATTATTGTTCTGGTCTTTCTTTTGGAGTAAAACATAAAGCGAATAGTAAAAGTAATCTCATCAGTGCTAATATCGGTTATTCATTTTTTGATATTCATGATGTTAATTTTGAGACGACGGTTTTTTCTCGAACTAAAGAGAAAATGAAATTTTTTAAAGAGAACATCCTGAGTTATAAACCTACTTTTAAAACTATAGTGAGTAAAAGTGTAGTAACGATAGAGCCAGAAGTACAAGCTATTGTAAAAAATAAAAAACAAGGTTTATGTTTTGACTTTTGGTGCGATTTATCTTTTGATACTTATAACAAATCAACTCAGAATACGACATTTTTAGCGTTTAATAAATTTAATGGTTTCATAGGTCACAATTTTTTATACTATCTTGACAAAAAAAATTTTTTTACTTTTGGAGTTTATGCATTTAGCGTGGCTATTGATGGGATAATGAAAAATTCTGAGATGTTTAAGTTTTTAACAAAAAGCAAATTGACATCATGTTTAATGAAAATTAATTCTGAAAAAATTTTTATACAGAATTTAAAAGATCTTCGTCAAGTAGGTTTTTCTTTTGGATATAAACATCTTATCCCTCTTGAGTATTCATTAGAAAATTTTAATGATGAGTTTTACTGTTTGTTTGTTAAAAATATTACTGTTGGTCCAAAAATAAAAGTAGACATTCCTATGTTTGATAGAAAAGAATATAGTTTACTTTGTAATTTAGATATTGCTGTTTTACAAAAAACGACAATACATACAGATTTTGGAATAAAATACGATGAAAATAAAATTTCAGCAATTTGGCCAAGTTTGTCTGTTGAATTGAATTTGATTTAGAGTAGCGAGAAGGAGAATCGAACTCCTGACCTTTGGGTTATGAATCCAACGCTCTAGCCATCTGAGCTATCTCGCCATAAGTATATTTCATTTTAACATCTTTTTCTTCAAATAACAATTATTGTTCGAGTCTATTTTTTTCACACTCTACACCTAAACGTCGTGCAACAAAAGGTATTGTAGTTCCTTGAAAGAGAATAGAGATCATAACGACGAAAAAAACTATATTGAACATTTTGTCAGCATCTTCAACTCCTGCAAGCAAAGGGAAAGTTGCAAAGATGATAGAAGTTGCTCCCCGCAAACCTACCCACGAGAGGAATAATTTTTCTTTTATAGAATATTTTGAAAAAGCTAATGATGCGAAGACAGCAAGAGGACGAGCTATAAAAATAAGAATGAAAGCTGTTAAAATTCCTTTCCACGCCACCCCTGGTAGTTGATGAGGATAAACTAAAAGTCCTAAGCTTATGTACATTACCATCTGGAAAATCCATGTCGTACTTTCGAAGAACCATGTCAATTTACATTTTCTCACAAAATTATTTTGTCCAACGATAATGCCGGCGATGTATACAGCTAAAAATCCATTTCCGTGAATAAAGTTAGTGAGACCGTAAGTAAAAAAAGTCATTGCGAGGATCATTCCAGGGTAAAAAAATTCATCACTGAGTTCAAATTTTTCTAAAAGGTATTTCATAGCATACCCCATACCACACCCCAATGTTGTCCCGAGAAGCATCTCTTTAACAAAGAAAAAAACTCCTGACGAGAGTGTAATAGGATCGTTTGAAGTTAAAGATGTTATCATGAGAGAGATGATAAAATAGGACATAGGGTCGTTACTGCCAGATTCTAATTCGAGGACAGAGTCTAAGTTATTTTTCAATTTCAAATTATTGGAGCTGAGGATAGAAAAAACAGCAGCAGCATCTGTAGAAGCAACGATACCTCCCATCAAGAGACTAGCTTTAAAAGAAAAAATTCCGAAGATATACAAGAAAACCGCCAAGATAAAGACCGTAAGCAAAATTCCCAAAGTAGATAATGATACTCCATTTTTTATCGACGAGACAAATTTTGAAAAATCTGTTTTTATACCTCCATTGAAAAGGATAAGACATAATGTGATACTCCCTAAAACTTGAGCTGGAAGAGGATCGTCAAAAGGAATTTTACCCACTCCATCCGACCCAGCTAACATACTTATGCAAAGGAAAACAAGAAGAACAGGAATCCCTAACCCTTTCGAATATTTACTCGCTAAAATGCTGATAAAAACTAAAAGAGATCCTATGATCAACATCCCTTCAACATTCAAATCCATCATATTATAATTAGCTTTTAAAATTTATATCTCGTTCCTAAAATTTCACTAGACAAAATCATATTTCGCAATCTCATCTTCCTGCTACGCATCACTTTCCCTTCCTTCTTCTTAACGATTTCCTCTGTAATATTTTTTTCTTCTACCTTATCCTCATCTTTCACAAAAACTATCTCATCTTGAATTTCTTCATTAAACTCCTCCTTGTTCTCTTCTTCATCCAACTCTCCCTCCACTTTTTTTATATCTTTAGGAACAGATTTATAAGCTAAAATGAGTAAAAAGATAACGAGATCAAATACAATCGAAAATGTTCCTTTCATATAAAAAATTTAATTTTACAATTCTATGTCGATACCTACAGGAGCATGATCTGACCCCATAACATCGTCAAAGATGAAAGCAGATTTTAATTTTTCTTTTATCTCTTTATCGACGAGCACATAGTCTATCCTCCACCCTACATTCCTCTCTCTACATTTCATTCTATATGACCACCAGCTGTAACATTTTTCTTTGCCCGGGAAAAATTCTCTAAAACTATCAACCGCAAAACCTTCTAAAAAATTCCTAAATCCTTCTCTTTCCTCGTCGGTAAAACCTGCAGAAAAATGATTTGTATTAGGATTAGATAAATCGATATTTTCATGAGCAACATTCATATCGCCGCACAAGATCACAGGTTTTTTCTTTCTCAATTCCTGAACAAATTTCAAAACTTCTACGTCCCATGTCTTATGTCTAAAATGCAACCTCGCTAGATCTTCGCCGGAATTTGGAGTGTAGTCATTGATTAAAAAAAAGTTTTCATACTCAGCTACGATAATCCTACCTTCACTTTCCCCCGTTAATTTTTCAAGATAACTTGCACAATCGACAGAAATAGGTTTTTTTTTAGTGAAAATAGCTGTCCCAGAATATCCTTTACGTGTCGCACAATTATAAATTTTTTCAAAACCAGGTAAAGTAATCTCAGGTATCGACTCTTTATCAACTTTTATCTCTTGTAAACATAAAATGTCAGGCTGCATTATCTCGATGGAATCATAAAAATTTTTTTTCAACACCGCTCTCAATCCATTGACATTCCAAGATACTATACGCATAAATAAGATTAACGATTCTGAATTTTATATTGTACGATTTTTTTTGTTTTATCTGTAATTTTAAACCTATCATCCACACGCAAGCCCACTACCCAAATGATCTTACCATCACCATTCTCGAGCACGCAAACTTTTTTTTTCTTAGGTAAAATTATCTTTAGGTCGTTCAAAAAGTTGCTCACATTTTTACGAAATCTATTTTTCCCAATGGGATAAAAGACATCGCCCTCTCGCCAAAATCTTAAAGTTAAAGGGAAAATTAATTTATCAGCATCTACCGCAGCAAAACATCTATCTTTTACAATTTCATATTTATTAAAATCTCTTCTTTCCAAAATCATATTTTGCCATTCAACTTTCATCTCGTCATCTTGAACTTCTTTCCTGATATTTAAATTTTCTTTTTTGCTAACAACCCACGTCCTCCCCAGGTCATAGAGTTTATAATTTTTATTTTCTATCACACGCACCTCTATACTGTCTCTGAGAAAAATTCCTATTTCTTTATATGAAAACTCATAACTTTTCAACAGCTCCCACATCACAGTATGAAACCATTTATTTTTTTTTAACTCGGTGACTTCAATAACGAAAAGACCTTCATCTTCATGACAATATCGTCGACGAATTTTTTTTAGTTCTTCGAAAAATAAAAGTTCGACATGTGAAATTCTTTCAGCGGTATCATAAAAATTTTTTTCCAAGTTTGGATTTATCGTTTTTAGTTTTGGAATGATTTCATTACGGATGAGGTTACGAGCAAATTTATTATCTGCATTGGTATAATCTTCACGCCACTGTAAGTTATTCTCGCGAGCATAGTCGATGATTTCATTTTTTGTAGCAAAAAGCAGAGGACGTATAATTTTTTTTTCACCCCACTTTGTTATGTTATTCATCCCTCGCAAACCAGAAATACCTGTTCCTTTAACAAGATGATATAAAGCTGTTTCAATATTATCATTAGCATGATGAGCGACAACGAGTGAATTTATATTTTTTTCAGAACAAATTTTTTTAAACCATTCATAACGTAGTTCACGTGCAGCAAGTTCGACAGATATTTTTTTTTCTTCGGCTATTTTCTTTGTATCAAAATGTTTAACGAGAAAAGGGATATTATTTTCTTTGCATAGTTTTCTAACAAGATTTTCATCTTCATCACAATCACCTTCGCGCAAATGGAAGTTGCAGTGACAAACAATAAATCGGAGTTGTAATTTGGTAAAGATATGGAATAAGACGACAGAGTCGACACCACCACTCACAGCGACGAGAAAAACTTCTTCGTGAGAAAAAAAATTGTAATTAATAAACCTGCTGATGAGGGAGTTTTGTTTTTCCATTTTAATAAATATCGATAGCTAATGTGTATGAAATGTCGTTGAGGTTATTATTTAATTATAAATTTTTAATTCGTTGATAATGTTGCACGATGATATATGGAATAGTTGTTTAGACATTATCAAAAAGAAAGTCAATACCGAAAGTTTTAGTACTTGGTTTACGCCGATACGGCCATTGAAATTTGAAAATAATATTTTGACAGTTCAGATTCCGAATCAATTTTTTTATGAATGGTTGGAAGAACATTATTTGCCGGTTTTGAGAGAGGCGATAGTACAGACTGTTGGTTTGGAGGGGAATTTGGAATATTCTTTGATGCCTGAAAGTGAAAAAACGAGAGAGAGGAAAATTGTAGAGATAAAGAGTCCTTTTCAGGTTTTTGAATTGAATCCTAAGTATACGTTAGAAAATTTTATCGAGGGAGATTGTAATCATTTAGCGAAGTCTGCTGCTCAGTCAATAATTTCGAAATTTAGGAATAATCCTTTTAATCCTTTTATGGTGTATGGAGATGTAGGGTTAGGAAAAACACATCTTGTACAAGCTATAGGAAATGAAATTTTAAAAAGACAAAAAGATGCTAGAGTCGTTTATGTTCCAACGAGTGATTTTGTCAATCAGTTTGTCGATTGTATCAAAAATAATGACACTTCAAAATTTTTAAAATATTATTCCAATGTTGACGTTTTAATCCTAGATGATATTCAGTTTTTGAAAAATAAAAATAAAACTCAGGAGATCCTCTTTAATATATTCAACAAATTACATCAGGAAGGGAAAGAAATTATTTTGACGAGTGATTGTGTGCCTGGAAGTAATCAAGGAATTCAAGAGAGACTTGTTTCTCGTTTTAAATGGGGGTTGACTGTTAATATTTCTTCACCTGATTTAGAAACGAAGATTGCGATTTTGAAAAGCAAAGCTGATGACCTTAATATTGATATCGATTACAAAACAATCGAGGATTTTATCGACGATCAGATATGTAATGTGCGTGAACTAGAGGGGATGTTTTTGTCTATGTTAGCTGGTAATAAAAATTTTGCAAATAATGAAAAGGTCGCCGAGATAAAGAAACAAAAAGATAAGGTTATCACTTTTGAAAAGATTATTACTTTTGCATGTCAGTATTTTAAGATCACTGAAGAAGAAATTTTTGGTAGTTGTAGAAAAAAGGAACTTGTTTACGCTCGTCAAGTGGTGATGTATCTTTGTAAAAAATTATTAAATATGTCGCTTTGTGAAATAGGGGAGAAAGTTGGAAACAGAGATCATAGTACTGTCATTCATGCAATTCGAAATATTGATAATAAATACCAAGATGTCGTTAATCTTATCGTCGCACAAATTAAATCGTAACAATTAGATTCTTGGAGAAAGAATAGCACGCACTTTATTAAAAATTTCTACATCAGGCGTATCATTTGTAATCGTTATCGTTTGTAGTTTAGTAATTAATTCCTCATCTGGAAGTTTATTTTGATTATTTGTAGTGCAGTAAAAATCATTGATATAATAAGCGAGTACAATCTTTTTTTTTATATCCAAAGTATTAATTTTACTAACTTTTGAAAAAACGTTCGAGTATCTTTTCTGGGTTATGGTATAAAACTCATTTATCTTTTTGGAAATATCTTTGATAGTTTGAGGTGAAGTTTTTGGGTTATAATTTTTTGTAATAAAATGAACAAGCATTTTAGCGAGTGAGTATTTTTCGTTTTCAGAAATGAAAGTGTTTTGATTTTTTATATGATTAGCGATACACTGTTGGAAATTATCGATGACCTCGTGATTTTTTTCTTGATTGCTTAATCCTATAGCTAGAGGGTCTTCATTAAAAACTTTTTTAACAATAGAAACATTTGGGTCTTCATCTTTACCAGATTCCGTTCTTTCACTGCATGCAATTATGCAGCAACTAAAAAGTCCATAAACGAATTTGTTCATATTGTATAAGAGAAATATAAAATCCTTTTGGTGTGAGTTTGTGAGTGTGAAGCGTTTTTAGTTGGGAAAAGTAAGTTGTTTTTTTATTTTTCGGTATAAATGAATTTCGAAAGAAAGTGTTATGGCAACAACAGCGGATTTTAAAAATGGTTTAGTCATTGAATTTAGTAATGACCTTTACATGATTGTTGAATTTCAGCATGTAAAACCAGGTAAAGGTGGTGCTTTCGTTAGAACGAAATTAAAAAGTTTGACGACAGGACGAGTTTTGGAAAATACCTTCAATGCTGGAGCAAAAGTTACTACGGCGAGAGTTGAAAGACATAAAAGTCAATACATGTACAACGATGGTGAAGTGTATACTTTCATGGATGTTGATTCTTATGAACAGATTCCTGTAGAGAAAAGTCTTATTAGTGAAACGAGGCTTTTGACAGACAACCAAGAAGTTAATATTTTACAACACCAAGAGACAGGCAAAATTATCGGTGTAGAATTTCCGGCCACTGTAACTATGAAAGTTGAACATTCTGATCCAGGAGTAAAAGGAAATACTGCTACACGTGCTATGAAACCTGCTACTACAGAGTCTGGTTTGGAATTATTAGTTCCTTTGTTTGTTGAAGAAGGAGATATGATTAAAATTGACACCAAGACTCTTTCTTACCTTGAGCGTGTCAAATAACTTTAAAATTTCATTATTATCATAAAAAAAATCTTCATTTCATTTCTCGTCTGCAATTTATTCTGCGGCTGTAAACTCATGCATAAGACAACACAGTTTAAAGTTGTGAGGACATATCGAGTTTTTATAGAAAACGATTTTCAGAGAGATAAGCTGATGTTGAATTTAAAAATTTCTACCAATGGGGACATTTTTTGTAAAGTGAAAAAATTCGGTATTGTTGTGTATCAAGTTAATCTGAAAAGAAAAAATTATCAGTCTTCGGAGTTTTTTCAATTTTCACGCATATCATATGATGAAATGTTAAAGTTTTTATGTGATGAAGTAGGTAGGATGAATGTTAGGATAGGAGATTTTGAAGTTTGTATTGATAATAAAGAAAAGATTATAAAAGCAGAGCATCTTATTTATGAACGACACGATCTTGCAGTTCTTTCAATTTAGCATTATTCCATTTATTTGTTGTTCCAACTAAGTATCCAGTAATTCTTTGAATCATATCGATATTATCACTTCCACAATTAGGACAAACTTTCAAATTATGTTCACTGTTTTCGAAAGAGCAGTTGAGGCAATGGTTTCTGTTATGATTTATAGCGCCGTAACCGATATTATTTTTATCCATTAAGTCAACAATATCCATGATAGCCTGAATATTTTTTGTAGCATCACCATCAATTTCGACGTAGAAGATATGCCCAGCTAAAGTTAAAGCGTGGTAAGGAGCTTCTATTTCAGCTTTATGTTTAGGGGAGCAGTGATAATAGACAGGTACATGGTTACTATTGGTATAATAATCTTTATCAGTAACGCCTTTGATGATACCGAATTCTTCTTTGTCTTTTTTCACGAATTTACCAGAGAGACCTTCAGCAGGAGTGGCGAACAAGGAGATGTTTAAATTGTATTTATCGGCAAATTCACGAGTACGATCTTTCATAAAAGTAATAATTTTAATACCTAACTTTTGAGATTCTTCACTTTCTCCATGATGTTTTCCAGTCAAAGCAATTAAACATTCAGCAAGACCGATGAAACCAATAGCAAGAGTTCCGTGTTTTATTATATCTCCAATTTCTTGTTCTTTGCTTGTCAAAGTTTCACATTCTGGCCATATGTACTGCATTAATACAGGGAATTGTTTAGCTTTAGCAGTTTTTTGGTAATTATAACGTTCGACGAGTTGTCTTGCAGTGATATCCATTATTTTCGACAGTTCAGCGAAGAAAGTGTTAAGTTTTTCATCCTGATCTTTAATGTTCATGCATTGTATTGCGATTTTAACGATGTTTATCGTGGAGAAGGAGAGATTTCCTCGTGCGATAGAAGTTTTTTCTCCGAATCTATCATCGAAGACTCTGGTACGACACCCCATGGTAGCAACTTCATATTTATACCTTTCAGGATCATTAACGTTCCATTTTTCATGAGTATTAAAAGGAGTGTCAAGGTTGATAAAGTTAGGATAGAAACGTTTAGCAGTGACTTTGCAGGCTAATTGATAGAGGTCATAGTTACGGTCTTCAGGTAAGAAGTTAACTCCTCTTTTCTTTTTCCAAATTTGGATAGGGAAGATAGCCGTAGCGCCAGATCCTACACCGATATATGTAGCATTTAACAATTCTCTAATAATACAACGTCCTTCAGCAGAAGTATCAGTTCCATAGTTAAGGGAAGAGAAAACAACCTGATTTCCTCCACGAGAGTGTATGGTATTAAGATTATGGATAAGGCTTTCCATAGATTGGAAAACTCTTCTTACGGTTCTATTGATAGCAAATTGTTTGATAAACAGAGGATTGTTCAGATCATGAGGGATATCATTTTTTACAATATAATCGTCGATAGGGTCGTCGTATAAAGAATGAAAATCTTTATCTAATATGTTCTCGAAGTTTTTTATTTCTTCGATATAAGACATTCGAACATAAGGAGCGAGATAAAAATCAAAAGCAGGGACAGACTGTCCACCGAACATTTCATTTTGCACAGCTTCAAAAATTATACAAGTCAACATGCAAGCGGACTCGATTCTCTTTGCTGGCCTGTTGTCGCTATATAAAACAGAGAAACCATTTTTCAGGAGCTTGCCGAGAGGATAATGCATGCAGTTCAAACCCTTTGTTACGTAATAATCTTTATCATGGATGTGTAATAAGTTGGCATCGAGAGCATTTTTAATTTCCTTATCTTTGCATAATACGTTATTATCGATATAGGATTTTGATAATTCAGAAGCAAATTTCATCATCATCCCAGAAGGAGTTTCAGAGTTCATGTTAGCATTTTCTTTTGTGATCTCAAAACACTTTATCTTGACGATCTCTCCTAAAGCCCTAAATAAATCATCCAATATCTTGCCGTGATTAATTTCTTCGGAAATTTTTTCATCCAATATGAAATTATTACTCTGTGTTTTTTCAGTATTTATTTTTCTTGAAATTTTATTAAAAAAAACTAGATTATTTTTATTTTCAGAACATTCGTTATTCATAAAGATTTTTCAAAAATAGTATTTTTATAAAAATTTAAATATTTTGCACCCGTTTTGATTTAGTACATAAAGCGCATATTCATATATATCAAATTATTGTATATCAAAGTTTAGTTTTTTGATTTATTTTTCTTTTTTGTAACTTTCAAGGCTGATTAATGTCGGTTTTTGGACTATCATTTTTTTGAGATTAAAAATATGGCATCATGCTTGCGTTGATAAAAATATTTCGCGTATTGTGTTAAATATTAAAAAGTTAAAAGATCACACAGAAGAGCAAAATATAAGGATATAGAATTTAAAAATTTTTTGAATATAAAGAATTATAAGAAGACATATTGAGCAGAAAGTTCTACTCAATAAAAGGATTAGAATAATAAGTTAGCTAAGTTGTAGGTAACGTTAGCAGTTAAAGCATGGCTAAAAGAACTAACTTTATTCTCTTTATTCTCGTTATTATCACTAGTTGCGTTGTCAGCTTTCTTTTCTTCAGCTTTCTTAACTAAAATGTCCTTAAGCAATCCCATACGATAACCAACTTCAAAACCTAAACCAAGAGGTAACTCACAGTAAAGAGCAGGTTCAGCAGCTAAAGTACAGGTTGGTAATTGTGCTTGTTTTTTTTCGTCCTTAACCTCAACGCCACCAAATTTAATATCTTTATAATCAGCTTTACAGAAGCACAAATTAGCACCGAGGTTAACTTTAAGTCCAGCTTTAATACCAGCAGCACAACCTTCCTCTTCATCGAAAGCACAACCATCCTCAATGAAATTAGATATTAAAGACAAGCTAGGATTGAGATAAAAACCACCAAAACCTAAAAACACGTCCTTGTTTTCTTTTTGATCCGCTTTAAATTGAGCTAATTTTTGATAACCAGCTAAAACATCAACACCGACACCGAAGTAAGGGTTAATAAAGAATTCGTATTCAACACCACCACCAACACCAAATTTAAAGTTTTCAGACTTAGCCTCAACTTCTGTTACTTTTTTGAAAGCTTCATCGTAGTTGGTAAAAGGCAACATACCACCAGCTTTAACAACAATACGGTGGTTCATTATTTCGGACTCAGCCTTTACAGTGTTGATTCCACAAATAGCACAGATAGAAGCAAGTAAAACTTGTTTATTGTATTTATTCATATAGACAAACTATAAGACAAATATATAAAAAAATATCGCAATGCAAATGAAATCCTGATTTTTTAATAAAGATTAAAGAAAGTCCTGTTCTAAAAATGAATAACAATTTATTTTTTCCATTTTATAATAACTAAAACTTTGTTTGGCAAAAAAATTATATCCCGTTGCACAAAAATCATCACCTTCAAACCTCACAAAGTTGTTATTGTAAAAATTTTCATTTTCTTGATCCCAGTATAAAAGTTCTGTATTGACACGACGTAGTTTATTTTTACCAAAAGAGACAACCTCAACATCTCCACGTAATAACCATAATTTGCGTTGTTCATCCATATACGCCTCATTAGCATGAAGAGTCATCACCAAATTATGTTTCTTATCAAAAAGATTTATATTCAGTTCAAAAGGAAATTCCTTATCTCCATTGTCATACAAAAAATAAACCCTAGATTTTATCGTAACAGAAACTCGTGCATTTATACTATACTTGATAAAAATATTTTCTGCAGAACTAACTAAGACCTTATCTTCTTCATTATTTTGAGAAGATTCTTGAGCAAAAGAATTGCTTGATAAAAAAAAAGAAAATAGAAAAAGGAGAATTTTATTTCTCGTCATCTTGTTTTGGCGTAGTATTTTGAGCCATCAATTGAGAATTTGCTTGCATATTTATCTTCCCTATTAATTCGTATACATCTTTAAAAGATCTTTCTGATAAAGCGCGAATAACAAAATTCACTTCCTCTAATGTTAAAGTCAAATTTAACTCTTGTTTTGTATTTTGTGCCATAATTCTATTTTATAACAATAACATAAAATTTCTTACTTCCTCTTTGAACAAGAATATATTTTTCAAACAACAACTCATCTATTTCGTACCCACTTATATCACAAACTTTTTTCTTATTGACAAAAAAGGAATTTTCTTTTATACTCCTCTTCAACTCCCCTTTCGAACTAAAAACTTTCTCACATAAATTTTCACCGACGACAGAGTATGCATTTTTATCTTTTTCAAAACTTTCTCTAC
The DNA here is from genome assembly GCA_945947725.1 of uncultured Cytophagales bacterium. Taxonomy (GTDB): domain Bacteria; phylum Bacteroidota; class Bacteroidia; order Cytophagales; family Amoebophilaceae; genus CAMEYY01. Next base: position 5,891 of record CAMEYY010000011.1, on the reverse strand, counting down.
TGATTTCTATCATTGGTAAGCTTTCACACACTTGCACGAAATCTTCCTCTTTCAAATTTTTTATATACTCCAAATCAGCATTGCCGAACAAAATGTCAGAAGTAATTTTTGATTTTTTGTAAAGATCTTCTCCGTGAACTAAAGTCGTCAATTCTCTAGCTAAGGTATTTTGTAAAATTCTTTGTTCTGGATTTTTTTCATGTAAAATAAACAAATTATCAATTGCATCACTTGGGATCGTTGTAAAAATAGAAATTAATTTTTTAGCTTCTTCATCAGAACTATTAATCCAGAATTGATAAAAATCATAAGGAGATGTTAGATTTGGATCGAGCCAAACGTTGTTTCCTTCAGATTTCCCGAATTTTGTCCCGTCAGCTTTTGTTAAAAGAGGTATTGTTAGACCATGAACGGTTTTTCCTGTTTTTCTTCTAACTAATTCTATTCCTGTAGTAATATTACCCCATTGGTCAGCGCCTCCCATTTGTAATTCGACATCGTATTTGGAGTTGAGATAAAAGAAATCATAAGCTTGTAGGAGTTGGTAAGAAAATTCAGTAAAAGATATACCATCAACGATTCTTTTTTTTACAGACTCTTTAGCCTCCATGTAATTGACGGTGATATTTTTTCCAGCTTCTCGTAGAAAATCGATGATACCAATGTTTTTGTACCAGTCCATATTATTAACGATTTCCGCTTTGTTTTTCAAGTTAGGAGAGAAATCTAAAAATTTTTCCAATTGTTTTTTGATACACTCTTGATTGTAGATAAGGACGTCTTCAGATAAAAATTGTCTTTCAGCTTTTTTAAAAGAAGGATCACCTATCATTCCTGTAGCTCCTCCGACCAACATGAAAGGTTTATGACCAAAATTTTGAAAATTTTTCAAGAGCATCAATGCAGCCAGATGTCCTACATGTAAAGAACTTGCGGTTGGATCTGTTCCAAGATAACCATTGATCATTTTACCTGAATTGAAGAAATCTTTCAAGTTAGATGTTGAATCTTTTAAAATTCCTCTTTTCAGTAAAAAATCAAACAAGTCTTGCATATTTTGAAAAAAAATACTACTGAATCAATATCGTTAATTTTGTAAAGTGAAGCAAATATGCCATTGGGAGACTATAAAGAGTTATTGGACTTAGTAGAATGTTTAAAAAAGGACTTTGAAAAATTTTATCTTAAAGGGATAAAAGTTTCTGGTACACGAATAAGAGCGGGGTTGCAAGATATAAAGAAAAAAATTCAGGATATTCGTATCGATATTCAAAAAACAAAGAAGAATGATTGTAAAATGAGATATTCTGCGGCTAATACAGAAGCCGCTATTGCACGAGGACGAGCTTTGGGAGCACGAAAAAAGAAAAACGCTGCTACTCAAAAATCCTAATTTTGAAATCTTTACTTCTTTTTGATAAATTCCTATAAATATGTCTTTTGTTGATTTTTGTATAAAAAATTTAGCAAACTTCTTATCCGAAAGTCAAATCAATAATTCTCGACGAGCAGAAGATATTCAACATGATATTTTAACACGTCTTATCAATGTTGGAGAAAGTACTGCCTATTGGAAAGAAAAAGGAATAAAAAATGTTCGTTCTTATTTAGATTTTAAACAACAAATTCCACTCGTAACTTACGATGATATTGTTCCTTATATCGATAGGATTAAACAAGGAGAGGCAAATGTTCTTTGGTTAGGGAAACCTAATTTTTTAGCTAAAACTCATCTTTCTAATGGAAATACCAAATATATTCCTATCTCAAAAAATTTCGTTGAAAATTTTGAATTCGGTGCTAAGCAGACTTTATTTCACTATCTTAAAAATTCTGGAAATAAAAATTTCTATGCGGGGAAGTTGTTGGGTTTAACTAAGTGCGCACAACTGGATGAAGTGAATGGTATTTTCTTTGGTTTTTTATCTGGAATAGCTAATAAATTTATTCCTTGGTATTTAAAAGGTAAAACTCTTCCTTCTTCCAAAATAAACTGTATTGACGAGGAGAATGAGAAAATTGCACAAGTCGCTCAAGAATCTTTAGATCAAAATGTAACTTTGGTCGCGGGAGGTTTTTCCTTTATTAAGTCTTTCTTTGAAAAAATTATAGAGCTATCAGGGAAAAAGGTTGGTGATGTTTTTAAAAATTTGTCAACGGTAATTTATAACGGCAATTTTAGAAAAGATGAAAGACAATTAACAGAACTTTTTGGACGAAAAATTGATTTTATACAAACGTACATTGTCTCTGAAGGTTTTATCGCTGCTCAATATTCTCGTGAAAATAATGATCTCTTACTGATGGTCGATAACGATATTTTTTATGAGTTTATCCCTGTAAAAAGTTTAGGTGAAGAGAAGCCGACGAGATTGCAAATTAATGAGATACAATTGGATGAAGAATATGCTCTTGTCTTATCAACGACTTCGGGATTGTGGGGATATGTTGTGGGAGATATTATAAAATTTACTTCTTTAGATCCGTATAAAATTATCGTGATAGGTCATTTTGATAATTTCAAAAATAAATAGTGTCTTATGATTTTGCGTGTGGATAATGTATCGAAGAGTTTTGGTGGAGTAAAGATTTTGGATGGTATATCATTGGAAATAAAAAAGGGAGAGATAGTTGGGTTGTTGGGAAGAAATGGAGCAGGAAAATCTACTTTGATGAAAATTATTACAGGTTTTATCACACCTTCTCAAGGAAAAGTTTTTTTTGATGATCAGCTTTTAACAAAAGAATTACAAAATAAAATAGGTTATCTTCCTGAGTTGAATCCTTTGTATATGGATATGTTTGTCTTTGAATATTTGGATTTTTTTTCTCAAGTATATCATGTGCAAAATAGTAAGGAAAGGATAGAGTATTTGATCGAATTATGTAGTTTAGAAAAGGTTTATAATAAAAAAATTTCCACGTTGTCAAAAGGAAATAAGCAGCGTGTAGGTTTTGCACGAACTTTATTGCATGATCCTGAAATTTTGATTTTAGATGAGCCTATCAGTGGTTTAGATCCTGAACAGATAACGAATATGTTGAACATTATAAAATTTTTCAGTAAAGATAAAATTATTTTATTTTCAACACACATTTTGCAAGAGGTAATATCCATTTGTTCTAGAGTGATTGTATTAGGAAATGGAAAGTTAAAACATGATTTTGATTCAAAAGAGTGTAATTTTGAAAGTTTGAATACTATATTTAATTCATAATTTGGTGAGTGTAGCTCAGTTGGTTAGAGTATTGGTTTGTGGCACCAAGGGTCGCGAGTTCGAGTCTCGTCTCTCACCCGTTTTTTTGCAAATAAATGGAAAACAACGAAAGTTGCAGTCCTGTAAATTATCATGTGTTTTGTGGGGAAGGATCTGATACAGAAACTGCTATTTTAAGGAATCATAAAGCCGTCAAAGGTTTAGCGAAAACAAACTCTAAAAACCTAAATACCACTTGTTCTCTTTTCAATGATGTGATCTATAGAGGAAGGGGTGATAGTAAATGTATAGGTTTTAGAAAGAAATTTGCTGGTGGTTCTTATGATTCTAAGTTCACTTGGATATCGTATGTTGACTTCAAAACTTCTTGTGTTAACTTTGCAAGAGGTTTGAAAGCATTGGAACTTTGTAAAGAAGATGCTGACGAAGAAGATCTAAAATATGGTATTCATAAGAAAATAGTTCTTTACGCAAACAACTCTGTCGATTGGTTGATTTCTTTTTATGGATCACATTACGACAATATCACTGTTGCTACGATTTTTAATGGTCTTGGACTTAGTTTGGTTGAAAATATTTTAGACCAAGTTAATGCTGAAACTATAATTATCGATAAGGTTTCTATTGATATCATTCTTGAGTTGACGAAAAATAATCGTATTAAAAATCTTAAGAATGTAATCATTACAGGAGAAAAAGAGTTTTATAAACCTAATGCTTTGAGAGAGTTGGAAAGCTTTTTCAAAGTTATAACGTTTAAAGAAATTGTCGAAGCTGGTAAGAATAGTAATGTTTCTACTGTAGAGGCTTCTGAAGATTCTATCGGTTTGATTTGTTATACTAGTGGAACTGTTAATAGTCCTAAGGGGGCGTTGATTACTCACAAAAATTTAGTTTGCAATGCCGATGTTGTGTTATATCATAACTTTTCAATGTCCGAAAAAGATATGTTCTATTGTTTACTTCCTCTTGCACATATCATGGGACTTTTCATCGCGACAACTCATTTCTATTTTGGAGGTAGTATTGCTCTTTTCTCTGAACGACAAAACAAAATCATAGAAGACATGCAGATGGTTAATCCTACGATTTTCTGCGCGGTCCCTAAAGTTATTGAAGTCATTTATAATGCTGTCTTAAAACAGATTGAAGGACAAAATGTTTTTGTTCGAAGGATTATTTTCGGAATGTTGGAGAAAAAGGTTAAACAATTTAAAACCAAAGGTGAAGTTTCATTCTCTTTATTTGAAAAGTTGTTCTTGAAGAAAATTAGAAATTTATACGGTAATAATTTGAGACTTTTACTTGTTGGAGGAGCTAATTTAAACGCTGATGTTTTTACTTTCATGAAAGCTCTGATTGGATGTGCCGTTATTCATGGTTATGGACAAACTGAGACCTGTGCTGCTGCCTGTCTTTCCAATGGTAATGACTATCGTTTCGATCATGTTGGTAGTGTATCTACTGTTGCTGAAATGAAAATCGTTAATGTTGATGATTTGAATTATCATGTTACCGATCGTGATCCTATTTCTGGTATTCCAACTCCTAGCGGGGAAATTTTATTTAGAGGTGGTTTTGTTTTTAAAGGATATTATAAAAATCCTGAGGAAACGCAAAATGCTTTCACTGAAGACGGGTGGTTTAAAACTGGTGACATCGGTACTATCTTAACTGACCACGGTAATGCTGTTCGTATTATAGATAGGAAAAAGAGTTTCTTTAAGTTGTCTAATGGGGAATATGTATCTCCTGAGAGAATTGAGTCCTTGATAACTTCCAAATGTAAAAAAATTCAACAGATATGCATTGTACCTAGTGTAAGTTCTACTTATATCGCTGCTATTGTTGTCCCTGATATGGTGGAGTGTGGTTTTGAAGGTTATGATGAAAAAAGTTTGAATGATCCTAAGATCGCTCTACCTATTTTGGAGGAGATTGTTAAAGTTGAAAATGCAGAAAAAGTTGCTTTCCATGAAATCTTGAAAAAGATTTATTTAACAAATAGCCCATTCACTACAGCTAATAATTTGTTGACTCCAACATTAAAGAAAAAGAGAAGTAATATTGAGAAGATGTACGCTCAACAAATAAAAAATTACTTCTGTTAATTCTATTCTTTCTTTTTTATTCTGTATTTATAAAGTTTCCATTCTCTAATTTTTCCACTAATCGCCTAAATTTTTGATTTTCAAACTCGACATGCACGAAGCGCTCTAACCAACAGTATGTCTATTTCGAAGAAATACACTAGCTAATCACCTATACGTTAGCAAATTCTATTTTAACAAAGTTAAATCATCGGTTTTATGCTTTGAATAGAATTTTCAGAAGGAAGTAGGTAATGCTGGACTCGAACCAGTGACCTCTTCGATGTGAACGAAGCACTCTAACCAACAGTATGTCTATTTCGAAGAAATAACACTGAGCTAATCATCTATTTATTAAATAAAATTTTTGAAGAAATGGAAAAGAAGAGTAGGTAATGCTGGACTCGAACCAGTGACCTCTTCGATGTGAACGAAGCACTCTAACCAACAGTATGTCTATTTCGAAGAAATAACACTGAGCTAATCATCTATTTATTAAATAAAATTTTTGAAGAAATGGAAAAGAAGAGTAGGTAATGCTGGACTCGAACCAGTGACCTCTTCGATGTGAACGAAGCACTCT
>CAMEYY010000010.1 GCA_945947725.1 uncultured Cytophagales bacterium | reverse complement strand
CCAGGTGATCATCGGAGCTATCTTAACTATCATCGGTTATTCCATAAATGCTACTATCGTTGTCTTGAGTCGTATTAAAGAAAATGCAAAAAGTTATAAACTTCTCGAGGATAATATCAATGCCTCTATTAATGAGACCTTAACGAGAACTTTGATAACCTCCTTTACAACTATAGCTATCGTCGTCATTTTATTGATTTTCGGTGGAGAAGTGTTAAGAAATTTTGCTTCTACTTTATTGCTAGGCTTAATTTTTGGAACTTACTCATCTATTTTTATCGCTACACCTTTACTTAGAGATTTATACGGAAAAAATTATCCTTGCTCTAAGTTGAAAGTGTAAGTCGTAAATTTCATTCGTATTTTATACGATTCTTCCTTATAATTGAAAAGTCTTTTTATTTTTAGTAACTATAAATTAAGTATGAAAATTTCTTTGTCGTGGTTAAATGATTTTATTGATCTAAACCAGCTTAGTTCTGAACAAATTTGTAAAACATTAACATCGTGTGGACTTGAAACAGGTAAGCTAGAAACCTTTAATCCTGTGAATAATTGTGATGAACTTGTCATTGGAGAAATTGTTGATTGTTGGGCTCATCCCAATGCTGATAAATTAAAATGTACTTTGGTCGATATTGGAGGAGAAGAAAAATTAAATATCGTCTGCGGTGCTCCAAATGCTAGAAAAGGTATTCGTGTCGTCGTCGCTCCTGTTAATGCTACATTGATAACTTTTTCCGGTGAAAAATTTAAAATAAAAAAATCTAAGATCCGTGGCGAAGTCTCCGAGGGAATGTTGTGCGCTGAAGATGAAATTGGTTTGAGTAATAACCATGAAAAAATTATAGAACTTGATACCGATTTACCTAATGGATCTTCTTTGAAAGAAATTTATAAAGACCAAGAAGTTATCGAAGTCGATATCACTCCAAATCGTGCTGACGCTTGTTCGCACCTCGGTGTCGCTAGAGATCTTAGAGCTGTGAAAAATTTATTTTTAAAATTCCCTGACCTACATAACTTCAAAGACATAATCTCCAATCCTAAATTCATTCACCTTAACAATGATTGTAATAAATTTTCAACGGTAACAGTGAAAAATGTCGTCGTCACAGAATCCCCTAAATGGATCAAAGAACGTCTACGTGCTGTCGGAATACGATCTATAAACAATATCGTCGATATAACTAACTACGTCATGATGGAACTCGGCCAACCTCTCCATGCTTACGATCTTTCAACTATCAACAATGAAAATATTTTTGTTAGACGAGCAAATAACGGTGAAAAATTCCTTGACCTAAAAAATACCAACCATGAATTGACTGAAAATGATTTAGTTGTAGCCGATAATGAAAAAATTTTAAGTTTGGCTGGAGTGATGGGTGGTTTGAATACAGGTATAAACGATAATACTACCTCTGTCTTATTCGAAAGTGCTCACTTCAATTCTACCGTCGTGAGAAAAACTTCGAAAAAATTAAGTTTACAGACTGATGCTTCTTATCGTTTTGAACGAGGTACTGATCCTTTCATGACTTTAACTGCTCTTCAACGTGTTTGCTTTTTATTAAAACAACAACAACCAGATATTTTAATCGAAAATGTAACCGATTCTGTCGTCGGTATTTTAGAAAATAGAAAAATCTATTGCAACTACGAATATATCGATAAATTGATTGGAATGAAAATTCCTCATGATATTATTGCCGATATTTTGACTCGCCTTGATATCAACTTAGAAAACATTACTCATGATGGTTTTACTGCTATAGTTCCTCTTTATCGTGTTGATGTTTGTCGTAAAGCTGACCTCGTTGAGGAAATTTTGAGAATTTATGGTTACGATAACATCGAGTACGAAGAAAATCTCAATATCGTATTTTTTAAAGATCAATTCAAAGATATCACTAAAGCTCATTTCATAAAAAATAAAATCAGTGATATCTTGGCCGCTCGAGGTTTCTTAGAAACTTTCACTAACTCTTTAACTTCTGCCGAAAATACTGGTGATGATAAAATCGTTTTACTTAACTCTGTTAGCTCAAAATTGAATGTTATGAGGACGAGTATGGTGCCTAGCCTTTTAGAGGTCGTCGATTATAATTTTAACCATGACCAAAAAGTTTTGAAAATCTTCGAAATAGGAAAAACTTATCATCGCTATGAAGAGGGAGCAAAGGAAATTGAACACTGTGCTTGCATGATAGCTAATAAAAAACAAAAGATCTTTTCTTTCTTCGACTTAAAAAATGAAATCTATAATGTCTTTCAATCTTTAGGTTTTAATAAACTAAATGAAAAACTTGAAAATGATGGTGTCGATATCTTCATCGAGAAAGAAAAAGTTTGCTCTGTAAAAAATATTGCTCACGACAATTATGAAATTTTTTATGCCGATATCATCTTAAATAAGATCCCAGAATTAAAAGCTAGTTTCTACTCCGAAATTTCAAAATTCCCTAACGTAATAAGAGATTTGTCTTTGATTATTGATAAAAAAGTCACGTATCAAGATATCAAAAATGTTATCGAAAATTTCAATTCGGAATTTATTATAGACTATAAAGTCGTCGATACATATGCTAAAGATGATTCTGATAAAAAAACGTATACTCTCTCTTTCACACTGAATAGTTTGAAGTCTACTTTGAACGATAAAATTATCCAGACGACGATATCTAATTTGATAGCTGAGTTTGAAAATAAAATTCATGCTCAGATATTGGAAGGATGATAACATTGAAAATAGAAAACTTTGACATTGAACAAATCGCAAATTCTGGACAATGTTTCAGAATGTATGATTTGGGAAATGGAGTTTGGGAAGTGTTTGCTCTAGATGAAAAAATAAAAATTCAAAAAAATAAAAAAATCCATACCTTCGACTGTTCACAAGAAAAATTTGACAACTTTTGGTCTGATTATTTCGATTTAAATACTGACTATCAAACGATACAAAAAAGAATTTTTAATACCAATGATGATTATCTGTGTAATGCCGTCAAGTTTGGGAAAGGATTACGCATTTTGAAACAAGATTTATGGGAGATGATAGTCTCTTTTGTTATTTCTCAACAGAACAATATTCCTAGAATTAAAAATTGTTTAAAGACATTGTGTGCGTTGAATAATAATAAATTTCCTCAGCCTGAAGATTTGTTAGCGTTGCAAGGAGAAAAGTTAAGATCAGTGAAATTAGGTTATCGAGAAGAATATCTTATAAAACTTTCTGAAGCTATCGTTAAAAAAAATTTTTCTCTTGATGAATTGAAAGGGATGTCTTACGAGATGGCAATAAAATATTTGCAGATGTTGCGTGGTGTAGGAGAAAAAGTAGCTAACTGTGTGGCTTTGTTTGGATTGTATAAGATCGAAGCTTTCCCTGTAGATGTTTGGATAAAAAAGATAATTCAAAATCGATATAATGGAGATTTTTCTTTAGATAGGTTGAAATTAAAAGATATTGGAGGTATCGTTCAACAATATATGTTTTTTTATGAAAGGAATTTGACTTCTAGATAAAAATTTTATCGTTTTGTAACGAATTTAGGATCGTCATAAAGAGAAATATTTATTCCAAAATAAAAGTCGAATTTAAAATTAAAAGAATTTTCTTCTGGTCCATATCCAGGGATAAAATAAGGAATTAAATTATTTTCTTTGCCTTTGACAAAAGACTTAAAAATGTTGACATGAGTAGTGTGACCGACATAAAAACCTTCTAAAATCGACAAACGTAAACCAAATACAATATCCATCCATTGAACAAAGAAATTTTGTACTCCAGTATCGATTGATTTACTATAAATACTACTATCACCTCCTCCAGCTAACTCTCCAGAAAGTTTATCTTTACAAAAAGCAAAATTATATCCCACGCCAGCAAAGATAGCATGATGGTCTTCATTTTTATGTAAAAAATTATAAGCAAAACCTATTTTCCCATTTACTCCAAAAGCAGAATCGTCGTATTGTGTAATCTTGGGAGAATTTTCTGACAATTGAAATTTCTCTGGCAAAGTATAAGGTTGTTTTTTATGATATCTTAAAATTCCAAAGTCAACATCAAGGAAAATTCTATTGAAGTCTATACTCGTATGTAAATCATAATTATGAAAAGATTTTCCATATCGGATATAACTATAAACTGGTGTAAAAATATCGATACCAATATTTAGTGCTGATGGTTTGATACTATAACGCATTTTTTGAGTCTCTGCTTTGAATTTTTCCCCTTTTAACATAGCAAGGAGAGCATCATTAACAGGATCAGCTTGAATATTAAGCGGAGAAGAAAAAGCTAAAAATAAAAAAATACCTATTTTGAGTTTAACTTTCAAACTATCTCCGATCCGTAGCATAAATGAATATAACCTCTTAAAAAAAACTTTTCAATCGACTAGATATTATAGAAAAAATAGACAATCCTTGAGGATAAGATTAACAAACGACAATTTTAACAAAAATATTAATTTCATTGAAAACCAACACATCACACCCTTCTTCACTTTCCAGATCATTATAGATATCTTTTGCTAAAATCTCTTTCGAAATCATCTCTTTATTTTTTTCCAATGCATCCAATATCTCTTTATCATCAACTTTCAAATAAACAAAAATTCTATCTTGAACTTGCAATCCATGATCCTTCCTTAATTTTTGAACTCCATTGATAAAATCACGAGCTATACATTCATAAAAAAGATCCTTAGAAATTGTAGAGTCTAAAATTATCGTTTCCTCTCCAAAACTTTCAATACACACATTATCCTGAACGTTAGTCTGTAATAAAACATCTTCTTTGCTTATCGCCACATCACCTTCCAAAATTATTTTTTCACCTCTAACTATTTTATCAACTTCCTCTTTCGTCAAAGCATTGATTAATTTTATCAACTCAGGCATCTGTGCTCCATATTTTTGTTTTAAAATGGCAAAATTAGGTTTAACTGTGTATTGAACAAAATCATTAATTTTTTCATCACTTAAAATTTCTAACTGTTTGATGTTTGTCTCAATTAAAATCAGCTGTTGTAAAGCTAAAATATTATTCACATTATTCTGCGAGTGTATCATCACCTTACTCAAAGGCTGTCGAATTTTTATCTTTTTATTTTTTCGCATTGCATGGATAGTTGAAACAACATTTCGCACGACATCCATCTTTTTTTCTAACGTTTGGTCGATAAAAATTTCTTCACACACAGGGAAATCTGTAAGATGGACAGAAATATGTTCATCTTGATGTAAATCTTGATACAGTCGTTCACTATAAAAAGGAGCGAAAGGCGACATCAACACAGAGATTTTTTCCAAGCACTCGAATAAAGTTTGGTAAGCAATTTTTTTATCTTCAGAGCTATCACTCTTCCAAAATCTTTTTCTATTTAACCTCACGTACCAATTACTCAAATCATCTATAACGAACTCTTGTATAGCTCTCGTCGCTTTTGTTGGATTGTAGTCATCTAAGAAATTTTCAACGTTACGTATCAAAGAATTCAGTTTGGATAAAATCCATTTATCAATCTCTTGACATTTGTTAATATCGACTTTTTCATAAGGATCTACATCGTCCAAATTTGCATACATAGCGAAGAAATTGTAGGTATTGTAAAGAGTAGAGAATAATTTTTTAACAACTTCTTCTACACCTTCCACATCAAAACGAAGATTATCTCCAGGATTTCCATTCGAGAGAATATACCAACGAAGAGCATCGGCACCATATTTTTGTAAAAGTTCAAAAGGATTGATGGTATTACCGAGACGTTTCGACATTTTATTTCCGAATTTATCTAAGACGAGACCATTGGAAACGACATTTTTGTATGCCACATTATCGAAAAGCATTGTTGCGAGGGCGTGAAGAGTAAAAAACCATCCACGAGTTTGGTCGACACCTTCAGCGATAAAGTCAGCAGGAAATTTTTTTTCAAACAACTCCTTATTTTCGAAAGGATAATGTAATTGTGAATAAGGCATAGATCCAGAATCAAACCACACATCCATAACTTGTTTTACTCTGAACATTTTTTTCCCGCTGTTACTCACTAAAATCACTTTATCGATGAAGGGTTTATGCATATCAAAATTTTCAGGTAACTGTTCTTTCATAAAGCCAGCACTTATCGCCTTATCAACTTCCGCTTTTAACTCTTCCAATGATCCTATACAAATTTCTTCTTCAAGGTCTTCAGTTTGCCAAATAGGAATTGGTGTTCCCCAAAATCTATCACGACTGACATTCCAATCCACCAAATTTTCAATCCAATTTCCAAAACGTCCTGTTCCTGTAGACTGAGGTTTCCAGTTTATCGTTTTATTCAACTGAATCATCTTATCTTTGTACTGCGTAGTCTTTATAAACCAAGAACGTAGAGGGTAATACAAAAGAGGTTTATCTGTTCGCCAACAATGAGGATAAGAGTGGATATGTTTTTCAGATTTAAATAATAAATTCCCTTGTTTTAAGTGCATTACTATTTCTACGTCGAGAGGTTTACGTTCAGGATCTTGATCTTTTTCATAAGCTTCCTTAACATAACGTCCTCCCCAATAAGGAACTTCATCAACATATTTACCTTGTGCATCGACGATAGGTTCATAAACACCTTTTCCTCTTTCAAACATCACAGAACAAACTTTGGCAGCTTTAGCTACACGCATGTCGTCGACACCGAAAGTTGGAGCTATATGAACAATACCTGTTCCTTCGTCTGTTGAAACAAAATCTCCAGATATGACTTCGAAAGCTTTTTCTCCATCGACTAAAGGTAACCCTTCAAATAATGGTTTATACTTTTTACCTATTAACTCACGACCTTTAATTTTTTTTACAACAACAAAAGGAATTTCAACTTTAACTTTAGAATCTTGAGGCGCAACAAAATTTTTAATGTCATCATTGGAATAAGTTTTTGTGATATCAAAATAATGTCCCAATGTAGCTTCAGCTAAGATTATTTGTTGAGGAATGAAAGAATAAGGATTTAATGTTTTAATTTGTACGTAATCGATATTTTCACCGACAGCAAGAGCGGTATTTGCAGGTAAAGTCCAAGGTGTCGTCGTCCAAGCTAAAAAATAAATATTGTCGTCATCACATGATTGAAATTGAACAACAGCGGTGACATCTTTAACATCTTTATAACATCCAGGCTGATTTAATTCATGAGAACTCAATCCTGTCCCTGCAGCAGGAGAATATGGTTGTATTTTAAAACCTTGATAAACTAATCCTTTTTCATACAACTTTTTAAACGCCCACCACTCAGTCTCCATAAAATTATTGTCAAAAGTCACATAAGGATTTTCCATATCTACCCAGTAACCCATTTTTTCTGTCAATTCTTGCCACAAAGCTTTATATTGCATCACCGTCTCTCGGCATTTTTTATTGTAATCTTCAACAGAAATTTTGATACCTATGTCGTCCTTACTTATCCCCAACATCTTTTCAACTTGCAATTCGACAGGTAGACCGTGAGTATCCCAACCACTTTTCCTTGTCACATGAAAACCCTTCAAAGTTTTATAACGGCAAAAAGTATCTTTTATAGTACGAGAAAAAATATGATGTATACCAGGAGCACCATTTGCTGAAGGAGGACCTTCATAAAAAACAAAATCTTTACGATCTCGTCTATTATTGATAGATTGTTCAAAAGTTTTATTTTCTTTCCATAACGAACATATTTCGCCGCATACTGTCTGCAACTTTAAAGCGTTATAGACCTTGAAATTTCCTTTCATATAACCTAACTTAGAAACTTTTTCGCCTAAAATGTTGACTTATTGAAATAATTAAGATGAAACTTGTAGATGCAAAAAATAGTATTTTTAATTTTACTTTTCCTCTCTTGTGAAAACAAATACAAAAAAGATACCGCAGACAATAAAGAAAAACAAGGAAAAAAAGAATCAACTGTCAGTATTGATGGTGAAGAATATAAAATTTCAGGAGAGATAGATTTAAATAAAAAAAATGAAAAATAAACTTTTACTTATTCCTTGTTTAGTCTTTTCCCAATGTATTCCTGAACAAGAATCTTGCGAAAAGTCGTTTGTAAAATTAAAAAAAGAAAAGACTGATAATTCGACGATATTCTCTTGTTCGATACAACCTATCGAATATGATACAGATTTATCACATTATAAAATTTTTGGTATTGCTTTGCGAGATGGTAGAGAATACGGCAGATTGAAGGTTGCGTTTAAAAAACAAGGTAATCGTTTAAATTATACTTTGCCTTTGAACGTAGAAGAGGCTATCAGCCTAGAGAAAATTTATATGCCAGAAAGAGAAAAGGAGAAATTTCGGAAAGGTAAGAGATGTAGTTTTAGAATTTTGTTTGACGATAGTAAAAATATACCACATTTTAAGCTTAACGATGGTGTTTTAGAAAAATGTGAAGAGGAAAATATTGTGGAGTTTAATACTGAGAAAATAAAAATTTCAATTTTTGTTGAGCATAAAAATACTGTAGGGATAGATAAAGCGTCGACTGAAATAATTTTTTAAGGAGTTAAAACTATTTAAACTATAATCATGGAGGATAGACTTCATGAGGACCAAGATAAAGTTTTAAAAGTTCTTAATATAAAAAAGATTTGGGTTCCGATATTTATCAGTTTACTCTTTTTAGGATATCTACTTTGGAAAGATCAAAATTTTAGTTTACAAAATCTTGCGCTCATCAAAGAAATGAAAATTTTAGGAGCATTGGGAGCTTTGACGTGTTTGGGATTGAGAGATGGGTTATACATGTTGAGGATTTATATGCTCACAGAAAAGAGTATTTCCTGGAAAGATTGCTTTACAATTGTTGTTCTTTGGGAATTTTCTTCTGCGGTAACGCCTTCAGCGATAGGGGGAGCTTTTGTTGCTGTCTTTTTGTTTATGAATATTGGTTGTAGTTTTGGGAAATCCCTGGCATATGTGATGAGTAGTGCTATCCTTGACAATTTATTTTTTATAGCCTTTAGTCCTTTAGGTTTTATACATTCTTTTCAAGATCCTATTTTTTCACAAGCTCATGCATTCCTTGTTTTCCCTTTTTGGGTAAGTTATATACTTATTGCTCTTTACACAGAGTTTATGGGTGGAGGGTTATTTTTTTTCCCAAATTTTTTTAGGTGGTTGATGGTTAAGGTGACGAGTTGGGGATTTTTAAAAAGATATCAAGAAGCTGCAATTAAACAAGGGAATGATATTATACTAGCGTCAAAATCTTTTGGGAAAAAGAATTTTATCTTCTGGATGAAAATAATTTTACTCACATTCGTGATATGGATATCTAGATATTTGATTTTGAACTGTCTAGCTACCTCCTTTATCAAATGTAGTGCTGCTGATCATTTTAAAATTTTTTGTAATCATTTAGTAATGTGGGTGACGATGTTGATCTCTCCGACGCCAGGAAGTAGTGGTACTGCTGAATATGTTTTTTATAGTATGTATGGTAAACTCTTTGGTAAATACACTATGTCCATTGCGTTGGTATGGAGGATTTTTACTTTTTATGTCTATCTTCTTGCTGGAGTTCTTATCTTACCTAAATGGATTAAACAAGTTAAAAAATGAAAAAACAATCTTATCAACATCAGAAGAAAGAAAACTTAATATTACGTGCTTTACAAAATATTTTTCTTTTGAAAATACAAAATCCTAATAGTAACATCAAGATGACTGTCACAGGTGTAGAAGCTGCAAGCACGACAAGTTTTGTTAAAGTTTTTTTGAATGTTATTCCGGAGGAAATGAAAAAAGAGGTTGTTAAAGATATGAATAAAAAGAAATCTATGGTCCGAAAATTTTTAGGCGACTCCTTGAAAGATAAATTAAGAACTATACCAGATATTAAATTTGTTGTTGATGACTCTTTAGAAAGAATGAGAAGAATAGAAGAACTTTTAAAAGAAGACTTTACAACAGAAGATTGATATGAGAATTTTGATTGTCTGCGGAGGAACAGGAGGACATATTTATCCAGGCTTGGCATTGGCAAAAGTTTTTGAACAGCAAGGAGATGAAATTTTATTTTTAGGATGTCAAAATAAGATGGAGATGACTTTGATTCCTAAGTACGGTTACTCTATCGTAGGCATGCCTATCGCTGGGCTAAATCGTAAACATATTTTAAAAAATTTTTCTTTACCTTATAAAATTTTCAAGTCAATACAAAGAGCAAATAAGACTATCAACGACTTCAAACCTGACATTATCATTGGGACGGGAGGATATTCACAATTTCCTGTGATGGTATCGGGTTTTTTAAAAAAGATTCCTATTTATTTACAGGAACAAAATTCTGTGCCAGGATTGTGTAATAGTGTGTGTAAGTTCTTTGCTAAAAAAGTTTTTACTGCTTATGACGGTATGGAAAAATATTTCGGTAAAAAAAATATTTTATTAGGAAATCCTATTTTATCGCATTCCTCTAACGATGAAAAACTTAAACAGGAAGCTTATAAATATTTTGGTCTCTCTGAAAAAAAAAATATTGTTCTCTTCTTTGGTGGAAGTCTAGGAGCTACAAAAATTATTGATTTCGTTATTGAACATGTAGATGATTTTAGAAAACAAGATCTGCAAGTCATTCTTTCTGTCGGTAAATCAAATGAAATTTCTAAACATGCTTTAACCGTGAATTGGGTTAAAGTTTTACCATATATCGATAGAATGGATTATGCTTATGCTATTTCAACTGTAGTTGTCTCACGTGCAGGAGCTTTAGGTTTAAGTGAATTGAGTAATAATAAAAAAGCATCTATAATTATTCCTTCTCCTTATGTTACAAATAATCACCAGATGCGCAATGCAAAGAAATTTGCTGAAAAAGATGCTATAATTTTAATCCCAGAATCTGATGTCGATAATAAATTGATGTCCAGTATAAAAGAGATTATTTGTGATGAAAATAAAAGAAAAACTTTAGAAAATAATATTACTTATTTCGATAGGGGAAACTCTGCTGAAAATATTGTCAATTATATAAAAAGTTAAATTCCATTTCTTTTTATTACAGTCATTACGTTTTATTCTTCGCAAAGATATTCTGCCCCTAACCTTTTTAACCTACTTTTTATATTTGCCGCTTGATCCTGCTTTTTATTCTGAATGTACAATTTATAAAGATGTTCTAAGATTTCTACATTATCACTGTATTTTTTCAAAAGTTTTTCTGTCAATAATATTGTATCATCTAAAACGTCGCACGCTGTCTCATATTTATCTTCGTCTTCGATATCATCATTGGAAATTTTTATAAGTTGTTGAGAATAACAGTATCCAACATCACACAATTGTATCAAAATTCTATCGTCTTTATCCTCCTGTAATAACAAAGAAAAAGTTTCATATGCACTTTTAAAATCTCCTTGTAATTTAGCAAGTACGGCCTGTTGATATTTTTTTATTTTCTCTTCCTTACTCAATAAATCCTCACATAATTTCTTTCGTGAACTTTTATTTTGTTTTGTTAAGTAAAGGTAAAAAGCTTCTATACAAGCGACATTATAAGGATGTTCATAAATAAGTTTTTTGATGAGATTAAGAGCTTGTTTATTTTTTTTTTCTTTGATTAAAAATTTCACTTGATTGCAAGCGAAAAGTATACTATCAGATTTTTGATTTTTGAAAACCTGTAAAGCTTTTTTGTTATCTCCTAATTTCTGATAAACAATAGCGATATTTCTTAAAGTTTCAGCATTTTCTTTTTCAAGTTCATTTGCACGTAGAAAAAAAATCAGAGCATCTGGATAATTTTCCATTTTTACGTATGCATTTCCTCTTTGCATTAAAAATTTAAAAAGCTCATTTAGATTTTTCTTTGCATAACTACTAAACTGTTTATTTTTTAGTTTTTCAACTTCGTGATAAGAATTTACCGCTTCTTTAAAGAAAGAATCAGCATTATCGCTCAAGATCTCAGTCTTAAAAAGTTTATGGTAAATAACACCTCGATAGTACCAATATTTAGGCGAATTTTTTTTCTGACTTTTCTCTATCGTATCTTTTGCTTGAAAGAAATCTCCTTTATGATATAAGTCTATTGCGGAAGAAATTTCATCGGCATAGATGTAGTTGAAAGAAAATAATGAGCAGAGAAGAAAATATTTTTTCATATACTAAATGATTTTTTTATACCATTTCAAACTTTTATACCTAAGATAAAAAACAATAAAAAGACCTATAGCATCTATAGTGAAGATGTACATGATAGGGCGTATTGAAGTTAATAATCCCGTATATTTTAGTGTCAAAATGGACGTTAAATTAAAAACAATAAAAACTAAAGCATTCACTGTCGAAACAAATTTAGTATCCCCTCCTGCTAAACAAATACCTTGCAGCATTTTATGCATAAATTCTAATGGCTGCCACAATACCATGATATAAAGGCAAAACTCTATTATATCGGAATAACTTCTTGTATTCGGTGCTATATTAATAATCCCCTCTATGATCGTCTCTTTAAAGGAGAAAATCAAAATACTGACACAAAATAAAAAGGTAAAAATTATTACCATCATTTTTTTTAATAGATTTTTTATCTCTGATAGGTTATTTACAGCAACCAATTTTGCTCCCATAGATGCCACTGATTGCAATACCGCATATGAGATAAAGCTGAAAAATAAATAAGCAGTCAAGAACAAGTTATATATGGTTAGCTGTTCGTTAGAAATCTCATTTATCAAATATAGAATAAAGATCCAATTTACCTGAGTGAGAGAACTAACTAATCCTGTTGGAAGTCCAAGTTTAAATATCTTCTTCAACAAAAAAAAGTCGTATGAAATGGTACGTGTCTTGAAGATGTCGTTATTGCTTTTGTTTAAAAATAAATATCCTAAGAATAAAATTTCAGCGAGTAAACCTAAGATAGTTCCATAAGCGGATCCTATCGTCCCTAAGTTAAAAACTTTTATCAAAACTATAGAGAGGATGATATTAACGACGCATCCTATGATGATAGAGAGAGATAGTATATAAGTTTTTTCTTGAGCGATGAAGAAAGTTGTAAGAGCCTCGTAAAGGAAAAATGTAAAAGCGAACGAGAAGATAATTCGTTGATAAGGTATACCATAAGCGCATAAGTAGTCAGGGATGATATTAAGTTTATCAGCGAAGAAAGATACTGCCAATGATAAAGGTATCAAGAGAAAAGAGAAGAATACCATTTGCCAAACGCAAGTAGAGACTTTTGTATATTGTTTATCTCCATAATATTGAGAGGTGAAGATGCTATTCTTTTCAATGATATTAGTGAAAAAATTGATAAAGATATTGATGATTGACATAGACATGGCGACGGAGTTCATCATGTTAATGTCGACAGTAGAGAGGATAATTCTATCTATTGACATCATGAGATATGCTGATAAGTGAACGACAACGAGAGGTAATGTAATTTTTAAAATAGATCTATATGAAGTAGAATTCATAAAAAAAATATGCTAATAAAAGTATTAAGGTTTTATTTCATGGGGTTGATACTTTGTTGTCAATATTTCTCAAAAATATTAAAGAATTAAGTTTAAAAGATATTCAAAAGAAAATTTCTAACACAATATTTCTGAATCCTATATGGTGTAGCACTTCTTTTTTGTTAAATAAATCTCCTTCTTTTACTTACACCCCAAAACCAATTATTATCATTTTTGATGTATCAAAAATACCAGAAAAAGATAAAAAGAAATTTTTTTATATAGATCAAGAAACAAAAGAAAACAACGAACAAGAAATTCTAATACGACCAGTGTTAAATGAAAAATTGTGAAACTAGGTTCGATGTTTACAACAAAATGTATATCTAAGCTGAGCCTTACTTTCCAGAAGATAAAATCAGCGTACAGAAATAAATAGTCCTGAGATTTTCTCTATTCCATACAAATTTTCAGATCTTGTCTTCTGTGAAATTTCTAAATAGTAATCTCCTTTTGACAACTTCAAATCATCAACGATAATAAATTCTAAATGTTGTTTTCTAAATATTTTACGTCCAAGAGGATAACCTGTAGCTGGATCAAAAAGCATCAACATCAGATCAGGTTTTTCAAAGATGACATTTCCTTCAGTATCCTTCAATGTTACATGTAAAAAAATATTTTGATATTGAACTTCCTCATTATAATAGACGTCAAAAACTAATCCTATCTTTTCATAAGCTCTGTCAACATTCAATTGACCTGATAAAATTTCTTTTCTATTCCATTGATTTTTTGCTATAAATTCAACTTCTGAGATTGTTTTATATTTTTCACAAGAAAAGAATATGAGTGACGAACAAAAAAGGAGTTTCTTATAAAATTTCATACAGATTTAAACGGCTATATCAGCTTTTATCGAAGGATAAGGATCATAATTTGAAAAGATAAAATCCTCATAATGAAAATCATCAATACTATTTATTTCTCTATCGACAAAAGAAAAGTTAGGTAAGTTGCGTGGTGTCCTCGATAATTGTTCTTCAACTTGTTTAAAATGGTTTTCATAAATATGAGCATCACCCAATGTATGAACAAAATCTCCAACTTCAAGGTTCGTTAAATGAGCAATCATGTGAGTTAATAAAGAATAAGAAGCGATATTAAAAGGAACCCCTAAAAAGATATCGGCACTACGTTGATATAATTGACAAGATAATTTTCCGTTTGCGACATAAAATTGAAACAAAGCATGACAAGGAGGTAAAGCCATTTTATCAATTTCACCAACATTCCAAGCGCTAACGATAAGACGTCGTGAATCAGGATTTTTTTTTATTTCATCTATAACATTTTTTATTTGATCAACAACACGCCCATCTGCACATTTCCACGATCTCCACTGCACTCCGTAAATAGGTCCTAAATCTCCATTGGCATCAGCCCATTCATCCCAGATAGAAACTTTATTATCGTTTAAAAATTTTATATTGCTATCTCCTTTTAAGAACCATAGAAGTTCATAGATTATAGACTTGAGGTGTAATTTTTTTGTTGTCAAAATAGGAAAACCTTTAGATAAGTCAAAGCGCATCTGATATCCGAAAATACTTTTTGTTTTTAATCCTGTTCTCGAATCTTTAATATTTCCTTTTAATGTTACCTCTTTAAGTAAATCCAGATACTGTTTCATAGTTAAAATATAGATTGTTGTCTATTAAAAATAGATTTATGCGACATGAACGATTGATTCTGTTAGGACTATTAACTTTTCTTTTTTCTTTCACATCTAAAGTAGAAAGTCAAAAATCACAAGATAATGTATTTTATAGAGCTGGTAGTATAGAAGAAGTTATATTAAGTAAGGAAATATTTAAAACTGACAGACTCCTTTTAATACCTCAAACTTCAAAAGATTACCCTGAACTTGCAGAACTTTTATTGGATCATGACGTGACAAGATATATAGAGATTACAGATTGTCAATATAAAACAAAAGAAGCGGCTTTAGAAGATTTACAAAAATGGGGGAATTCAGGGAATTGGGTGATAAAACTGAAAGACGACACAGTTATAGGGAGTATTAGTTTTAATCTTTATCCTTTGTACTATTCGATAAAAAATTTTAGAAAGTATAAAACTGTCGATATTGGTTATTTTCTTGGTAAAAAATTTTGGAAGCAAGGTTTTGCAAGGGAGGCATGTACATTTATAGCTTTGAAACTTTTCCAATGTGTTGATATTAAAGGTCTTAGTATAACAGTTCATCAAGAGAATAAGAATTCGATAAATTTAGCAAAAGTTATTTTAGATTTTGTAGAAAAAAATTGTGGGATGAAGGTAGAGAGGAAAGTTAATAAATATATTTATTCGGAATGTCCTTTATGTTGTTTTTGGATTAAGAAAGTAGAGGAGTAGGTTAAACGATTTTTTTATACCATTTTAAACTTTTAAATCTCAGAGTGTAGATGATAAGGAAAGGGATAGGTTCAGATAGGAATATTATTACGATAGGCCAAATAGAATTTAAGAGTCTGAAATAATGCATAATGAGGATAGGTAAGAAATCAACGAAAATAATTATTAGCGCATTAACTTTAGAGACGAATTTAGTATCACCGCCAGACATGCAAATTCCTTGTAATAATTTGTAAGTAAATATAAGAGTTCCCCAAGGGATGAGGGTGTATATGCAGAATAAAACGAGTTCTTGTATATCCTTTATTCCTGGGTCGATGTTATAAATCAGGTTGAAAATAAATTGTTTAAAGAGGAGAATAAATATCAATAGGAATAAAAAGACGATAGCGATTATAGATAAGAATTTTTTCAATACATTTTTAATTTCCTTTAAATCATCTTTAGCGATCAAGTTACCCGAGATAACGGATATAGATTGCATAACAGCATTGGAAGTATAAGTAAAGAACAGATTGATGATGATGATGAGCGAGAAGAGAGTTAATTGGTTTTGAGAGATTTTACTTACAATATTCAGTATTAAGAACCATATAGCCATAGCACCAGAACTAAGAATACCGATAGGGAATCCGAGTTTAAATATTTTTTTCAACAGAGAGAAGTCCCATGAGAGTGTATGCGTATTGAAGGTAGCGTTATTTTTTTTATTCAAGAATATAGATCCTAAGAAAAGGATTTGTGCAATATATCCTAAAGCGGTACCATAAGCAGTTCCGAGAGTACCGAGGTTAAAAATTTTAACGAAGAGTATAGAGCAAACGACATTAACGAAGCATCCGAGACCGACAGAAATAGAGATGATATAAGTTTTACCTTGAGTTCCGAAGAATGTACTAAGAGAGACGTATATAAAGTAAAGGAAAGAGATTGAAAAAATTATTTGTTGATAAGGGACACCGTATATAATAAGGTTAGCAGGCAGGTTATGAATTTTATTAGAAAGGGAAGCCATTACTAAAGATATTGGGATGAGGAGTAGGGATAAGAAAATCATTTGCCACACACAAGTTGCGACTTTTTCATATTGTTTATCACCATAATATTGCGAGGTGACGACGGTATTTTTTTCAATAATTTCAGCGAAGAAGATGGTAAAAATATTAATGAATGTACTGGACATGGATACGGCATTCATCATATCAGCATTAACGGTCGACAGAACGATTCGATCGATAGAGAGCATTAAGTAGCTAGAAAGAGATACGAGGATAAGAGGGAGGGTTATTTTGATAATGGACTTATAAGAAGTATTAAGATGACCATTGTCATTATGTTTCATAAGATTTAAGAATTAATGTTTTATAAATAAATATCTATAAAAAAACCGAAATCAGATATTTTAGATGTTTTATAGGTGTTAGAGTATTGGAATATATCAAATAAACATTGGTAAAAATTTTGTAAATAGGATGTGATAGGGGTAGTATGGTATAAGGTTGTTGGTGATGCCTCTTTAGCTTAGTTGGTAGAGCATCTGATTCGTAATCAGAGGGTCGCTGGTTCGAATCCAGTAGGGGGCTCATTGGTGAGGAATGTGATGCCTTCTTAGCTCAGTTGGTAGAGCATTTGATTTGTAATCAAACGGTCACTGGTTCGAACCCGGTAGAAGGCTCACGATGATTTTTTCGTAGGCGAAAAAAAAAGATGCAAAAAAATTTGCAATCTGGTACGTTCCGTTCTATGATAAAGTTATAGATCTTTGAAATCGCAATTTTGAGTATAAAAAACAAAAATTAAAGTTAAGGGTGTATGATGGATGCCTTGGTTCTTGGAAGCGATGAAGGACGTGAAAAACTGCGATAAGCTACGGGGATCGGTTAGTAGAATAGATCCGTAGATTTCCGAATGGGGGAACCCGATAAATTGAAGATTTATCATCTTATTTCTTTTTGAATAAGAAGCGAACCTAGGGAACTGAAACATCTAAGTACCTAGAGGAAGAGAAAGTAATTTAACGATTCTGTTAGTAGTGGCGAGCGAAAGCGGAAGAGCCCAAACCAATATAGTCTCGGCTTTATTGGGGTTGTAGGGGTGGAGTCATGTGATTATTTGTGTGTATGAATTATTTGGAAAGATAAATCATAGAAGGTGAAAATCCTGTAATACATGTAAATATGAGCTATCTGCTACCTGAGTAGATCGGTTTCGGTGAAGGACTGATTGAATTTGCCAGCACCATCTGGTAAGGCTAAATATTACCAAGAAACCGATAGTGAACTAGTACCGTGAGGGAAAGGTGAAAAATATCCTGAATAAGGAGGTGAAATAGATCTGAAATCATACACCTACAAGCGGTCGGAGCTAGAAATAGTGACGGCGTGCCTTTTGGATAATGATCCTACGAGTTAATTTTACTAGCAAGGTTAAGCATTTTGAGATGTGGAACCGAAGCGAAAGCGAGTTTGAATAGAGCGATAAGTTAGTAGAATTAGACACGAAACCTGGTGATCTACCCATGAGCAAGTTGAAGCTTTATGAGAATAAAGTGGAGGACTGAACTAGTGAGCGTTGAAAAGGGCTTGGATGAGTTGTGGGTAGGAGTGAAAGGCTAAACAAACCAGGAGATAGCTTGTACTCTCTGAAAT
>CAMEYY010000009.1 GCA_945947725.1 uncultured Cytophagales bacterium | reverse complement strand
CTTTCTGCTTGTTACGGGTGCAGTAGGACTTACCGCTTGTGGAGGTGCAGATAACATCACGGTTGTCGCTCGTGAACAAGGCAGCGGAACACGTGAAGCCTTTGATAAAGTTGTCACGGACGGAAAGGGAAACTTCCTTGAAATGAAGGTTGACGGTAAAAAGGTTTATAAAACCACTTCTAAAGCCGACATTCAAAAAGAAACTGGTAACGTTATGAGTAAGGTGGCAAGCGATAAAAACGCAATCGGCTATATTTCACTAGGCTCGGTAAACGATACGATTAAGGTAGTAAACGTAAACGGCGTTACTCCTTCTTCTAAAACCGTTTTAGATAGTAGTTATGCAATTCAAAGACCGTTTGTTATTATGACCAGTTCCAACGTAACCCATACGGATCTTGCTGCTGATTTCTTGCTCTACTTAAAGAGTGAAGCGTCCGAAAAGCACGCAGAAGAAGCAGGTTGCATTTACCTTTCAGACGAAAAGAAAAGAGCAAATGAAGGCGAAACGGCTATACCTGTTTTAGAATACGAAGTAAAATCTTCGCTCCCTGCGGGTGGAAAAATTACGGTAAACGGATCTACTTCTATGGAAAAGTTTATCAAAAAAGCAATGAGTGGATATGCAACCCTCTACGGCAGAACGGCTGACGAAATTTTCACTCTTGACTTGCAAGGCTCTTCTGTTGGTAAAACCGCGGTACAAAACGATAAAAACGGCAACGTAATCGGTCTTTCTTCCGCAAGTGTAAAAGAAGAAGGTATCAACAGTTTCAACGTATGCCTTGATGCGGTAGCGGTTATCGTAAACAGTGCAAATGAAAAGGTAAACGACCTTACGATTGCACAGCTTTACGATATATTCAGTGGAAAAGTAACGAAATTCAGCGAGATTGTAGGTTAATATGAACATCACAAAAATCAAAGAAAAAACAGGTCAAACGATATTCACGGTAGCGGCAATTATATGCGTAATCGCCGTTGCCGCCATTTTCATTTTTATGCTGATTAAAAGCATACCTGCCTTTAACAAAATCGGTTTATTTGACTTTATCTTCGGGGATAATTGGTCGCCCGACAGATTAGATAAATACGAAAACGCAACTCTTTCAGGCTCTTACGGTATCTTAAAAATGATTGTCGGCACGCTTGCGGCAACTGTCGGAGCACTTTTAATCGGCGGTACGCTTGGATATTTTACTGCAGTATTTATAGCGTTCTATTGTCCGAAAAAATTAAAAAAGATTTTCTCTTCAATGGTGAACCTGCTCGCAGGCATTCCATCGGTAGTTTACGGCTTTTTTGGTATCGTATTTCTATTGCCCCTGCTTGCGAACTTTGCACCGAATAACGGAAGCGGACTTTTAGCAACGTCGCTTATCTTGGGGATTATGATTATGCCCACCGTCGTTTCCCTTTCAAAAACAAGTTTGGAAGCTGTACCCCGTTGTTATTATGAAGGAGCGACTGCGCTTGGCTCTACGCACTCGCAAGCGGTTTTTGGAACAGTTACGAAAGCTGCAAAATCTGGCGTAACGGCATCTCTCGTTTTAGGTATCGGACGTGCGCTTGGAGAAACGATGGCAGTCGTAATGGTTGCAGGAAATTCTGTAGCGTATCCCGACTCACTCTTTAACAGTTTCCGTGTACTTACGGCAAATATCGTAATGGAAATGGGTTATGCGGGAGAAGTTCAACAAGGCGCTCTCGTTGCTACGGGTGTAATTCTTCTTGTATTTGTACTTATTGTAAACCTTGTGTTCGGGTTTATCTCGAAAAAAGCAATCAAAGGCGCAGTTGAAGGAAAAGTCTTGTTTTCTAAAATCTTTAAGAGAAATGAAAAGACAAAGAAAACGACCTTTTGGACGAAATGTAAAGACAAAATTGCAGGATTTAAGTACAAAATCAAAATGGCGAATATCGGTGCTGGTATGGCAATCAGCGCAGGAGTTTTTGCAGGAACAATACTTTTACTTGTAATTGGATTTATATTTGTAAAAGGCGCGCCACATTTATTTACTAATCCGCACTTGCTGTTTGGTAAATATAAATTTGATAGCGAACAAATAACGATTTTACCTTCCATTATTACAACGCTTATGACGGTTGGACTCAGTTTGCTCATATCCGTTCCTATCGGTATTTGTACGGCAGTATTCTTAAATGAATACGCAAAGAAAAATAATTTCTTTATAAAAATAATTCGTGGAGCAATCGACCTACTTAACGGCGTTCCGTCTATTGTTTATGGTTTATTTGGCATGATAACGTTCGTTGCGTTGATCGGCGGTACAAGCTCTATTTTGGCAGGTACGCTAACAATAAGTATAATGTTGCTACCAACAATCGTGCGTTCTACGGAAGAAAGTTTGAAATCGGTACAAGACAGTTTACGTGAAGGAAGCCTTGCTCTTGGCGCAGGAAAAATGAGGACGATATTCAAAATCGTGTTACCGTCGGCTCTTCCCGGAATAATGAGTGCAATCATTTGGAGTATGGGTAGAGTGATTGCGGAATCCGCGCCGTTTATTTACACAATGGGTTCGGTAATATCTGCAACACCTACGGGTTATTTAGACAGTAACGCAACACTTGCGGTTGCACTCTATCGACTTTCGGGCGAAGGTTGGTATGTAAACGAAGCGTATGCTACGGCAGTAGTTTTGATCATACTCGTACTTGGCTTAAACCTTTTAGCGGAACTTATCGCGGGAAAACTCAACAAGAAATTACAAGGAGATAAATAATGAAGAAGGTAAAAGAAATAAACGAATACGGGCAAAACATTTCTGTGAAAAACGCCAACCTTTGGTACGGCGATTTTCAAGCACTTAAAAATATAAGCGTAGAAATTCCTGAAAAGCAAGTAACGGCATTTATCGGTCCATCGGGTTGTGGTAAATCTACTTTCTTGAAATGTTTTAATCGTATGAACGATTTGGTGGACGGTTGTAAAATTGAAGGCGAATTTTACGTTGGAGAAACGGATATTTACGGTAAAATCGATGTAAACGAACTTCGCAAGAACGTTGGTATGGTATTTCAAAAGCCTAACCCTTTCCCGATGAGTGTTTACGATAATATCGCATACGGTCCGAGAACGTTTGGTATCACAAAACACTCCAAACTTGACGAAATTGTGGAAACTACCTTAAAGCAAGCAGCAATGTGGGATGAATTAAAAGATAGATTAAATAAATCTGCACTAGGGCTTTCGGGCGGTCAACAGCAAAGACTTTGCATTGCTCGTTCTCTTGCTGCAAATCCTAAAATACTGCTTATGGACGAGCCAACTTCTGCGCTTGACCCTATATCCACGGGTAAAATTGAAGAACTTATGGAAGAATTGAAAAAGGAAATTACCATAGTTATCGTTACCCACAATATGCAACAAGCAACCCGTATTGCAGATAAAACGGCGTTCTTCTTGCTTGGCGAACTCGTGGAGTTTGGCAACACCGACGATATATTTACGTCACCAAAAGATGAACGCACCGAACGTTACATTACGGGTAGATTCGGTTGATACCTGTCAAATTATTAATTTTTTGTAAAAAAACGCTATAATTAAGGAGTATAGACAATGTCAATTAGAAAAATATTTGAAGAAGAACTTGCTGGGTTAAAGACCGAACTTGTGGAAATGTGCCGCTTAACCGAGCAAATGATAGAAAATGCAATTACTGCGCTTGTTAACCGTGATAGAGAACTTGGAAAAAGTATCGGTCAAATGGATAAGCGTGTTGACGAATATGAAATGGATATCGAAAAACGCTGTATGCGAATACTTTTGAAGCAACAACCCGTTGCAAAGGATTTTAGAGAAGTTTCTACAGCTCTTAAAATGATAACGGATATCGAACGCTTTGGCGACCAAGCAAGCGATATAGGCGATTTGGTTTGCACTATGCCGGGCGAAAAGTATATTAAAAAACTTACACACATTACCGCCATGGGTAATCTTGCTTTAAAAATGGTTAGAGAAAGCGTAAATTCGTTTATAAATAACAATGAAATTTTAGCGGATGAAGTTATTAAACTTGACGACGAAATGGACGAAATGTTTTTAGCCGTAAAAAACGACTTGATTGAACTCATTAAAAAAGACGGAAACAACGGCGACCAAGCCATTGAACTTATGATGGTTGCAAAGTATTTGGAACGTATAGGCGACCACGCTGTAAATGTTTGCGAATGGACAAAATATAACGAAACGGGAGTACACCAAAACTTCTAATGAAAGAACTTATTTATATCGTAGAGGACGACGAAGGTATGCAAGAAGTATACGAAGGCGCGTTTGAAGAAAATTACGAAACGAAAATCTTTGAAAACGGCAAAGATTTTTTTGACGTGTTTAACGTTAAAAAACCCGATCTTGTAATTCTTGATATTATGCTACCGATCATGGACGGATTTACGATTTTAACAAAAATTCGTGAAGTTGATGAGAAAACCCCCGTAATTTGTGTAAGTGCAAAATCGGACGAAATCAGTTTCGTGAAAGGCTTGAACAAGGGCGCTGACGATTATATGGCAAAGCCTTTTTCGATCCTTGAGCTTTTGGCACGTGTAAAAACTAATTTGCGCCGAGCAAAACTTTACATAACGAGCGCAGACGGCTTTTCGATTGATAACAACGTGTATAAGGCGTTTTATAACGATAAGGATTTAGGTCTTACTATTAAAGAATTCAAACTTTTGAAAATTCTTATTGGAAAAGCAGGCGTTACAGTAGAGCGTGAAGAATTATTCCGTGAAGTTTGGGGCGACGATTTTATGGGCGAAACGAGAACGCTCGATATGCACATAGCGGCGTTAAGAGAAAAGATTAAACAAGCTGGAGGAAAAGACTGTATCGTAACCGTTCGTGGTATCGGATATAGGTTTGAAAATAAGTAAATGAAAAAGAAAACTTTATTACAAATCCTTTCGCTTACCTTTATTTCCGTGCTTGTAATGTTTATTTTCGGAATCGTTGCCGTAAACGTAAATGCAAAAGCAATGATGAAAGAAAGGCTTGCAGAAGAAACGGAACTTGCTTGCTCACTCGTTCAAACGGAAGAAGATTTTTCGGCTTTTGCAAGATATTCAAATAATGATGCTTTCCGTGTAACCATTATTGACTTAAGCGGAAACGTGCTTTTTGAGAGCGACACGAAATCCCCACTTGAAAACCACATTGACCGTGAAGAAGTTAAAAACGCATTAAACGGAAAACCGCAAACGGTAGAAAGATATTCCGAAACGTTCGGCTGCAATATGACCTATTATGCGTTAAAAACGGAACTTTCGGACGGTACGGAAATTATACTGCGTTTAGCCATAAAAAGTAGCCAAATCAACGGATATTTAAGGGTTGCTCTTCCTATTTTGATTGTTGTTTTGGTCGTTTGTTTGATTGCTTCTATCGTCATTTCCAACGTATTATCTAATAAAATATCAAGAAAAATCACCGAAGTCGGCGATAGCTTACGCAGCTTAAACGCAGGGAATTATATTCCTATCAAAACAGATTCGGGAGAACCTGAACTCTATTCCGTACTCAACGAAATCAACGAATTAAATGCAAACACGCATACGCATATTCAAAGAGTGCAAGAAGAACATAATAAGCTCAATACGGTGCTTGAAAACGTATCGCAAGGCATCGTCGCTATTGACGAACAAAAGAAAATTATCTTCGTAAACAAGAGCATCTCTACTATTTTCGATTCTACCGAAAACGTTACGGGTAAAGATTTCATCTATTTGATCGACGATTTGCCTCTTTGTGAGAAAATTGCCCGTCATCTTGGTGAGAATTACGTTTCGGAATACACCTATAAGAGCAAAGAGTTGTCCGTAGTTATACGCAAGGTGGATAGCCAATGCGATAACGTATATTCTATCGTGATTATTACGGATATTACCAAAGAAAAAGCAATGCAAAAGGAAAAAAGCGACTTCTTTGCAAACGCTTCGCACGAATTAAAAACGCCCGTTGCAGTTATGCAAGGTTTATCGGAATTATTGCTTGCAAAAGAAACGCTTGACGAGGGCTCTAAAAAACAAGTGGATAGAATACACAAGGAAAGTTTACGCCTTGCTTCGCTCATTTCGGATATGCTCAAATTAAGTAAACTTGAAAATGGCGAAGATATTGATATGATTCACTCTCCCGTTGACGTGAAAGCCGTTGCGGATGAAGTTGCGCTAGAGCTTGCTTCTGAATTAAAGAAGAAAAATATAACTTTGGAAGTTAAAGGCGCAGGAACGGTTTTAGCAGATAATAAAAAGATTTTTGAAGTGGTTGAAAATCTTTGCTCGAACGCAATCCACTACAACGTGGAAAACGGTAAAATTATCGTAGAAATAAGCGAAGATAAAAAAGAAACAAAAATAACCGTAGCCGATACGGGAATCGGTATTGAAAAAGAAAATATCCCACGCCTTTGTGAAAGATTTTATCGTGTAGATAAATCACGCTCTAAAAAAACGGGCGGCACGGGTTTAGGACTTGCAATCGTAAAACATATTTGTGCTCTTTACAATGCCGAACTTTCCATTGAAAGTGAAATCGGTATAGGAACAACAATAAGCATAGTTTTTAGAAAATAGAATTTAATAATGGTAAGGCTTTTGAAAATAGAGTAATTCACAAAAACAGGCAATGTTTTAGCAATAAAAATTATTATCTGTTTTTTTGTGCGCTACTTTTCGTTCAAATGTTGCAGATATTTGACTGGCAGTGATTACCTATTTTGATACAATTACGCACCCCTGACCGAATTTTACACATCCCTCTTATTTTTACTTTTTCTTTTGAATAACAGCGTTACAAAAATTATAGACAGTTCCAAATTTCTCTAATACCATTTTTTTAGATTCCACTGTCCTTTTAGGATAATGGTTGGAACCTGAGTGTAGCTGCTGACACTCATTGATTGCTCATATACTTTTAGTTTTCTTTCTATAAAGTTCCTTTATTTATCTTCATCTTCTAAAAATTTAGAAAAAATATCGCCGAATAAATCTCCTAATGTTAGAGATGCTGAATTCTCTGAAGAATAGACGATCTTGTTTCCGTTTCTGTCTACCTTCTCAACTTTTTTAGAATTCTTTATCCTGTTGATGACGGCTAGGTCTTTTCTATCTTTGATAATTGCTCCTTCTTCAAATAAGAAATCAAATGAAGGCATAGGCATATTATCAAGTTCATCCTCAGTTACGGATAATCTGCAAAGCAAATCACTGAAGTCTATAATTTCGATATTACTTCTGTTTTCGTTTGCTTCCATAACATGTTTAAGCTTTGAGTCATCTCTAAGAGAGTCATCTTCCAAAACTACATCGTATTTAGCAAAAACATCAGATAGCGATTCGTTAAGGATTACGGTTCCACCTTCGTTTGTAATCAATTGAACTAGGTTAAGCATCTGTCTGAAATGATGCTCTTCGTAGTTTGCACTTATGGATACTTTCTTTCCATTGAATACTCCGCCACCTTCTTTTTGAGGTTTTACATTATCCAAGAACTGATGATATCTCTTCCTGTTTTCACCATTCTGTTTTATATCATTTGAACCATCGCCAGACTCTAGGCTTTCTTTTAGCTTGATTTCTCGTTCGATTATGTTTTCCTCAATGGATTTTACTATGTAGTTTTCAGTTCTATCCTTCGCCTCAGGGACTAATTCTATAAGTTCAGAAAGTGACACATTCAAAACAGACATCATTTGCTTTAATTCAAGCATAGTATTGAATGCATCCGTTTCGGCATCATGTTCTCTTTCTTCGCCCTCTATCTTCAATTCTTCCAGCATTTTGCTAACCGAAGTATCATTCTTGGTATTACTGAACTTCTTATAGAAAATCTTTATATCGTAAAAATCATAGTCAATGCTTGGCAAGTTATAACGCTCACAGTCTTGGTTTAACGCCTTAGCATCTTTATCTAATGTATGTCCTAAAACATAATCGGCATCTAAGATGAGTTTTTTAATGTCATAGTAATATTCATCAAATCTAGGACTGCTCTCATATTCAGAAACTTCTCTGGTCAGGATTCTGTTAACAACTCGCCAGTCCCATTTTTCTCTAGTTATATAGGGATCAATTATAAAATTGTCTCTTTCAAGCACATTAAAAGACTCATCGGTTAAAACGTAACCAAATTCACAGATCTTCGATATACCTCCCTTTGAGCTGGCATACTCTAAATCAAAAAATAAGTATTTCACTCGACTAACCTCTCAATTTCATTAGTTCTTTTATTGCTTATTTATATCTTTCCAACAATGGAAGAATGCATTTCAATATCCATCTTCTTGTTGTGTCGTAGTTGGAATCGTAATAAACCGCACCAACTATTGATTCCACATATGGATCATGTTCCTTGCATACGACTTTCTCATGGTATGGAATATTAGAATCTTTGTAAAAATGAAGAATGTTGTACGAATAAGCTATCAAACCTTCGCTTGATCAGCAACATCCATTGCAGTCAGATAGATGAATTATTCTCTAAGCCACTCTTCGCTGTTGTTATCTCACCTTTAGTTCTGATGTTCTTAGTTCTATAAAGATGGTCAGCAATAACGAATTTAAGAATCGTATCGCCCACAGTAGCTAGGCCTTCATTTGAATACCCCGAGCCATTTTTACCTTATCCAGGAACTTCAATTTTTACAGAGCCCATACCCTTAACAAGCAAGAGATATCATTGAAGTGATAATGAATCTTTAACTATAACTCTCTCATTTCTTTTTCTATTCTTTTCTTGTCCATGACTAATCTCCGTTAATGAATATGTAATCCTCAGCTGTAATCTCTTCAATAGAAACAGGATTATTAAAATAATCAGCTTCAGCTTCATATCTGTCTGTTATAAATGTAAGGCTCTTATTTTTAGAGCCTAGTAACACTCTGTCAGTATCTAATTCTGATTCAATGAATGGACCATCGATAAGAAGGTCTACGGAATTTACTAGCTCTGGATTCAACGCATCTTTGCTTCTTCCGGAAAACATGATTATTCCTAAGCCTAAGCCATGTATCGCTTTATTGAAGTCTATTAGTCCTTTCTGAAGTGAAGGTTCGCCTCCGCTAAGAGTGACACCCTCAATTCCAAAGTTATCCCTTGCCTCTTTTACGATTTCGACAAGCTTATCAAAATCAACGATGTGATTAGGAATCAAGGCCTGCAGGTCCTTGTTGCAGCAACCTTTGCAATTTAAATTACAGCCTTGAAACCAAATGCAGCATCTATTAAATGGCCCTTCAGTTTTTGTACATAACTTTATGTATGCAACATTAAACTTATTCTGAGAACTCAAAAGAGAATCCTTCCTTTGTTACCTTAGTAACAATCTTGCTTCCTCTTAAAGAGCGAAGATCATCTTTGTTTTCAAATAAGAACATTGCCAATGGATCAAGCAATCTATCGTTGATTGCATTTAAGATATCACGACCACCCTTTGCAGAATCTACTGCCGAAAGAATGTAATTGATTGCATCCATTTCTTTTTCAAACTCAAGATCAAGCTTGTACTTTTCCTCAATACCACGAATTACAGGTTTTAATTTTGATTTGCAGATCTTGTATTGGAATTCCTTATCTTGGATAAAGTTAAAAGGAACGATGTTGTTGTAGCCAATACGTCCTAACAATTCAGGTCTCTTTAACTCTTGGTCGAAGTATTCCTTGACGATGCGGAAAAATTCCTTTGCTACGCCTTCTTTATCTGAACTAGCTTGCACTTGGTTAGCACCTAAGTTAGATGTAAATACGATGATTGTATCGCTAAAATATACAGTCTCACCCTTTGAATCAGTTAAACGACCATCTTCTAAGATTTGTAAGAAGATATCTAAAATTCTAGGATTTGGCTTAGCAGCCTTTTCGATTTCATCAAATAAAACAACGCTGAATGGATGTTCTTTGATAGCATTAGTCAATTGTCCGCCTTCTTCATATCCAACGTATCCTGGAGCAGCACCGATTAACTTTTGATCGCTGTTTTCCTGCGCATATTCAGACATATCGAAACGGATACATGCTTGTTCATCACCGAATAAGAACTTCGCTAAAGCCTTTGATAACTCTGTCTTACCAACACCAGTAGGACCTACAAAGAAGAACACCCCCTTTGGCATTGATCTTGATGAAGTCTTATGCAAGCCAGTCAAGCCCATATATGCCTTAACGACAGTCTTTTCGATCTTCTCGATCGCTTCATCCTGACCAACAACTCTGTCTGCTAATTCTTTCTTAATGTTCTTTACACGAGCTTGCTCTAACTTTTCCCATGGATTTTCTTTTTCGCCATATTTAAACAGATAGAAAAGCTTATCGAAAGACATCTTATCTTCTTTTCTAGACATTCTAGAAAGTTGGATGATTTCCCTGTTAGTGAAGTCTTCCATCATGTCGATGCAGTCGATATTCTCGTTATCTAATAATGAGCTTGTTCCGCTCTTTAAACGCACTTCAAATGAGTCTTCAATCTTCTGTACCATTTGCTTGCGTTCTTCTCTATCAGGTTTTTGAAGCGTTACAATTTCAACCTCAGGATTTCCTTGATAGAAAGAAAGTGGTAAGCCAGAAGCTTTATTTAAAATGATTACTACGACGCTCTCATTGCAATCAGAGCTTAAATAATCAATTTTTCTATCTTTTAATGCCTTTCCTAAAAGAGTGATGTTTTGTCTTTCATCTTCAGATAAACCGTTAGCACTGAATAAGTATTCAGACCAGTTGATGATGAATGCGACTTTCTTTTTCCTGTCTATAACATTCTTATAAACAACATTTAGGATTTCAGCAGGACTCTTGAATAATCCTTGTTGTGCCTTTGGAGTTTCTTCCTCCTCATCACCTAAATCATAAGCGTCGCCCTCAACCTCGACTTCATCAGTTAAAGTCAACTTATCAATGGCACCAGTTGCACCTTCAACTCTGTCCCAATAAACGATATCTTGGT
This sequence comes from uncultured Cytophagales bacterium, assembly GCA_945947725.1. Taxonomy (GTDB): domain Bacteria; phylum Bacteroidota; class Bacteroidia; order Cytophagales; family Amoebophilaceae; genus CAMEYY01. The sequence continues at coordinate 9,283 of CAMEYY010000009.1, read as the reverse complement.
AGTCCATGTCTTTAAACATAGCCTCTAAGAACTCTCTCAAAGAGACGATTTTATTCTTGTCATCAAGATATACATCACCAACGTTACCATCGATCATGACGCATTTCTTGATACCAGCGTTTCTTCTAATTTTATTAAAACTGTTTTGTAATGACATACGACTATCTCCTTAGTTTGTGCCTTTATTTTTGTTTACATATTGATACTTCTGAGTTTGGATCTTGTCAGGGTTTGACCACTCAACTTCCTCATGAAGAATATTTATGTCATACACGTTCTTCAAGTCCTCTATGAATGGAGTGATATCCTTATTGCAAGCTAAACCTTCATAGCCTTCAAAGTGATACATGAATTTCCCATTTAGCTGTATTTCAAACTCCGCAGTTTGACCTGAAGCCTTCAATGCAACAAGTTTTACGATGTTTTTCTCTTTGTCGATTTTTAAGTTTTTCTTGGTGTTGACAATGAATCCACGCTCTTTTATTGCCTTAATGATAGCCTTTAACGTTTCCTTACGGACCTTTTCATCTGTTATCGCAGCATTCATCATTGCGTTTGCTTCATCGACAGTCTTAGCTTTTTCAATAACCTCTGGAGCTACCCCGTTAGCCTTCAATTCAGCTTTGCAATCTTCGATTACTTGTTTAGTCTTCTTACCAGCTAGTATATCGTATTCTGCTTGAGCTTTTGAAACCAATTCATCAAATCCTAGTCCAGCATTGGCTTCATTTATCATTTCACGATATGCTAATTCTCTTAATGACACATCTTCGATTTGATTTATTTTTTCAATCACAGACTGAGAGATATTCAACACTCCGTTCATCTTGTTTAATAGATTTTGTGCTGATTCTTGACCTGCATTTAGCAAGCCTTCGTTTATCATTTGGTCTATAACCTCAAGTTTAGAACCAGTCAATTCATTAACTGTTCTCACGAGGTTTTCCCCTTGCATTCTTAATGTTGTATTTAACTGGTTATATTTTTCAGCTAAAGACTTGCTGTCGGCACCGCCATATATGACATCCATATCGAATGTTTGCTTCTTTAGTGCCTTATACTCCTCAAGGGAAGCATCGAACTCATTGATTAATTTTTGGATTTGATCCTTAGACTTCAATAAATAAGCTTCATATTCTTTGACTTTTGAAGTTTCCAATTTACTTGCAATTTCATGGATTCTATCCAAAACCTTATCAATCTTACACAACGAATGTGCCGCAGTTTCGCACTGAGATTGAATTTGGATAGTTAAACCTTCAAAGTCCACTGTTACCTTATGACTCATTTCTTTTCCTCCCCTAACTCAAATATTTCTTTGCTCCATCTTCTCAAATCGTCTGCTTTAAAGTTTGCAGATCTATCTTCAGGGTGGATATATGCGTTTCTATTCTCTCTGAAATCATGAAGATCCGTAGCAATGTTTCTCTCAATAGCACCGCTTCTTCTAGCCTCACTTAACATATCAGAAAGCTTTCCCTCTAGTTTGAATTTGTTTTTAAGGATAATTTCCAATTTTGCAGAAAGGTTAACAAAAACAAATTGATAGTCACCAGATGTGATCTTCTTTTCTACTAACTCAGTCTTTATGTTATTCGGATTTGCTAAAGCTGCATCTAGTGTATTGAAATCATCATTGATCCTTCCAAATAAAGTCATGAATCCATCAAAATCTTTGAATAGCTCTTGATTTTGTGCTCTGAAAAAATCAATTGCTTTTTGTACACTTTTGGCAGTATTAAATGTCTTTTTGAATTCAGCTCTGTTTACATACTCCTCCTCAAATACGTACTCTCTATAATCTTTGATGCCAGTTAGGTCCTTCATCTTAGAAATACAAGTATCATAATTGATTAAATCCAATAATGATTTATCTGTTGCCATTCTTATTCTTAAAGCATCATCAACTGGGTTTACATATAAAACGACTATCGACTTATCAAATCCCTTTTCAACCAATGTTTCATATACTTCCTGCCTGTTCTTGATTTCCTTTAAGTTATCAAACAAGCGTGAAATAACATCTTTTAATGGAATATTGAGGAACTTAGGAATTGTATTTGTGATCTTCAATACAGTCTCCAAATTATCCTCGGTTACTGTTTTCAAGTAAGCGAAATAGTTTTCTTGAAGCATTTCTTTGTATTTAGCCAAGATATTTGCATTCATCATAGCTGTCGGCTTCATTTCATTTAAAAGAACTATATTGCTCTCATAATCTTTATTCAAATAGCCACTCATGATTTCAGTAGCCTTTGCATAGTCCTTAGACACATTAGTTACCCTTACAAGCGTCTTGAAATTATCTTCAGAATACTCGCCAAGGTTATTTACATAGGATTCAAGCACCTCTTTTAACTGCTCTGAGCTTACCTTTAACCTCAAAACAAGAGGAATTGATATAGTTCCTAGATCCTTATTATTAAAGTTAAATACACCAGGAATAAAAGCAAAACTGTTATCTGCTTGGTCTACAACAATGAACTCACATGATGGATCGTATTTCTGGAGACCAGATACACTTTCCACTGTGTAATAGTTATTTCCCTTGTAGTTACCCTTAGTGATAAGCATCTGTCCTTTTTGCTTCAAAACATCGTCAATTTCCTTTGGAATGATGATTCTTGAAATATCCTTATTGGCAAACGCTGATAAATCCAAACCATCTGAATATGCTGACTTAAACTTGAATTTATTCTTATATCCTATGGCCTTGTTTACCATTTCGCCTGTGTAGTTCATATCGAAAAAGTTTTGTACTGCTTTCTCTTCAAATTCAAAAGATAGCGTGTTTCCTTCCAAAACTACTGTGCAGTCATATTTTCCAGTCCAGTTCTCTTTTGAGATTTCCTCGACTTTGGTAATAATCTCTTCCTTTTTGATAAGCTCATTCTTTACGACTTTGCCATTTTCATAAATAGGAATTCTCACACCCTTATTTTTATTGATGAAGTCCTCCACACTCTTATCGCATGAGAAATCAGCCATAAAATCTTCTGTGATAGCATTTTCCATTAATGGCTTAAGTTCAAAGCTTGCTGGGATAGATAAAGCGAGCTGTCTCATTGCAATATTATAATACACTGGTATTTTTGCTTCTTTTGTAACCCCAGTAGGAATTGATTCTTCAGCGAAGATCTTCTTTCCTTTAGAAGTGAAGGCTAAATCGCCTATTCTAATAGAGCTAAACATATTGCGATCATAATAACCGTCTCTGGTAGTTAGAATGTCCTGAGAGATTAAATTTGCAATTGTGTCTGAATAAATATAATGCAATGAATGAGGAACACCGAAGTTCTCTAACAGCTGAGATAGCAAAACATTCTTATCATTTGACTCGTTGATGAGAACCAAAAGCATGTATGCGATACCTGAAGGCTTTTTAACTTCTGAATACGAAACTATCTCATTTAATTTAAAAAACGGGAATTGAAATGATGTTTTTAACTTAAACTTATCCATTTATTCTCGCCTCCTTGTCCTCTAATACATCGATATCATCTATCACCTTGCCGTACTGCTCGATGGTATATAAGATCTCTTCATAAACTCTGAAGTTTCTTCTAACGTTTCCTCTACCGTTCACATCTGGCAAATCAATGACGCCCTTAGACTCAAGGTATCTTCTATTGCCAACCATGACAAGCATTCTTCTAGCTCTAGATAAAGCAACGTTAATTCTTTGATAAGCAAGAATGAATCCAGGATTTGACTTAGCAGGATTTTCTGGATTTCTTACGGTTGAAAGAATAATTATGTCTCTTTCGTCACCTTGGAAATCATCTACCGTACTAATGATCATCTTTTCTGCATCAGTCTTGAAAGCATCTGTTTTAACTTTCTCGCTCTTTAATATTTCTTTTATTCTTCTTGCTTGGTCACGATACGTACAGATGACACCAATGCTTAGTTTTTCTATATTAGGATTACGCTTGAAATAATCATTTAGCTTTCTGATTAACTCTGCAACAACCTTAGCCTCTCCAGTGTTATACATAGAGGTTGAATCTTGTTCATGAGTTTCGTTCTTCTTGCAATCTACGAAATAGATATGTTTATCAGGCTCGATGATGCTTCTACCATTTGAGATAAGCTTAACGTTATGCTTCTTGGTGTTGTTTTGACCAGCAAAACCAAGTTTCAACTCACCTTGATAGAAATGGTTAAATACATTCATGATATGCTCATGGCAGCGGTATTGCTGTACAAGCATCGTCTTATAGCTTTCAGGAATTCTCTCAAATAATGTCTTAAAGAAACATTCTTCATAAAGGGCAGTAAACTTTTTATTTATGTCCTTGTTGATAATATTTTCATCTAATCCTTTAAAGTCATCGTCTTGCAATTTAGAGAATTCGTACATTGGAGGCAATTGTCTGTGATCACCAACCAAAATTACTGTTTTACCATATAAAATTGGAATAAGCAGATCAATGAAGCTAGACTTTGAAACCTCATCAATGATTACAACGTCAATTCCAGCAGACTTTATATCAAAATCATCAATGTTGTACTCAGACAAAGCATCGACATTTCTTCCACTGAATCTATCATTTGAAGTACAAGTGATACCGAACACATTAGCATTATCAAATAAATCCTTAGTGTATTCCTTACGGTCGGCTTCGATAACATCTTCCATAGATAGGTAGTTAGATATCTTTTCGTACATAGGAATCTTCTCTTTATTTTCTTTTTCCTTACGTTCGAAATCATTCTCAAGCTCATTCCATCTTCTCTTGATGATTGTCAAAGCTTCATCGATATCCTTGTATGGTTCTGCAATTTCAAAATCCTTGAAGAACTTATTGATTTCAGTTTCAAGCTTACCCTTGTTCTTTTGGATATCTTGTACGTCGTCACGTTCCTGTATTTCAATGATTGAGTCATTAATTCCCTTAATCTGCTTTTTAAGAACTGCAATTTTCTCTTCAACGTTATTTAATTTAGTCTCAGAGGCATTAAGTGATCCATTGACTTCCTCAATATACTGATTCTTTCTTTCACTGATATGTTCCTTCAATGATTCTATGGTTCTCTTAATTGAGTCAACATTTGCAACCAAATATGGGTAATTGAAGATATTTAATAAATCTAAGTCAGTCGGAGCAGAATCTGTTGTTGCATCAATTTGATTCTTGATAGAAATTAGCTCTTTGCGTAAAGCATCATATTCATCTTGCTTTTCTGGAATTACATTATCGATTTCGCCCTTGCAAGCTTCCATTTTGCTTTTTATTTCACTTCTCTTAACTTCAAGGATAGTTTTGTTTGATTTAGGATTTACAACAGCGAGTTCTCTTTCAATCTCGTCCATCTTTATCTGGTTGATATTCTTAACTAATAAACCACGATCAATGTCTGCAAATGTATTCTTGTCAAATAAAGAAGCTAAGTCATCACGTAATCTAATAATAAGTTGTATGTTTACATCCTCATCTGGTCTTAGATTATCATTTTCGATATGACGTTTAGTTCTTATCAAAACATCTTGTTCGATGCGGATATTATCTCTTGAATCAGCTAAAGCATAAATCTGTGAGTTAAGCTTTTTTGCCTTTGACTCTAATCCAGCAATTTCTTTATTTGCCTCATCTAAAACCTTTTGAGATTTTTCTATCTTAGATTTCAACAGTTTTAATTTGTCGTATGTTTCCGAGAATTCTTCTTTATTTCTTCTAAAGTTTCTGTATCTGTCTACGGCTTTTTTCATGTTCGTACTGATGTTTCCGTAGAAGTTATCAACTAGGAATTTAGGATCATACTCGTTATCATCCTTCTTATTGTTATTTGAAGGAATAAGTCTGATAGGTACAATTTCAGCTATTTTTGGTAATCTCTCGAATACATTATCAATAGCCTTATGAGTTTCAGAGGATATAAGAACCTTCTTTCCTTTTTTAACCATCTGAGCAACAGTCTCAGCGATGACCTGAGTTTTACCTGTTCCTGGAGGACCTTGTAATAAGAAGATACCATTACTAGATACCGCCTTTCTTACTGCCTCTTTTTGTTTTTCATTCAACGATTCCAAATACCATGTCCAATCACTGAACTCTGCTTGTACGCTAGATAAGCTTTCAGGATTAAAAAGGTATGTTGAAAGATATGGATTCTTTACGAATCCACTATAGAAGTTATTTAATGCAGTTTCTTGTCTAGAAATCTTCGCTTTTTCAGCTCTGTTATCGTAAACAATATACTTACATGCTTTGATTGCTTTTATTTGTTTATCGCTAATAACGTTATTGGCATCACCAAGTCTGAAGTATAAAGAGAATCTGATGATTGTTTCCTCTTCTATTACTTTTTCCTTGTCGACTTTTAATTGGGTATCTAATTGCTCTTTAATAGATACTTTCTCGGAGCTAACATCATCTCTATATTTGTTTATTAATTCAGTGTTCTTCTGAATTTCATATTGACTGATTTGTCTCTTACCAGCTGCTAAAAGAGATGTTTTTAAATCTTCAAGGATCTTTAAATTTCTTTCTATGTATAAATTTTTAACGTCAATTTCGGAATAGGCTTTTTCGATTAAAACATCTAATCTTTCCTTATAAGCCTTTTCTTTTTCATCTTTAGTTTTCTTTGTTTCTTTTATTAATTTGGCCTTAATTTCAGATTTCATCTTTACGATTTTTGAAAGAATTTCTGTGTCTGTATTCTTTTCAACATCATCGTCAAGAGAACTATCCAGTTGTTTCTTGCGTTCAGTCAATTTATTATTGACTTCATCTAAGATTTCTTTTTTATAAGCTTCAATCGCTTTATTTAATTCATCTTTGATAACCTTCTCATATTTGGCATCGACTGACTTATATGATCTATCAATATCAGACTCGTATTTGTGCTGTAACTGTTCTAGATGTTCCTCTGGCTCAATATCAGAGGAAACGATTCTAAATCTATCCCCTAATGCATAACCAGCATTTAGTAATTCACCAAATTGGATTCTTTGAAGATTGCCATTTCTATCTCTATATTCAGAGTTCCCTTCTGGATCTTTTGCTGTAATAAATACATTATCGCTAGCCAGCGAACGGATTTTTCTTTCCTCTTCATTGACAATTTTCCCACGCTTATTTACACGTGCTTCGTTGAAAGCTTTCTTGTTTCTATCAATATTTAATCTCACCAATGGGAACGGCTCAGCATCCTCGATTTTTGAAGACAAAACGACCATCTCGCCTTTAGTAAATTCTTTAATTCCATCTAAAATATAATCGTCATAAACAGATGAATTCTTTCTATAGTCTTTTCTGTTAACAGCATATGCTTCGATATATTCAGCAGAATCTAATAAGAAATTACGCTTTGATTGTTCATCAAGATAGTATTTTCTAAAGTTGATGTATTGATTCCACTGTTCAAAAGTTCTGCGTATTTCTTCAGGATTCTTAACCGTGTAGCATGACTGAATCAACTCATCCACAAAGTTAGGCGTAAATAGCGTATTAGCCATATCCACTCTATCTATAGTCCATACATTGAAAATGACCATCTGGCCCATTCTGCTCATGCTCTGTGACTTACCAAACGAGCTGCAGGCTTCGGCGTTAACCATTAAATCATTTGGAGATGACATGGATGAATCGATAAATTGAACACCTTTTATTTGAAGAACTTTAGCTTTGTTACTCTCGTAGATATCTCCTACAAGAATAATGTTCTGATTATCAGGAAGGTATCTTCTCATGCTTAATGTAAGTTCTGGTCTTACAACGACGTTTCTTAGAAATGACGGAGCACCACTTTCTCTTTGTTCCTTTTCACGTAAAAAATTAGGACATGAGATGTAGTATCTCTTTGTCATTCCTGTAGGAAAGCAAGCCTCGATAAAAGACTGAAACGAACTTGACTGTCTATCAAGCGGAATTCTCTTTTGAAGAAGTTTGAACTGTTCATTTAAAGATAAGTTATAGAATTCATTTTTTATGTTTGTGGTCCTGTCCATGTGATCAGCAAACGATAAAAATAAATACGACATAGTCTTACCTCCTGTTACTTTGCAGCCTTGTTCTTGTCAGAATAAGCAGAATAAATATCAAGATAATTTAAGAATTCGTGAATTGATGCACTATTAGATCCAGCAATAATATTCGCAACTTTATCAAGGATAATAGTTCTAGTAAATTCATCTACGCTATCAAACTTTGAAAGAGCAAGAAGTTGCCTTTTTAGAGAGACGTTTTCTTGTGTCAATTCGTTTACTGAATTTGTTAGACTTTCTAAGGAAGCGATGGAATCCTTCTTGTCTTGGACACTGTCTTTCAAAATGCTAGAAATTCTATTTATATATTGAGCCAATGAGTCGCTGTCTGATTCATCAAGCACAAGTTGTAATTCTTCTGCACTTTCCTTTCCGAATAAATAAAAAATTTTCATTTGTTTATCGTTTGGAATGTCAGAAAAATTATCCAAATTTCTATAATTGTAGATAGTAGCTTTTGATATTTCTAAGTACTTAGCAAGGTGATTAACTTTGATAGAAAATTTTGTAACTAACCTTTCAAATAACTTTGTTGTCATAACTATTATCCTCCAAGTATACGCTATATTTGACATTATTATAAACAATTATCTAAGTTTTTCAATCACATCGAATACCATTAAACCATTTTAGGCACTAGAATTTTCTAAAAGTATATAAATTTTACCCTATTTTAGATGCTTTTAGACTGTTTTTAAAAAAGCCTCCGAAGAAGCTCTGTCGTAAAATCGCTGTTCTATAAAGTTATCTCTTTTCCGCTTGTGAATTGGAATATTATGGTTTTCTTTCTGTTAACAGTGGCCTTTTTAACCATAGTCATCCAGACATCATCCGACCATTTTGGAAGGCAATTATCCGCATTTCTCATATCAGCTAAGTATGCCTTCATCATAACTTCCTTAAACTGTTTGCAGTATCTGTCTTCCAGTGCCCTCTTTAGCGATTCCTTATGGGTATCGTATTGGCTCTTCAGCCATCATGTTTCATCAAGCATGGAAATGCTCAAATGTACAAGGGATATAGAATCTTTTTCTAAGGATGCTGTCGTAATATGAGCAGTACCTCATCTACTCATCAGGCTGTTTGTCTTTGTCATACTCAGCGATAGCCTGACGACACTCATCTTCGCTGACATAACGTTCTTTTAAATCAATCAAAATAAAAGATCTCCTTTTCCTAAATTTCTTCAGAAATGGAGATCTCTTATTGCAGTACAGACCGTAATTCAGGCGTAGCAATCGAGTAGGGAGGAAAATTGAATAATTCCCTCTCCCTCTCACACCACGTAAC
>CAMEYY010000008.1 GCA_945947725.1 uncultured Cytophagales bacterium | reverse complement strand
GTCGTTAGTTGTCAAGATGAAAGATCTCAGATAAAAAATTTTGATAAGGCTTTGAAAGTTTTACGTGCTAGATTGTACGAACTAGAGATGCAGAAACAAACACAAGTTATCGATAGTCAACGTAAGTCTATGGTTAAACATGGTGATAGGTCTGATAAAATTCGAACTTACAATTATCCACAAGGACGTGTTACTGATCACCGTATAGGTTTAACTTTATACAATCTTCCTTCTATCATGGACGGTAATATCGATGAACTTGTTGAAGGATTGAGGATTGCGGATAAAACAGCAAAATTATCTAATGATCTAGATGAGAAAAACTAATTACCACGTTTAAAACCGAATTTTATTTTATTTTTTTTCACACTAGTGTACAGTTTAGAATCTTTATTTATAGAGTAAAGCATTTCGATATCATCAAAGATCAAATTTTTGAAATCTTGTTTTTTATTAGATATACCTTTTGAGATTTCGTATTTATCATAAGTAAAACTCAAGTCTACTTTGAATAATTTTTTTGCAAGGAATTGATCAGAGTTCAAGTTTATCCCAAACTTTCTTTTTTCATTAGAAATATTTATCGTCTTATTGAAAAAGTTGAATATATCAGTGCTAATGTTTACGGAACTAGATTCAAAATTTCTGAAGAGAAGTAAATTTAAAAAATAATAATTCCGCATGTCTTCACTGCTAGCGATTTTATTTTTGATATCAGCATTAACATTTTTACTTTTACTCAAATCGATATCGTATTTAATTTCAGGGTCTTGTATTAATCCGCTAGTTGTCACTTTTAATGTTACTATGTTTTCATTGGAATCGTTAAGAATAATTTCTTCACTAGCAGTGATATCCAAAGTAGCAGAACTTATATCTCCAAGGAAATTTAAGCTACCTCCTTTTTCTATTTTGAATTTTTTATTGATAATTTCTCCAATTGATAAAAGATAATTTCCTTTATCAATACTGACATTACCTTTAAAATCAAAATCATCGTTGAATGTTGTCAATACATGTAATTTTCCGTCACCTTGGATATTTATTTCTGAAAAAGGAATTTTTACCGATGTTAATAATTCATTATCAAAAGTTGTATCTAAATTCAAACGTATTCCATTGAGCTTAGTATCAATATTAGGTTTATTTATTAACAATTTTTCGTCTTTATCTTTGAAATGAATAAAATTGTAAGTTTTAATATCATCATTTCTAAAATTGAGAGATATCTTTGATTGTTTTTTATTTTTCACATTTCCTGATATCGTCAAGAAATTAACAGGTCCTGTAAATTTTATATTTCCTGAACCAAATAAATTGCCGTAAAAAGTTTTATTATCTTTTTCTGTAGTATGTAAAACTTGAATTTCGTTTGCTATACCTTGAAGATAGAGTTCTGGATAATCTTGAAAGTTTATTTTTATTTTACCATTGAAATCAGCTTTACCGCCTTCCTTGTCTTGCAAGGATAAATTTGTAATATTAAAACCATCGTTATCTCCTCGAAAATGTCCAGATATATTGTATTCGGTGTTTATAGGAATGAACAAAACTTTTCCATCTTTCATTTCAACATCTCCCCAAAATATAGGTTGTGAAATATTTCCAAAAACATTTATATGTCCAAATAAAAGACCTTCCAAGTTTTTACATACTGGTTTACAAAAAACATCAAATATATTTACATCGAAGTCGTAGAATAAACATTGTGCATTTATTTTCCCATTTGTCTCAAAAAAAAGTCCATTCACATCCAAATTGACTTTATCCTCCTTTTTCCCCAGTAAGTTATAACGATAAATATGATTATTAGTGTCATATTTTGTCATTAATACCAACGACCCAAAACTTTTATTATTGAGCATTAATTCGTCTACATTGAAATTGATATCTAAGAAAGAGGCATAATTTTTTTTTATCTCTCCATTAAGAATTCCTTTTATGTCGTACTCAATATATTCGTTCCAGTTTCCTATGTCGATATTTTTAATTTGGAAAAAGAATTTATCATCCCATCTATTCCCCTGTCGTGATAAATCATAATCACATACCAAAAACATTTTATTTTTTCCCAATGTCAAATTCTCTACAGATATATTTTTGTTTGTCAGCTTGATACAACCTTTTTTCTCCATCTTCCAGTCGTTCAACGTACACTGAGAATCTTCGTTTTGTAAGTCCAAAATAATTTTCCCTTTATCGAAAAAAGATTTTACGTCCCAGTTAAATGTGACATAGTTATTTTTGAAACTAAAATTCGTATTTATATCTTTTTCGTGACTTTGAATTTGAAACAAGATATTATCTGTTGCAAAATTTTTATAAAAAACTTTATCAATCTCACATGTTAAGTCGATGATAGGTAATTTTTTATTTTCATCTAGACCTATCTTGATACCTAGATTCGTGTTGTTTAGATTGTGATCTTGAATTTTTATGTTTTCGATTTTATCGACATTAAGATTGAAAAATTTCTTTCCATTGGCATGAACGAAATCTCCATAAATATTAACGTAGTCGATAATTATTGACTGCTTGAAAAGTTGAAATATGTTATTATCTTTTACGTGGATATAGAAAGGAATTTTAAAATTTGGATCTTTAGAGATTTTCAACGGTTTATTTTCTACCCAATTATTTAAATTATCCAGGAATTGTAAAAAAATATCTTTGAAAACATGTCCATTCTCAGGTATATCGTAAACTTTTAAATCTAAAATATCACTGAATATATTAAATTGTGAAAATTTGTCTTCCTTATAAAAATTCGTTTGTAATGATTTCAGGTTCAAATTGACATCATCTATCTTGATGGAATTATTATTAAAATTAGCTCGTATCTTATCTTTTTTTACTTTCACACGTACCTCATTCTTGATATCTATTTTTTTTTCACCTCCATAAAACTTATTCAGATTTCGTAAGTTGATATTTCCCAAAAATATAATGTCATGATCATAATTTTTAAACTTTAAATTTGTCTTCAGATCTTTATCGTCGATGTTGCAGAGTCCAGAATAATAATTATTATTATCTCCTTGTAATTTGAGATCTATATTATTTATTTCGACGTTATTATAATTGACTTTTGAAATCTTATTATCGATTTTTATTTCTTCAGGAGAGAAGGTTATTTTGTGATCTGAATTTAGTTTTGTAATGTTAAAATCTTTAATATCTACATTTTTTAGACTTACATTCCCATCAACTTTGCGATTTTTTGAAAAAATATTATCAAAATCAAAGTTAGAACTAAAATCACCTTCTTTCGAATGAATATTAAAAATGATATTTCCTTTTTCTCCCTCTCCTTTTAGCTTTCCGTTGAAAGTTCCTATTTGACAAGGAATATTTTTTATAATTTCTGCTGGAATAATTTCTTTTAGTGTTTGCAAATGAAACTTACCCGAGATGTTTTTTAAATCATATGTACTTTTATCAAAGTTGATATCACCAGAAAACGAAGCGGTATTTTTGTTATAACGAAGACGAAGTTTTTGGATACAGCTCTCGTGAATATTCCCTTTTGCGCTCCCCTCTAAAGATATTTCCGAATTTAATTTTTCTAAAAAAGGAATCTTATTTGAATAGAGAATAAGATTTTGTAAGTCTAAGGTATAATCTAAATTTTCAAAGTTAAAGATCTCGCAGTTACCTGATAATTTTCCTAAATTCGAGTCTAAAGATATATTTTGTAAACTGAGTTTATCGTAATATTTAACGTTGAGACTTAAGTCTTTAAATAAAATATTTCCACTTTCAGCGTTAAAATTTTTTACCCCTCCAGATATACCTTTTTTTGAAAAGATCACGTTTTCTAGGTGACTATTTATCTTAGAGACATTGAAATGATTATGATCAAAAAATAATTTTGTATTCTTTGGGATATCGTTATTATCAAAAAAAACAGAACAGTTGGAGAAGTTTAAGTTTTCTATTTTAACACGAAAAGAGTTAAAGTAATTCAGATTTTTTTGTTCTGTGTCAGAGTTTAGGAAACTATTTTTATCGATAAATACAACGAGATCGACGAAATCTAGATTTTTTAAATTTAATTCCTTTTTGAAAAACAAATTGAAGATATTAAGTCCAACTTGTAGTTGCTGTACTTTCAACAATTCCTTTTTATTTTTTTTATCGTTGATGACAATATGAGTAAAAGAAATATCTTTTAGGTCTTTATATGAAAAGTTTTGATAAGAGATATGGAAGTCCGCGTTATTATTAACGAATTCGATACTTTTTTTTATTGTAAAACTTTTGACAGAGGGGATTTGTAGGATGAGATATGCAGATAATAAAATACAGAATAAGAAAAGAAAAAAATTCCTAATGTATTTCATTATTGAGAGGTAGTACCATTTATTTTAATCTATGTTACAGACGGTGAAAATTCTTGCGATTGAGTCTTCTTGTGACGATACTTCTGTGGCGTTAATCGATGGAGAAAAAAATCTTTTGTTTCATAAAATATCTACACAGAAAATACATAACAAATTTGGAGGTGTAGTCCCTGAACTGGCTGCACGAGAACATTTATCGAGAATAACTCCGCTTGTTGATGAGTGTTTTCAGCAAACGAAAATTTCTAAAGACGAACTATCGGCGATAGCTTTTTCGAATCAGCCCGGGTTGTTAGGTCCGTTATTTGTTGGCGAGAATTTTGCAAAAGCATATTCTTTATGTTTAAATAAACCTCTTATCGCTATAAATCATCTTCATGCTCATATCATGGCGAATTTTTTATCTGATGATCATCCAGAGTTTCCATTTTTGTGTTTGATGGTTAGTGGTGGGAATTCTCAGATCGTTCATGTTGTTGATGAAAATAATTTTATAGTATTAGGAAAAACTATTGATGACGCTGTTGGTGAAGCTTTTGATAAGATAGCGAAGATGTTGGGTTTAGGTTATCCAGGAGGAAAACAGATTGATATTTTAGCTCAGCAAGGAGATCCTAATAAATTTCCTTTTCCAAGAGTCAAAGTTCCGAATTTAGATTATTCTTTCAGTGGTATAAAGACAGCGTTTAAAAACTTTTTGATTAATGGAGAAAGAGAGGATTCAAATTTTATTCAAAATAATTTGAAAGATATCTGTGCGAGTATTCAGAAACATCTTGTCGATATGCTGTTCGATAAATTTGTTAAAGCTATAAAAGTTACCAAAGTAAAAGATATAGCGTTAGCGGGTGGAGTTGCGTCGAATAGTGGTTTACGAGAGCGTTTGATGAGTGTGGCAGAGAAGAATAAATTACGAGCTTTTTATCCGAAACCTATATTTTGTACTGATAATGCGGCGATGATAGCTGTTTGTGCATTAGGAAAATTTAAAAGTGCAGACTTTGTTGATCTTGATGTTCAAGTTTTTCCCAATTGATAAAAGATAAGAGAATTTATTGATTTTAGTGTGTCAGTTTTGAGCTGTTGGTTGTTAAATTTTACATAAAACGTCGAATATTATTTGTGTTTAGCGTTTTTGAATGTAGAAATAATAATATAATAAGATGAAATATGTCTAGGAAATGTTTTATAACGGGTAAATCTGTGATGTTTGGGAATAATGTTTCTCATGCAAATAACAAGACCAGAAGACGTTTCGATGTTAATATTCATAAACAAAGATTCTTTGTTCCAGAGTTAGGTAGATGGGTTAAGATTAAAGTTGCAGCATCTACGATGAGGACTATAAATAAAAAAGGTATTTTGGACGTTTTAAAATAATTAGAATATGGCTAAGAAAAATAAAGAAAATAGAATTTATGTAACATTGGAATGTACAGAGCAGAGACAGTCGGGGGATGTAAAAAACATTTCTAGATATACAACGAAGAAAAATCGTAAAAACTCTCCTGATCGTTTAGAATTAATGAAGTATAATCCATATCTTAGAAAATATACTTTACACAAGGAAATTAAATAATTTTGAAATATGGCTAAGAAAGTTGTTGCAACGATATCTTCAGGAACGAAAGGATTTGTTAAAGTTATCTCTTCCGTAAAATCCAAGAGAAATGATAAAGCTGTTTCCTTTAAATCTCAAATGTTACCTTTGGAAAAAGCAGATGAATACGTTAAAAACTTTAAAAAATAGTTTTTCTTAAATCTTTATTTTCAAATTTTCTCATTCTCTTCTTTTTTCCCTTACTCTACATTTTTTCGTTGAATAATTTATATGTTTCAGGCAGTAATGAGATAGCGTCTTGTAGTTGTAAATTTCGTATTAAATTTCCACTGATAGGTAAATTTTTTCTTTCTGGATCTATAATAATGTGTTGAGCGTGAGGATAAAGTTGAGAAAAAAAAGTAGAGTAGTTAGGTTCACTTGAAAAGATAGCATCAGGATTTTTTTTTATCAGCGCAGTAATAAATTCCTTATTTTCGAAGTTATTATTTTCTACCATCATTTTTGTCGGCACACATCTTTGCGCGTTGACACTATGAATAAAAATATTTTTTTCGTTTTTAAATTCTTCTCTCAATATCTTTTCCCGTACATGAGGTTGTAAAAAAAAATGCGGGAAACAACTTTGAGAAATAAGACGTTGTTCATCATCGGAGGAATGAAATAAGATGACGTGAAGTTCTTCACATTGTTGAGCGGCTTGTTTGATACAGAAGATATGTCCAAGATGTACAGGTAATATTTTCCCTCCATAAAAACCAATTTTGAACATATGATTATGTTTTTTGCCTATATATTAATAGATTCTAAAATAGAAATATTTTTATGAAAAGAACATATCAACCATCTAATTTATCTAGAGTTCGTACTCATGGATTTCGTAAAAGAATGAAAACTGCTGATGGTAGGGCTGTTTTATCTCGTCGTAGAGCAAAAGGTAGAAAAAAATTAACCGTTTCTGATGAAATCAGAATAAAAGGTTCTATTCGTTAATTTCTATCTCGACATACTAAATCTTATTTTTTTTACAAACTTCTTTATTTACGATTCTTTTATAAAAAACTAATTTTGAAAATTTAGATTTTGAAGAAAATTACATTTGATCAGGTACATCGATACCAAGGATTTTCATAGCATCCTTGATGACAAAACCACACATCTGGCAGATGGTAAGGCGTAAGTTTTTCTTTTTATTATCTTCTTCTTTTAAAATGCTCACCTGCTCGTACATTTTACTGAAATTCCTTGTTAAACTCAAAACATATTGAGCAATAATAGAAGGATCACAACTTGCAGCGGCATCTAAAATTTTCTCAGGATATTCTAAAATCTCGAAGATAACTTTACGTTCGATTTTTTCCAAAGTCAAATCTTTATCGATAGCCGTTTCAATATTATCGTTTTTACGAAAAAGAGACTGTATACGTACAAAATTATATTGAATAAAAGACGCAGTATCTCCTTGAAAATTGATAGACTTATTCGGGTCGAACATCATCCTCTTTTGGCTATTAACTTTGAGCAAGAAAAATTTCAAAGCTCCAAGACCTATCATATCGTAAAACTTCTCATCGAAGCTTTTTCCTAACTCTAAAGTTTTTTCCTTAGCTTTTTCTCGCATCTCATCGATTAAATCATCAGCATCGACGACAGTACCTTCACGAGATTTCATTTTCCCAGAAGGTAAATCTACCATTCCATATGACAGATGATAAATTTTTTCAGAATAAGGTTTATCTAATTTATGCGTTATAGCTTTTAGGACGTTGAAATGGTAGTTTTGTTCATCTCCGACGACGTAGATCATTTTATCAGGTTGTATTTCTTCATAACGTAAATCAGCGGTCCCAAGATCTTGAGTTATGTAAACAGAAGTTCCATTTCCACGTAAAAGCAACTTATTATCGAGTCCAGCGTCGGTTAAGTCTACCCATATAGATTTGTCATCTTTCAAATAAAAAATACCTTTTTTGAGTCCATCGAGGACGATATCAACACCGAGGAGATATGTTTTTGATTCGTAATAAATTTTATCGAAGTGGATATTAATTTTTTTATACGTTTCATCAAAACCTTTGTACACCCATTGATTCATCTTTTCCCAAAGTGCCAAAGTTTCTTCATCGCCACGTTCCCATTTTTCTAAAAGATCTTGAGCTTCGAGAATCGCAGGGGCATTTTTTTTTGCGTATTCTTCATCATAACCTTGAGATTTCAGTTCGGCGATTTGTTCACGGTAGATTTTATCAAACAAAACATAATAATTACCGACGAAGTGGTCTCCTTTGATATTTTCCGATTCTGGAGTCGTGCCATTCCCTAAAGTTTTGTAAGCAACCATCGACTTACAGATATGTATTCCTCTATCGTTGACAAGACAAACTTGTGTGACGTCGTATCCTGCTGCATCGAAAATAGAACTCATTGCAAAACCAAGGAAGTTATTACGTAAGTGTCCGAGATGAAGAGGTTTGTTAGTGTTTGGAGAAGAGTATTCTATCAAAAGTTTTTTACCATTTTTCTTTTGATGACCAAAATCAGAACAAATAGATTCGTTGAAACACTGTAATAAAATTTCACTTTTTATTGATATGTTAAAGAACCCTTTAACGATTTCAAAATCATCAACGATAGAAGAATTTTCTTTTAACCAAAGTCCTAATTTATTTCCTATTTCAAAGAATTCATTGGGAGCGAAGTATTGAAAAAGTAAAAAAGTAAAATCTCCATTGAATTCGTCACGAGTTTTTTGGAAAGAAACGTTTTCTAAGTTTTTTTTTGAGATGTGATAGATAGCAGTTTTTATATCGTCTTCCAGAATGGAAACAATATTTTTTAAAATCATATTATACGATCAACAAGGAATCTCCGAACATTAAGAAGTCATATTCATTTTTCAAAGCTTCTTGATAAGCTTTTTTTAACAACTTACTTCCACAGAAGACTGCTGCACTTATATATTGACAAGTTTTATTTTCAACAAAATTCGTAAGAAGCATGTTGCATGATTGAATTTCGTATGGTTCGTAAATCAACTTAGTTACCCATTGATCTATAGGTTGGAAATTATTTTCGAATTGATTTAAAGAAGATTCCAAGCTTTTTAAAGTTGAAACTCCGACAGCGCATATTTTATGTCCAGTTTTTTTGGCTTCAGTTAAAATATCAGCATCATCTTTTTCGACTTTGCAGTATTCCGATCCAGCTTTATAACGTTTTAAAACTTTGGTATTGATTTTATTTATAGAAGACATTCCAATGTGTAAAGTGACGAAAGCTTTTTTTAAATTTTTTTCTTCTATTTGATTGAACATGGCTTCGTCGAAATGTAATCCAGATGTTGAAGGGAAGAGAGAACCTATCGTATCAGAATAAATAGAAGTCATTTGTTTAAAATCGTTTTCATCCATTTCTCTATTGATGTAACAAGGTAATTTAATAATTCCTATTTTGGAGATAGCTTCTTCAAATTCTTGATCATCTTTAAAGGTGTTTGTGAATTTTATAGTTCTGCAACGAGAGGCAGTATTATCTAAAATTTCTGCGACGATACCACTATCACCGAAAAATATTTTATTACCGATACGAATTTTCCTTGCTGGCGTAACAAGGATTTCCCACATACGTTCTTTTTTACTCAATTCTCTCAATAAAGTAACTTCGATTTTTATTTTTGAATTATCTTTGACACCTACTAAGATGTTTTTAAAAATTTTAGACCTATTGAAAGCTAATACATCGCCAGGGTTGAAATATTCATATAAATCAGAAAATTTCCTATGTTCTATAACTTCTGTATCACGATGAACAACCATTAATTTTGCGTCTGCTCTATTCTCAGGAAGATGTTGAGCAATTCTCTCTACTGGAAAATCTGTTGATTCCATTTTTATAAAAAAATAAAGCTAATAATAAAATATATGCAATTTTACAAGCTTTATTACTATATTTTTTTAAAATTATTTCGATTTATCAAAAAGGAGTACTTCAGCTTGTATGAAATCATTAAGATCTCCATTGAGGATATCGTTGACGTTACTTTTTTCAATATTTGTACGGAGGTCTTTAACGAGTTTGTATGGATGTAAGACGTAATTTCGTATTTGTGAACCGAAATCTATCTGTTTTTTATTATCTTCGATTTCTTTATTCTTTTGGTTTTGTTTATCGACTTCGATCTGGTAGAGTTTTGATTTTAAAATAGATAAAGCTTTCTCCTTGTTTTGCCCTTGCGATCTCTCTTGTTGACATTCGACAATCAAGCCAGAAGGAAGATGTCTTACTCTTACAGCAGTTTCAACTTTATTAACATTTTGTCCCCCTGCACCTCCAGATCTATATGTTTCCCAAATAATATCAGCGGGATTTATTTCAATATTGATTTTATTATCGACAAGAGGATAAACATTAACAGAGGCGAAAGAAGTTTGTCTTTTCCCTGCAGCATTAAAAGGAGAGATCCTTACGAGACGATGAATTCCTGTCTCTCCTTTAAGATATCCATAAGCTAACTTTCCTGTGATTTCGAGTGTAGCTGACTTTAAACCAGCAGTATCGCCTTTTTGATAATCCAATTGATGTACAGAATAACCGTTACCTTGTGCCCACATTATATACATCCTCATCAACATTTCAGCCCAATCTTGACTTTCTGTTCCACCAGCTCCAGGAGTAAACTCTAAAATAGCAGGATTTTTGTCTGTTTCTTCATTCAAGATCTTACGTATCTCAAAATCTGCCAATGTTTTCGTAAATTGCTGAAACTCTTTTGTCATTTCATCTTCATCGACTTCTTGTTTTTCATAAAAAGAGAAAAGAACTTCTAGATCATCATATTGTTGTTGTAAAAGGTCAAAATCATCTAAAGTTTCCTTTATTTCGCTCATTTGTTTTAATGTCTTCTCAGCTTCGATTCTATCATCCCAGAAATTGGTTTTATTGGAAAAGTCTTTGAGTTTGATATAAAGTTCAGATTTTTTTTTGTATTCTAGAGCTTCTTGTAATTTGAAAATTCTATTTTGAATGTTTGCAAGATCAGACGATTTCATATTTCATAATCGCCATTTTTATTTAAAAGCAATTACATAATGAATTTTATTTTCAGGGGTTTGTGCGTTCATCAACTTCCATAAATTATTTGAGATGTGAACAACTTTTTTATCTTCGTAAACTTTTACCTTGTCAGTATTAACTCTCTTAATGTTTTCGTCGAAAGAGTATGTTCTAAAGATTTTTATGTTTGACAACATGGTATTTATTGAGAACCATTTTATTTTTGTATCATCATCTTTGATAAAATCTTGTAAACCAAAACGTTTTAGAGATGTGATTTGATTTGTAAGAACAAATTTCTTTTGTTTTGTTTTTCTGTCAGTACGATAAGCATAGTTAATAATTTGTCGATCAAACATCAGTTTTATTATATCGTTGAGTTCGTCCATAGATCCGAAGTTGAAAGAAATTTCAAATTCTTGTTTTTTGGAGTCATTTTTAAAAATTACTTTATTGTCTTCATATTTTTTTTGAACACGAGCACTCATCTTCGTGAAAATATTAGCGATATAATCATAACTCAAAGCTTCCTTTTTATTATAAGAATTAATACCAAAGAAGCCTTTTAAGTTTTCAAAATTTGCAACCATCGAGTAAGATCCAGAGCCATTTTTGAAGAAATGAGCATTAACTTTTACGTCAACTATAAATTTTGAAGAACAACCATGAAAAACTACCGATAAGGTGCAGAATAAAACTATTTTACCGATGTTAAAAATTCTATCGAACATTTGTTAGTAATACTATACTAAAATCTAATGTTTATTTAGGTTATTTGTTTCGTATTTTTTCAACCAATCTTATAATATTAAATATTGACTTTAAGAATAAAGGTGTATGGCAATAACTCGTTTACAGAGAAGACAGAAAAAAAATCGTCTTAATTCTATAAAAAAACAACAGACAATAAAAGACCTTTTGAGTCGTCCTGTAATTAAAAACATTGACGTGGAGGCTTTAAAAGAAGAATTTAATAAAATGTCTACTGTTGAAGAAAAAACTACAACGAAAAAAAGTGGTGAAGATAGCGAAAAGAAAAAAGTAGCAAAGAAAACTACTAAAGCTAAAACTGCAAAGGCTGAAAAAGCTGAATAATCTCCATTCTTTCGCGTTTATATCTTTTTTCATCTAAAAAAATCAATTATTCAACAGAATTAAATATTTAACCTATGGTCTCATTTAAAGATTTCTTTTTATCTAATGGTCTTCATGTTGTTGTCTATGAAAATCATGATGTGCAAAGTGCTGTTTTAGATTTGATTTATCGTGTAGGATCTAGAGATGATTTTGAAAAAAATAAAGGAATAGCTCATCTACTTGAACATTTGATGTTTTGCGGTTCTAAAAATGTAAAAAATTTTGATGTCGAGTTGCAAAACGTCGGTGGAGGTAATAACGCTTACACTAATTTAGATGTAACTAATTATTATTGCTGGGTTCCACATGTAAATATTGAAACGGCTTTTTGGTTGGAATCAGACAGAATGTTTGATCTTAATTTAACCGAAGAAAGTGTTGAAATTCAAAAAAATGTCGTAACTGAAGAACTAAAAGAATCTTATTATGGAACTCCTTACAGTGATTTTTATTTACATTTACATCCAACTCTTTACGATGAAAAACATCCTTACCACTGCCCAACGATAGGTTTTGAAGATCATATTGCTCAAACAACGCGAGAAGATGTTTTAAATTTTTATAATTTCTATCGTCCTGAAAATGCTATTTTAGTCGTCGCTGGAAATGTTGATTTTGAAACAATAAAAAAGTTGAGTGAAAAATATTTTAACCGGCAGTCTGAAAAAAAGATAATAATGAGATCTGCTTTTGCTGGAAATACAGATAGTTTGTTAAACTCTGAGAAGATTGTCAAAAAAAACGTCCCACTTGAAGGTATCTTTATTGTTTATAAAACTTGTGCTCGTGTTGATAAGGATTTTTTTACTACTTCAGTTTTGAGTGAAATGTTGGATTGTGGAAAGTCTTCGTTATTGTACCGTCGTCTCGTTGATGAAGATAAAATTTTTAATAGCATAAGTGTCGAATTTGATAATTGCGAATTGGAAGGTATGCTTATTATTTCTGGTTTTGTGAGTGAAGGAGTAGATGTTGATTTTGCTAAAAAAAAATTATTTAAAACAATAGATGATTTTGTTAATGAAATTGATGACGAAGAGTTGACTAAAGCAAAGAACAATTTAAAAATGGAGTATAAATGCGATTTATTAGATTTAACAAATATTGCGGACGAAATAGCAAATAGCTTGATTGTTGAAGATAAAAATTACATTAATGAGTTCGTTTCGAGAGTTGAGAGTGTTGACATCGAAAAAATAAAAGATTTAAGTAGAAAAATTTTTTCTAAAGGCAAGAAAAATACCTTTATATACAAGAATTAGTAAGTTTATCGTTAGATTTTCATAAAGGTTTTATTTAGAAATTTTAAGTATGTCAAATTCGTTAAAAAACGATTTAATTTTGTTAAAGGAGTTACAAGATCTTGATTTCCAGATTATCGATGCCAATAAAAAAATTGATGAGGTTAATGGTTCTCATGATTTCTTAAAAAATAGAATTGATTCTTGTAATTTTATCCTTAGCGAAATTGAACGGTTGAATGTTGTAGATAAAATTTCTTTTGAAAACATTAAAAATCTTGTTAAAGATCAAAAGTTCTGTTTTGAAAATTTTTTAGACGAGGAAGATAGTGTCGCGGTGTGTATAAGCAAAATCGAACAGTTAAAACAAAAATTTGAAAATAAATTTTCTGAAAATGCGGAAAATGTTAAATCTGTTTCTGATGAATATGGAAAACTTATTGAAGATTTAAATTCTAAAAGAAAAAATGTCGTTTCTATTTTACAACCTAATTTTTTAAAAGTTTACGATCGTTTATTTCATACTTTTGAGGACAAGGTTGTTGTTACTCCTCTCGAAGATAATATTTGTTCTCATTGCCACGTTAGATGTTGTGCTCAAAAGGCTGTTGATGTTTTAAAATTTGAAAATATTGTTTTTTGTGAAAATTGTGGACGTATTTTATTCGTTGAGTAAAAAAATATGTTTGGTTTATGGACGATATGTTTTTTGAAAACTTAATTGTTGAAAAAATTAAAAAAGCTAATGAAGAACTTAGTTCTTTGAGTAGTGCACTGGAAATAGGAGAAGGGGATATAAGTGAATTGAGTAGTTTGATCAATCATCAAACAAAATATCTCGCCAGTTTAAACAGTGCTTTAGTACGATTGAAGAATGGAACTTTTGGTGTGTGTGAACAGACAGGTGAGGAAATTTCTAAAGATAGATTAAAAGCTGTTCCTAATTCTAATATGTCTATTTTCGCTAAAGACATCATGAACCAATTCGGTAAAAAAAAATAAATTTCAAACATCTAAATGATAAGACTAAATAAATTTTTAAGTAGTGCGGGAATCTGCTCGAGAAGAAAAGCTGATGAATTAATTTCTAAAGGTTTCGTCTCTGTCAACGGTAAAATGGTTACTGAACTCGGTACCTGTATAGATGAAAACGCTAAAGTCGTTTGTAATAATAAAGTTGTTCAACAAAAAAAGGCACAAGACAAAATTTATATCGTTTTAAATAAGCCAATCAACTGTATTTGTACTGCTGATGATCCTGAAGGACGACGAACAATTTTTGATTTGATAAATGTAAAAGAAAGAATTTTTTCTGTAGGACGTCTTGATAGAAATACTTCAGGGGTTATTCTTTTGACAAATGATGGGGAACTAGCAAACAAAATGTCGCATCCCTCTTTTAAAATCAAGAAGACTTATAAAGTTTCACTAGATAGAGAATTAAGGCCTAGTGATAAAGAAAAAATTCAAAAAGGTCTCAAACTGGAAGACGGTTTTATTAAAGTCGACAATATTTATTACGATAAAATGAAAAACCTTTTTGTTGTTTTACATTCTGGAAAGAATCGTATCGTAAGAAGAATTTTTGAACACTTGAATTATAAAGTTCGAACTCTAGATCGTATCTCTTTCGGTGGAATAACAAAAGATAGTCTTCCTCGTGGAGAATGGAAATTTATTAAAAAACCTAATTTTATCTAGACCCTAATAAGGTATTAAACTGTAAAAAAGTCGTTTTACCTCTCTTTATAACAATTTCTTCATTTTCGACATTAAACTTTTTAAAAATCTCGTACGTTACTTTATCATTAAAATCTGGTTTAAGTTCGATAACATGATTTCCTTCAGATAACCTCACTCTAGTATAAAAGATTTCATAAGGAAGATTTTCCCAATGACGTGTATCTGCTTGCTCTGTTAAGGAATTAAAAATACCTAAAGCTATCCCAAGATATTGATTAGATTCTCGCAACAAGATCTCTGATGATTTTTTTATAGCTAAACGTAAAAGCATCTGTCCTAATTCATAGTTCCTTCTCTCAGATAAAGTTTTTTTAGCAACACGACTCACATCCTCCAACTTTTCTAACGTATATTCTTCCTCATCTATTTTTAAAAATCCTCGATCTACAACAGAAAAACTTTTGTTATACTCAGGGAAAGCTACACGGAGAATATTAAAATTGAAATCTTCATCAGAAGGAATAGGAAAACTAAAAAATAATCCTAACTCTACATTCGAAAAAGTGACAATATCTCCTGTACGCGCAATAATAAATGTTATAGAAGAACTCCTTTTCTTTGGCACTGTTCCATTATTCCAAAAACATACAAGATCTCCACAATTTTTATCTTCTTGCGCTGGATCATAATCTTGTAATCCGAATTTCTGTTTGTAAAAATTGACATTATCACGGTCGAAAAGTTTATAAGCGACAAAGATTATATCTTTTTGTAATTGTTGAGGCATTGGAACTTTAAACATCTTCTGATATTCAGGAGTTTCAAAAATTTCTATAGCATTACGGTAAGCGATAAAAGCATTATTATAATCGTGAGCAGCTTGGTAAACGATACCCATGAGTGTATGTGCAAAACCATCTTTACAATAATAATTTTTTTGATCTTTGTATTTATCTGATAAAACTTCCAACTCCGTATTTAGTCTTCTACATTCAACTAAAGCTTCATCAATTTGTCCCAAAGCAAGGTAGTTTAACGCTTTGTAATAATGGATAAAAAAGATCTCATGATCTTCACCAAGGTATGTCGTTAAAGAAGGGTTGAGAGTGTATTTAAGTAAAATATCACCAAAATTTTTTGTTTGATCTTCGTGAATATTATCAGCAAGGTTAAAAAAATCATTGCTATGTGCGTAGTCTTTATTGAGATATGCGACAAGCCCTCGGTCCATGTAATATAAAAGTTTATTCCTACCTAAATGTTCAGAACGGTAATTTTTATCTAAGATTTTGTTAGCCTCAGTGTAATTACCTTCTACGATAGTTTTATGTAGATGATTTTTTTTTACGTTAATAGAACAAGATTGAAAAAAGAGAATAAAGAAAATAGAGGTAGTACGCACACATATCGTGGATTTTATAAAGAATTCACCTTTCATAGACTTTAAATCCTATATAAAAGATGACACAAATTTTGCAGAGGTAAAAAATGGACTTACTACAAAACATCCACGTTGATAGAGGGGCTATTGATTAGCACAAGATTCTAGATATTTTTTTATATCAACTCCTTTATCCCCGTCTTCTAATTTTTTAGCAAGATCAAGAGGTGTTCTATTAGCACTATCTTTAGCATTAATATCTGCTTTCAGTGAAACCAAAATTTTTACAAGATCCAAAGATTGATACCATACAGCCAGATGAAGAGGTGTACTTCCACTATTGTTTTTTTCATCAATATTAGCTCCTTGAGACAAAAGTAGTTCATATACCTCAGGAGAACAAATTTTATTTTGCACAGCAAACATCAAAGGTGTTCTTCCATGCGCATCTTTTATATTGATATTATCTTTGGTTGCAAATAAATTGATTTTATCACAAGGGTTACTCTTTGAAACAGCCGCAAAATGTAGAGGTGTTAATCCATTTACGTCGTCTCCTATGTCAGTCTTAGCACCTTTTTTGATGATAGCTTCAAGAGTCTCTTTATTTACATTATTTATTACAGCTAATAAGAGAAATGTGTCACCATGTTGATTCTGTTTGTTAATATCTATACCTTGTTCTAGCGCATATTTAAAAAGGTAAGATTTCTGATCTTCATCTATTTCTTCTCTAACGAATTTACTCTCAACTTTTTTAGTAAAAAGTTCAAATACTTTCTGAGGATTATTGTTGGCTTGTGTTTTCAATGATGATATATCGCAGAAAGACTCTATCTTCTTTTTCTCGGCTTCAGATAACTTATCCTCTTCTGTTGGATCTTCTTCGGCCTTAGGTAACTTTTTATTAGGTTTTACATATTCTTTGTGTTCCTTTTCTTCTGACTCTTCTTCGGGGTCACAATTTAACAACATGAAAAAGGCTGTAAGAGCTATCAACTTACGCGTTATTCTTTTCATATAATAAGAGGTTCTTTTAATCTTGGATGAATTTTTTAATTTTTTTTGTTCCCATCCAAACAACTTCATTGGTATTTACATCAATGAGTTTGATATCGAACTGATAAAATCTCACACTTTTCTTTCCTTCTTTGTCGACGATACTTGTTATAGAACTAAAAATCATTCTATTAACACCTAATTTCTTCGCACAATTTCTTTGTTTTTCTAGTTGATCTAAAGGAGAGAGGTTATCTTCAAATTCGACAAATTCCTCTTGTATAGCTTCTCTGATACTTTTGTTGGCTATAACACGACATCTTCCAGAGTTGATAAGGTTTCTTTCTATATCATTCATGAAAGTTGAACAGTTGATATGTTCGTGGCTAAGATTTCTAACTTCTCCTACCGCTAAAATCCTTTCATCACGTGAAGCTATTTTGAGATCATAACATTCAGTAAGCATTTGTTCGACGATACTCTGAGCTATCATTTGTGAGTCGGTATCATTAAAACGACCACTGAGATCTTTCACGGTATCTGTATTAAGTCTTTTAACAGTTTTTTTACAGCTAGAAAAAGGAATCATAATACATAAGGCCAGGAGAAAATTCATTTTGTTCATATATCAATTTACTTCGTTTTTTACAAAAATAGAATCCAAGATTTTTTTTGAGAGGTTTTGTTCAGCTTCCTTTTTTGAGCTAGCTGTTTCGACAAATTTTTTTAAGATACCGTCGATAATGATTCTACTTTCAAATAATTCGCCGTTACTACTCTCTGTCTTGTATGTAAAGAATTCAACCTGTTTTTTTCTTTTTTGAAAGTACTCTAACAAGAAGCCTTTATAATTTTCTGTTTGATTTTCGAAATCTGCAAAATTAACAAAAGGTATAACTATCTTTTTTAGTACTAGATCTTTAACATTTTCGAAACCGAATTCTATAAATAATGCCCCGATGAAAGCTTCTAAAACGCTGCCGTACATATGTTTTATGATGTTATTTTTTTCTTCATCAACGATAATATCGATACCTAATTTTATAGCGACATCATTTAAAAATTTCCTATTGGAGATTTTAGCACGCATGCTCGTCAAAAGGCCTTCATCTTTATCAGGATATTTTTGAAATAAAAAATCAGATATAATCAATTCGAGGACGGCATCACCAAGATATTCCAATCTTTCGTATTCTATTTTTTTTATCTGATTATAACGGAAAGCGTAAAGGAATAAGTCTTTATTAAAAATTTTTTTTCCTATCAAAGTCTCCACGTACGATATAACTTCTTCCATATTTAAACCTATTATGAAACAAAACAGGATCAGATCTGTCCTGAAAATATAAACTTATTTTTTTAATTCCAATGCACAAATATTTTCAACGTGGTAAGTGTTAGGGAACATATCGACTGGTTGTATTTGTTTTACGTTATAACTTTCTTTCAAAGCGAAGATATCACGAGCTTGTGTCGAAGGGTTGCAGCTCACGTAGATTAAAGTCTTAGGTTTTATCTTTAAAATAGTCTCTATAACTTGTGGGTGGATACCAGAGCGTGGAGGATCGATAACTAAGATATCAGGTTTTCCATGTTGAGAAATAAAATCTTCTGTTACGACATCTTTAACATCTCCGCAGAAAAATAAGGAATTTTCAATTTTATTCAACTTTGCATTTTCTTTAGCGTCCTCGATAGCACTCTCGATAATTTCAACGCCGATAACTTTTTTTACATATCTTGCAAAATACAACGCTATAGTCCCGACACCAGTATAAAGATCATAAACGACATCTTCACTTGAAGCTTGAGATAGTTCTATAATTTTTTTATATAAAATGCTAGCCTGTTGAGTGTTTGTCTGGAAAAAACTTTTAGCTTTTATCTTCCACCTCAAGCCATCCATTTCTTCGATGAGATAATCTTGTCCATAAAAAGTCTTGACGTCTAGGTCGAAATAAGTCTCATTTAATTTTTTGTTGACGATATACTGTAAAGATGTGATTTGTGGGAAGGTAGTTTTTAAAAAGTTCATAAGGAGGTGGATTTTCTTTTCTTCGACGTCACCAAATTGAACTATAACCATGATTTGATTTAACGTCGTCGTCTTGATGATGAGGTTACGAAGATCTCCTGTATGTTCATGGAAATTGTAATAAGAAAAACCATTTGTTTTACAGAAAGTATCTACAGCATTTCGAATTTCATTGGAAGGATCTTGTTGTAAAAAGCAAGTGGAGATAGGGACGATTTTGTTAAAATATTTCATTTTATGAAAACCGAGAGCATTTTTATTTTCAATCTCGACGTTATTTTTTATTTGTTCTTCAGAGATCCAACATTGACACGAGAAAGTGTATTCTAATTTATTTCTATAATGTGTTAATTTTTTAGCTCCAAGAATTTTATTTACCTCTGTTGTATTTAGGTCTATTTTGGCAATTCGTTCCATTTTATCGAGGACATGTTGATTTTTTATTTCTAGTTGTTTTTCATACAAAACATGTTGCCATTGACATCCATTACAGACGCCGAAATGAGAGCAGAGAGGTTTAACGTTATTATTTTCGTCTTTATGTATGATGGAGATTAAGTTGGCGAGAGAGTAATTTTTTTTCTTTTTAAAAATTTTAATTTCTACTTCATCGCCAGGAGCGCAAATACCTTGCACAAAGATGACTCGCCCGTCGAGATGTCCGATACTATAACCTTCTTCAGATAGGTCTTCGATTTTTATTTTTTGCGAATCCATAGTTAAAAATAAAATACCTTTGAGGGTAGAGAGATCATAAGTTCTTTGGAGATTAATTTTATAGACATGCGTACGATAATAGCAATATTTTTACTTTTGGCTTCTTGGTTTGCTTTTGGTTTTTATGATAGAAAAAAAACTAAAGATATCATCTCAGATTTGGAGAAAACAAAAGCGATTTTGAATATCGACTGCAAAGGTGAGGAATTGAAAAAGGTGAAATTGGAGGAACAAGTAGAAGAGATTTTAAAAGTTCATAAGACAAAACAAGGTAAAGTTAAAAGGAGTTTGAGATGTATGCTAGAGGATGATCGTATAGAAGAAATTTTTGAATAAGATATGTACAAATTATTGAGTGGTAATGAAGCGTCGGAATTTTATAGAAAGAAGATGTTCGATGCTGAAATTCATCCTAAGATTGCGATTATTTTAGTTGGAGAAGATATTCCAAGTCAGATTTATGTAAAAAATAAATTAAAAGTAGCCGGAGATGTCGGTATCGAAGCTAAGTTGTATAAGTTTGACGAGGATGTTTCAGAAGATGAATTGTTGAAGTTGATTCAGGTGTTGAATGAAGATAGGGAAGTGAATGGGATGATAGTTCAGTTGCCTTTACCTCGACATTTAGATCGTAACAAGATTATAAATTCTATTGATCCGTGTAAAGATATTGACGGTCTTCATCAGCAGAATTATGGAAATTTGATTTTGAGTGATAACATAGACGAGATGTTGATTCCTGCTACACCGTTGGGAATAGTTTTATTGTTACAATATTACGACATTGATTTAGCGGGGAGAAATTGTGTTATTATTGGACGTGGTGTAACGGTAGGAACTCCTTTATCTCTTTTATTGAGTAAGAGAAAATTTAATGCTACATGTACTCTATGTCATACAAAAACGCAAAATTTAAAAGATCATACTTTGAATGCTGATATTTTGATATCTGCCACGGGGGCTCCACTTTCTGTGAGTGGGGATATGGTTAAGGAGGGTGCTGTTGTTGTTGATGTTGGGATAACGAGGATTGCTGATGCTACGAAGAAGAGTGGTGTGAGGTTGGTAGGAGATGTGGATTTTGAAAATGTGAAAGATAAATGTTCATTTATAACTCCTGTTCCAGGTGGAGTAGGTCCTATGACTATAACAGCTTTGCTTTGGAATTCTTTTAAAGCTTATAGATTACAGAATTAAAATTTTATAGGTAAGGGATAAAATATCGAACTAACGAGAAATAAATAATTACTCCAGTCACGTCAACTAAAGTTGTTATTGCAGGGCTAGCTATGACGGAAGGGTCCATTTTTAAAAACTTAACTATCATTGGGAGGATGGTACCTATAGCAATAGAGACAACGACTTGAGTGCTTAACGCAATACCGATAGCCCAGGACAAGATGAGGATATTGCAGTGAGGGTCATCGACGTAGGAGAAAGAAATAATTTTAGCGACGACGAAAAAGAATAAGGTACAAGCTATCATCAAAGATATTTTGAATTCTTTCCAGAGGACAGTGAAAATGTTTTTCCATTCTATTTCTTCCAAAGATAATGCTCTAATGATAACCGACGCAGCCTGACTTCCAGTATTTCCTCCAGTAGAGGTGATCATAGGGAGATAGAGAGCTAGAACGGGTATATTATTTAAAATTTCTTCATAGTGATGCATAGTGAAACTGGTTAATATCGTCATGAGGAATAAAGTTACGATCCAGCCTATACGTTTGAGATAATGTTTAAAGGCAGAAATTTGTAAATACTCACTATTTTCACCTGACGATGTAATACCCATCAACTTTTCGATATCTTCGGTTTGTTCTTCTTTTAAAATCGTGATAGCGTCATCGTATTTAACGATACCGACAAGTTGTCCTTCATCATTTAAAATAGGGATAGCGACGAGGGAGTATTTTTCAATTTTCGAACTAACAATCTCTCGGTCTTCGTCCACATAAGAGAAAATAAAGTTGTCGTTCATGTATTCACTAACAGGTTTATCTTTGTCAGCTAATATGATATTTTGTAAAGAGATTACCCCGAGTAAATTCATATCATCGTCGACGACATAAATGTAGAAGAGCATTTTTTTTGAGGGGGCATCTGCTTTTATTTTTTCGATAGCATTAGCCACGGTCATATCTCCGAAGATGAACGAGAAATCAGTACTCATTATACCTCCTGCAGTGTCGTCGGAGTAAGCACTTAAAGTTGTAACGTCTTGACGGATATTTTTATCGAGGAAAGGAAGAAGTCGAGTTTGTTCTTGTAAAGAAAGCTGACGATAGAAAATAACACGCGACTCTGATAACATTTCAACGAAGATATTGGCGAAAGTCTTTTTAGGTACTAGCTTAAATAATTCTAGCTGGATAGCAGGGTCCAATTCTGCGAAAACATTACCTTGTAGACATGTATCGTGCAGGTCATTAAAAATTTCTATAGCATGTTTTATTTCTATATGAGATAAAAAATGAGCTATATCAGCAGCTTGCGTCTCTTGAAGTTGAGTTATGAGAG
>CAMEYY010000007.1 GCA_945947725.1 uncultured Cytophagales bacterium | reverse complement strand
CATTGAAGTTGGGGATGATAAATCAACAACCGCTATATTCAACGGAATTGTTGCTAAACAAGGTTTGAAAATGGATGCTGAAAATGGTATCTGTTATGATGAAATTGTTGCTAAAAGTAAAGCTCATTGTCTCACAATTGTTGATCATGTTATCTCTTTTCAGGATAAAACTGATGAAGAAATTTTACAATCTATTATCTCTGAACAAGGTCTAAGCGCAGATGTTAGTGGACTAAGTTTAACTCACGAATGCTTTACTCAGTATAATCTTTCTGACTGGGACTTGATAAATATGCGAGCTGAAGTATACGGCAAAATTGTTTTAGTTGATAATGAAAAAGTTTCTGTCGTCGATCCAATAACTTCTGGCGGGAATCCTACATTAACCTTCGGTGAAAATATTATTACCATGGACCTCGAAGTTAATGCTGATTATCAAATTGAAGATATCACTGGAAAAGTTTGGGATGTTAAAAACCAAGAAATTAAAGAGGTAAAATGTGATAGTGCTTCTGAAAGTTCTTTTGGATCGGTAGCTTATTCTGATTTGACTGAATCTACACAAAAACAAAAAGGTAATTTAGTTCACGCAGGTTTAAATACAGAAGAAGAAGTCAAAAGTGCGATTTCTGGTAATTTATCTTTAAATAGAATTTCTAAAATTCAAGGATCTGTCACCACTTACGGAAATAGTAGTATAAAACCTAATAGTTGCGTAAAACTTGAAAAAGGTTCCGCTGTCTTTCAAGGTGATGCTTATGTTAGTGGGGTAAAACATATTATTGATGAAAATGGATGGCTTACTAAAGTTTTTATTGGTTTATCTGGACAAAGATATGTAAAAAAATATTCTAATATTTTCTTACCTGATAATAGTGGTATTAGCTCTTCTATTTCTGGATTACAAATTGGAACTGTAAAAAATCTTGACGGAGACCCTGAAGAAGAATCTCGTATTTTTGTTAATATTCCAACAATTCATGATAGTGAAGGTGGTGTTTGGTGTCGTGTCGCTTCTTTATATGCTTCTTCAGACCAAACTGGAATTATGTTTTTCCCCGAAGTTGGAGATGAAGTTGTTGTTGGTTTCCTTGGTTCTGATCCTAGATACCCTGTCGTCGTTGGCTCTTTGTTTAGTTCTAAAAATGCTGTGCCAGAAACTTTGGAAGCCGAGAATACAGTTAAAATGTTAAAGACAAAAAGTGGAATGATTCTAAAATTTGACGAAAAAGATAAAGTTATAAGTGTCTTAACACCTGAAAATTGTAGTGTTGTTATCTCCGATTCTGATAAAAGTATTGTTGTTACAAGTAATCAAGATACAATTTCCTTGGTCGATGGGGAAATAACGTTAAAATGTAGCAAAGATATCACTCTCGATGGTAACAATATAACTTTGAAGGCAAAACAAAATATAGAATTAAAAACTTCTGGTGGAGATGTTAAAGGTACTGGAAATAATATAAAATTAAAAGGTAATATGACCGCCGAAGTAGAGGGAAGTATGAGTGCAACTTTAAAATCTTCTGGGAATACCGTCGTTAAAGGTACTATGGTTAATATTAATTAAAAGTTTGTTTCTGATTTTTTTTTTTAATTAAGTTTGAATGTAATTTTTGCTTATGATAGATATCGAAGAAAAAGTTCGTGATATAATCGTTGATAAATTAGCTGTTCCTCGAGAATCTTTAAAAGATGAAAGTGATCTCGCTTCTGATCTTGGCGCTGATTCTCTTGATATGGTTGAGTTAATCATGGAATTCGAAAGAGTCTTTAAATTGTCTATTCCTGATGAAGAAGTGGAAAAAAATAGAACTATTGGACAAATCGTTAAGTATATCAAATCACAAGTTGGTGAAGAAAAAGAATGTTGTTGTTCTGACTGTGGTTGCTGTGATCACTGTGGTTCTGAGGAATAGTCTAACATTTTTCTATTTTCCCTAAAAATCTTAAATCTTTATAAAAAATTCGTTTTTACATCTACGAAAAAACATTATTCAGTCTAAAATTTCATTATGAAAGGCAAATTGAAATATTTGTTTTTATTTTTTTTAAGTTGCGATAACGACCACCTAAGAGGACATAGTGATTATCATTTCCTCAACATGGATTATAGATCTTGTCCTAAACTTGAAATAAAATTTAAAAAAGTTAGCCCAGGTAATTCCTTCATAACACAACTCTCAGAATCTGATTCTAATTGTAAACAAGCCAATAATAAAAAAGATTGTTCTTTTAGTTTGGAAATAAAAGATGATGATAATACAAAAAAAGTCCTTCATGATAAAGAAATCAAAATCTTATGCTCCGACGGTAAGGACTATTACATAAAAATAAATTTTTCAAGAAACTATCAACTTGTAAACTTTTATATCGGCATTGGTAAAATCTATCATTTGAAAAATATTTCTACAAATCTCCCTGATGCAGATATTAAAACAAATTATAAAGGTAAAATTTTATACAACTCTTATTCAAACGAAAATGTTGTCGAAATCGAATATTAAACTGTAAAATCTTATATTGTCATGCAGAAAAAATACAATTATAACATTATCAACATCCTCAAGGATAAGGAAAATTTTGTTAATGACGTCCTAAAAAAAACTTTATTCGATATCTCTAAGATAAACGAGGATAAAAAAATGTTACGAGAAAGTTTGTGTGAATCTTTAATAGGAGAAAAAAAATTATATACAAAACAACGATGGTACGCTGACTCTAGTAGTGAAAAAATTTTTAAAAAGGGAGGACTCTTTGAACAACTTCAAGACGAAAATAACGACCTTAACGAAGTCGTCACCAAAATTATCGAAAGTTATATTCAAGAAATTTCCAATGATTTTGATCCCTCTGTTTATAATTTGCTAAAATCGGTAAACTATTTCTTTTTCTCTCGTCTCCTCAATTCTGTTAAAATACAACTTCCTAACGAAGAACTTGCCTCTGAACGTGGTTTATCTTCCAACCAAATCTCCATTTTAGGAAATATCAAATTAATACAAAAATTATCTAAACAAGGAACTCTTATCGTTGTCCCTACACATTTCAGTAACCTTGACTCTTTGTTGATTGGAATGGTTTTAGACTCTGTCGACTTACAACCTGTGATTTATGGTGCTGGTTTGAATCTTTTTAATAATGTAACAACTGGAGTTTTGAATAAAGTTGGAGCCTATAAAATAGATAGAAGGAAAAAAAATTTGATTTATCTCACAACTTTACAAAATTACTCTACCTTAGCAATTCATTATGGTTGTGATTGTTTATTTTTCCCTGGAGGAACAAGATGTAGAAGTGGGGAAGTTGAAACAAAATTAAAATTTGGTTTACTAAGAACAACAGTAGCAGCACAAGCGCTAAACTATAAAAAACACGGTTTTAATGCAAAAAAAATCTACATTGTCCCTTTAATTCTAAATTATCCTTTTGTCTTAGAAGGGGCCTCACTTATTCGAGATCATATAAAAAAGACTTATGGTGTCGAAATTCAGAATAAAAAAACTTTTAGAGAAAAGTATATTTCCTTTTTCAAAAACACTAGCGACTTAATATTCAAAAAATCTAAAATTACTGTTTCTTTTGGAGATCCTATCGATGTTTTAGGAAATAAAGTTGATGAAAGTGGTAGTAGTGTTGACAATAATGGAGGAACAATAAATTTATTTGATATCCTAGAATGTAATAATCTTGAAGATGGAGCTCTTTTAAGAGAGACCTCTAAAAAATTATCTGAAAATATCGCAAGACAATATCGTACACATAATGTCGTTATTCCTAGTTCTCTCGTTGCTTTCGTTGCTTTTGAACTTCTACTGTCTATGCATAAACTTCCTATGAATGAATTTTTTCAATTACCAAATAAAGCTTTTACTATTAACGCTTACCTCCTTGCTGAAAAAATTAAAGTTGTACGTGAAGTTATTCTTGATTACGAAGAAAATGATTTAATAGATATTTCCGATGAAATTAGATATTTCTCTGTCGAAGATATTATCAAAAATGGTTTAGAAAATTTAGGTATTTACGGTTCTCATCGTCCTCTCGTTTTAGAAAAATATAATTTTTATACAACAGAAGATATTTGTAGCTTGTTTTATTATCATAACAGGCTAGTTGGTTATGAACTTGAAAAATTTATTGTTTGAAGATAAAAAATTTCCTCTTTTCTTAGCTCCTATGGAAGGAGTTACAGATCCTCCTTTTCGTTTTCTATGTAAAAAATTCGGTGCTAATGTGATGTACACTGAATTTATCTCCTCTGAAGGTTTAATACGAAATGCAGAAAAAAGCGTCAGAAAATTAAAATTCGATAATTTCGAAAGACCGATAGGAATTCAAATTTTTGGACATAACGTTGAATCGATGAAGCAAGCAGCATTGATTGCTGAAGAACAAAATCCCGACATGATAGATATAAATTGTGGTTGTCCTGTGAAAAAAGTCGTTTCGAAAGGATGTGGTTCTGCTTTATTACAAGACATAGAAAAGTTACAAAAAATGGTCGCCGAAGTTGTTAAGGTTGTAAAAATTCCTGTTACCGTGAAGACAAGATTGGGGTGGGATATGAATTCTATAGTCATCGAGGAACTAGTTGAAAGACTGCAGGATGTTGGAGTTCAAATTGTAACTATTCATGCTAGAACTCGAAATCAAATGTATTCAGGAGAAGCTGATTGGTCTTATATCGGTAAAGTAAAAAATAATTCTAGGATAAAAATTCCTATCATTGGGAATGGAGATATTGATTCTGTAGAAAAAGCTTTGGAGTGTAAAAATAAATACGAAGTAGATGGGATAATGATAGGACGTGCGACGATAGGACATCCATGGATTTTTGACGAGATAAAATGTAAAGTAGAAAATAAAAATTTTGTAAAACCTGATGTTAAAGAGTTGATAATGCAGCATCTGGAGATGGAAAAGAATTATAAAAATGAACATTATGCTGTCGTTTCACTGAGAAAACATTATAAAAATTATTTTAAAAATATCCCTGATATAAAAAATTTCAGACAAACGTTGATGGATGCAGAAACTATCGAAGCTGTAAAAAGTATTTTAGATAACTATAACGAAATTTGAAATTTTTAATTTTCTGTTATATCAACAAAATCGAAACCTCCCATGCAATATTTTAAAAAGAATTCTGGCATGTTTAATTTATGAATACCTTTGAGAACATTTATTTTAACTCGATCAAAAGCCGTATTTCCAATTTGTTTTTCTTTTAAACATTTTAACAGAGCAGAAATTTTATCTGCCGTTTTTAATAATCTTATTTAATACTATCTATTATGTGCCATCTTTTTAAATTTCCTACATTAAGGAAATCATGGATAAAATGATCATTTGAAAATTGTTGTATTTAAGGTTTTATTTTGTAAGAGATTTAGATGTTTTTGCTGTAAATGAGAATAAACAAAAAGATGCAGATATGTAAAAAAAATACTCTGTTTTTAATATGCTACAGCATACAAAAATTTATTACGTACACTAAATTTTTTAACAGTTTTGTAAAACACATCACCGCCTTATTTATTAGTATCACGTTTTATAAATTGATACTTTTGCTACAGTTTTATTTTATTAAAACAGAAAATTTTAATTTTTCTCTCCCTTTATAATCACTTTTTCTTTATTTTCGTTATTTTGTGTTTAATCCGTCACGATAACTTCTTTTTTTTGGGTACTTTTATTTAATAGTCGATTCGAGTTGTTTTATCTTTTCTTTACAATCTTTCTGTTGTTTATTATTTTCATCTTTACGCTTTTGAAGCTCATCTCCTTCTTTTTTTAATGTAGCTTTTTGATTTTTTATATTTTCCTCTTGTTTTCTCAAATCAGCTTTTTGATTTTTTATATTTCCCTCTTGTTTTCTCAAATCAGCCGCTTCATCTTGTAAAGTTTTAATTTTTGTTTTTAGTTCACCAATTTGGCTTATTATTTTTGCATTATTTTTTATTTTTAAAGCCTCTTTTTTTGATTGTAGTTCTTCTACCTTACTTTTAGCATTTTGTATTTCATTATCGAGATTTTGACAAATCCAATCGCTAAGATTTTTTTGACCAGTAATAAATTCATTCAATAACTCAACATCTCCGTCTATATAAGAGAAAAAATCATTTGTTGTGTTATCAGTCTTTTGAAAAAAATCAATATTATCATTAAAAAAATTTAAGATAACTTCTTTATTTGCATTTGGGAATTCTGAATTTAGTTTTTCATTAACAATAGCTATAATTTCCTCTTGAGAAATTTTTTCATTGTTATGTTGATTTACGAATGAATCTTTTCCTTGATTGCAGGCGTAAAGAGTTAAACCAGCAGAAACGATACCACAAGACTTCAAAAATTGAAGATATTTTCTTTTACTGTACGTCATATACACAAACGTGCTCTAGTATCTAGTTGCGATTTTATTTTAAACAAAATTTTATATCACATTTTTTGTACGAGGAAATAGATAGACATTAAAAAGAAAAAATAGAAGTATAAACTAAAAGGTATTTTTTGGTTTTGAATATGTATGTGAAGATTTTGCATTCATTTTACAATGAAATGCATGTTTTATTTTTGTTTGTTAACGACGTTTATTATTTGATTTTAATTTCTTATTATCAGTGTTAATCTTTGTAAGATATTGAGCCTCTAACTGTTTCATGTATTTTTTTTTAAAAAACTTACAAGCTACTTCACGACAATCTTGATTTTTAAAGATTTTATCGACGATTTCTCTACTTTTTTTATTTGTCTTCAAAACTTTAATAACATTCTGATCGAAATAACGTAAATCTTGTACCGTTATATTTCTACTAGCTTTTATATTTTCTATACATTTTTCCCTTGAAACTAAATTTTTAGAATGTAATTTTTGAAGATCATAAAACATAGTAGTAATTTGGTCGCTAATAAGTGTTCTTAAAAATCTAATCTCGTCATTAAACAACAAGACACTTATTGCATGTTCATCATATAAATAAAACAAACCAGCTTTTTCATGATCAATAAAGACATCATGCAAAGTATTTGCCATTACTAAACATTTACTATCTAAGTCTTCACCAAATCTTCCATCAAAAAGAAAAACCGTTAATAATAAATTGAAAGTACCAATTGGCATCGAGATAATAAAGTTTTCTTTAGGTGCGTTTTCAACTTCACTTTGTACCAAACCAGTATACGATAGTAAAGAGAAATTTATAGAGCTATGTTGCGAATTTTGTTGAGATAATTTATATAAATTAATTTTTAAACCAGATAAATCACTCAGGAACTTGGAAGTTTTTTCATTAAACAGTTTACAATATTGCATTAATGTCACTTTACATTGTAGTGTTAAAGTTTTTGCTTGTTGACTATTATCATTTTCTAAGTTCTTGATAATAAATCTTAAAATACTTATAGTCGTTAAAATTGGTGCAGCGGTGTATGCAATAAGTCTAAGATTTGTTTTTTCTTCTTTACATTTTTTTTGAGCCTGCTTAATAACGTTGTCTACATGTGTCGCAATATCGTTTGGTATTTTATCTTTAAAAAACTGATTTAACATTTTACATTTATTATTTCCAATTTGATTTTGATACATGTACTCCAAACTCTTTGCGTTGACGATTAGTAGTTTATTAACGCAATTCACAAAGTTTTTAGTATAAGAATCTAAAATTTTATCTTTTTTTGCATCGTTAAGTTTTTTCTCTTTTTTTTTTATTTCCGCATATCTTTTAGCTTGTTGTTTTATTATGTCAGAGCTGTAGTCATTTAATTTATTTACAAATTCTTCATTTTTTAACGATTTGATCTTGTCGAGTTTTGCCCTGTCAATAACGTCATCATCATGTGATAACCATTGACCGTATTGTCTAAAAAAAGTACCTACATTTTCACCACTCTTAACCCCAACATTTTCCATACATCCCCCCAAGATGATAACGCCTAAAATATTTCGCAAAAAAGATATTTTCTTTCCTAATAACATATTTTTTGCATAGTAAAAATCTACTATAAATATAATTAAACATTCGTATCGTGGTCAATTTCCCAAATAAGTAAAAAATTCAGTTTTGATTATTAATAAGAATTGAAAAACAGGTAATCGTTTTCAATTATGTAACAGAGATAATTTTATCAAGGAGT
Organism: uncultured Cytophagales bacterium; assembly: GCA_945947725.1. Classification (GTDB taxonomy): domain Bacteria; phylum Bacteroidota; class Bacteroidia; order Cytophagales; family Amoebophilaceae; genus CAMEYY01. The sequence goes on along the minus strand of CAMEYY010000007.1, from coordinate 15,537 downwards.
GTAGATATTCCTGTTTGTTGTTGAGAAGAGATAAAAAAAGGTTGAATGTTATTTTTTTGAAATTCTGCGGCAATCTCGTTTAAAGTTTGTTCATCAACAGAATCTATTTTTGATACAACGACAAAGAAAGGTTTATTAAAAACAACATCGCTATAATTTTTTATTTCTTCACGTAAAGATAAGAAAGTCGAAAAAGGATTTTCAGACTGAGCATCGATAAGCAATAATAAAATTTTATTTCTTTCTATATGACGGAAAAATCTCAAACCAAGACCTTTACCTTCAGAAGCTCCCTCTATAATTCCTGGTAGATCTGCAAGAACGAAATTTTTTTCTCTATGACTTACGATACCAAGTTGAGGGACAAGAGTTGTGAAAGGATAATTTGCAATTTTAGGTTTTGCAGCAGAGACAACGGAGAGGAATGTAGATTTTCCAGCATTAGGAAATCCAACGAGTCCTACATCAGCCAAAAGTTTTAATTCTAAAATTAAATTTTTTTCCTCACCTTCAAGACCAGGCTGAGCATAATAAGGAGCTTGTCTTGTTGAAGTTTTAAAATGCGTATTACCCAAACCCCCTTTTCCTCCTTTTAATAAAACGATTTCTGAATCTTCAGCTAAATCAACCAAAAGCTCGTCAGTATCAGCATCTTTTATTGTAGTACCAACAGGGACTTCGATAATGATATCATCAGCATTTTTTCCATGACAATTTGCTTCCCCACCACTTTGTCCATTTTGCGCATAGAAATGTCTTTTGAAACGTAAAGTGTGCAAGGTCGAGATATTTCTATTTGTTTTAAAGATAATGCTACCACCATTTCCACCATCGCCTCCATCAGGACCACCTTTTACCGAAAATTTATCATGTCTAAAATGAACACATCCAGCACCTCCATGTCCAGAACGAACAAAAATATGTACTTTATCTATAAAATTTGGAATTGCCATGATAAGAAGAAAATAAGAAACGCTTATGATAAAAGCGAACCTAAAGTTTTTTCAAGATTATTGAAAACATCTTCGGGACTTGCAGACGCGTCGATGACGTGTAAAATATTTTTATAATGTTCCAAAACAGGATTCATCTTAGAATGAAATTCTCTAAAACGAGTACGTATAGTTTCTTCATTAACATCATCAGATCTACCGCTACTAATAGCTCGACCTTTTATTCTTTGAACAGAAGTATTATCATCAAGATCGAAGAAAATTACAGAATCGATTTTCAGACTGTCGCCTAAAAATTTGTCAATAGCTAAGGCTTGTTCAATTTCACGAGGAAAACCATCAAAAATAAAATTTTTAAAACCGTTTGCTTGATAATTTTTATAAGCACTAATAACACACTCCATGACTAATTCATGAGGAGCTAAGAGACCTTTATTTAAAAAATCTTCCAATTGTCTTCCCAATTCGGTTTTATTTTTAACTTCATTACGCATGATATCACCCGGGACAATCGACGAAAAACTAGGATATTTTTGTATTAATAATTCCCTTTGAGTTCCTTTTCCAACACCCGGAGCGCCAACAAAAATTATTGAACTCATAATAAACTAAATTAAAAAAAATCTTTTTTAAGGCAAAGTACACCACGAAGAGAGATGAGATTAAATGTTCTCTCTACAAATTTTTAAAGGATCTAAAGGTAAAATGTTGATATAAGTTGTAAGTAAATGGATAACACTCATATACATTCTTTTTTTCGCAAGTTCGATGATAGGAACCCATTCAACACTTAAAATACCTTCTTCTTTTTGAGGTTTCATTTTAGAGTCATCTAAACAAGACATGAGGTACCATGTTATATTTTTGAAAAAAATTTCTTGATCAGCAGCAAACACATGACAAGTGTTAAGATATTTTTCCAAGATAGCACATTCGACACCACATTCTTCCCAAACTTCTCTTTTAGCAGCATCTGCAACATTTTCATTTTTTTCCACGTGTCCTTTCGGTAAATCCCACACCTCTTTCCTTAATTCCATCAAAATGAGATCTTCTTTTCTAACAATTCCACCTGCTGATTCTACAAGTCTAAAATCTTTTTTTATCAAATCGAAAATATCTTTTTTTGTATTAACTAAAAGAGTGATTTTGTATACATCGAAAAGAGGTTTTGACCACAATTCATAAAAAAAATTTTTAAAAGAATCTTCTTCAACATAAAACAAAACACTCCCGTAAACATTGACATTTGCTAAATAATCAGGTTTATAATAAATTGTACAATTGATACTACGATTGATATTTCCCAATGAGATCTTATTATAGATAAACATTGGAATATTTCTAAAATAGATTAAACTCATAAACAACTTCCTTTATTGAATTATAAGGTATTTTTCCTTTTTAGTTGGAAATTACTTCCAAGATACAAATTTTTAACTCTTTCATCAGCAACTAACTCTTCTGGTGTACCTTGTTGTAATAATTTTCCTTCAAAAATTAAATAAGCTTTGTCGGTTATAGATAAAGTTTCATCAACATTATGATCGGTTATCAAAATACCAATATTTCTATTTTTCAGTTTAAAGATTAAAGATTGAATTTCTTCTACGGCGATAGGATCCACTCCCGCAAAAGGTTCATCCAAGAGAACAAATTTAGGATCTATAGTTAAAAGTCTTGCAATCTCTGTTCGACGTCGTTCTCCTCCAGAAAGAACTTTACCTTTACTTTTACGAATATGCGTTATGCTAAATTCTTCTAACAATTCTTCAACTTTCTCCAATCTTTCTTTTTTTTTCAAATTAGTCATTTCAAGAGGAGCTAAAAGATTTTCTTCAACGGTAAGTTCTCTAAAAATTGAAGCTTCTTGAGGCAAATATCCTATTCCTAATTTTGCTCTTTTATACATAGGAAGAGCAGTTATATTTTTATTGTCAAGGAAAATATCTCCTGCATTAGGTCTAATTATTCCGACCATCATGTAAAAGCTTGTTGTTTTTCCAGCTCCGTTTGGTCCCAATAAACCTATGATTTCACCTTGAGAAATTTCTATTGATAAATCATTAACAACCTTTCGTCCTTGATATTGTTTTATAAGATTTGCAGCTTGCAATTTCATAAAACAATTTAGTTAAAAAATATGCTTTTGACTTAGCACCCCTCAAGAAGTTCTCTTGCAAATCTTTGAAGCTTTGTAGATAATTTCGTCTTTGTAACCGTTTTGTCGTAAAATATCAATACCTATTTTTTGTGTTGAAACACCGCTGATAATTTTGTAATTATAAATAATTTTATTGTCTGGATCTCTCGTGATATAAACTCTATAATTTTTTACATTGTTTTTTTTATCCAAGGTAGTAGTCAAGTGTTTATGTGTGGATAAAATTGTTAAGTTGTTTTTAAACTTATCATTGATATACTCGACAGTACTAAATTCAAGGGCTTCTGCAACTTGAGAGTCAGTTCCAGAAAACATTTCATCAAAAACAGACAACGAGAAAAGATTAGCATTCGAATTTTGTAAGAAGTCACGAGTATCGACAATGCTAGATGTAAATAAAGATTTTCCGTTGTTAGAAGAAACTTGATCAGCAGCGTTAAGGTAACTTTTAATATTTGCGAAAGGAGTTAGTGACATTTTTTTTGCTATACCGATACCAAATGTTTGCGCAAAGATGGTATTATATAAAATTCCTTTTATGTAAGAAGATTTTCCTCCAGCATTAGGACCTGTTACTATCACTGTTTTTTCATTTTCATAATTTAAATCAACATCATTACTGACGGCAATTTTAGGATCAATGAAAGGATTCCAGAGGCCTGTAATTTGAAGTGAAGGTTTATCTTCTTTAAGAAAATCACAAAAACAAAAACCATTTTTTTGATCTTGATTTTCCAAAATTAAAGTCGCCACAGAAACATATGCATCTAGTAATCCTATCTCATAAAAAATTTCATCAAATCTATGAATATTATCTCCAAAGATATCAAAGCAGGCTAACAGATTTCCTGTATTATTAAAAAAAAACGAAAAAGATTTTTGTGGTAATTGCTCAAGGTATTGTAACATTTTCCTCATTTTGTAATCACCTTTTGATTTAGAGAAAAAAGAATTTATAAACGTTATGATCTGTGGTAAATTTTGAGATTCGCTATTTAATGAAATATTTTGCAAACTTTTAATAACCTTAACAAGATTTCGCACATCATCCATTCTCTTGAAAAGAGTATTAATTTGTTTATTGTATGTTTTGTAATTATCAATAGCGAAAAAAAAACATCTTAAATAAACAAGTTCAGAAATAATTCTTTCTGCATATGAACCAAAATTATTCACCTTCGTATCTGTACTCATTTTTAAGTAGTCACTGCTATTAAAAAATGAAAACTTGTAAATAATGCTAAAAATAGGAATTGAAGTCAACCAAATATATTTTTTAAAAATAGTATTTTGCCATATTCGTGGTTGAGAAATTGAGTAAGATAAAGGTAAAATAAACCTATACAACAAGGGTAATTTAACACTAAAAAAATTTTTTGTTATTCTCTTCTTTAATTCCAATTTTGGAGCTCGCCAATTATTTTTCTGAAAGTAAAAATCAGAATAAAGTTTTTCAAAGAAAACACGACTATAAAGAAAATCACCATAACTATACAGAGCAACAACAGACGCCTCGATTTTTTTAAAAGACTCTAAAATTTCTCTTAACTTTTCGTAAACATCTTTATTTTGAACTAAAAATTTTAAAAATTCTTTTCTTTGCTCTAAAACATTAATATCATTTGTAGGATTTGCTAAAAGTAAAGATAAAACGACCTTCCCAGAAAGAGTTTGTGTTTTTTTTATTCGTTCAATTAAAATTTCATTAGGTCGCGTTAAAGAGTTAGAAAAAAAATTTAATTCATTATAAGTTTTATGATGAATAACTTTATTAGGAATTAACATTTCAGAATATTCACTAGAGTCAAATATTTTAAAAATCTGTTCTAAAAGTGCATATTCGGAAAAAGTATTAAAGACCTCATTACTTTGCTCTACGGAATCAATTTTTTTTATCTGTAACCATTCTTCAGCGTTATATAATTTTCTATACTCATTGGCAACATCTTGTATTATTGGATTATGAAAAGAACATAAAAATATAGGGAAAAGACAATACTTTTGGAATGTTTTCATTTTACCGCAGAGTATAATTTTAATATAAATTTATCATATTTTGAGCTGAATAAAAATAGGGCTACGAGCCTTGTGTACAAAAATTTACAATGCTTTATTTTACAGTAAGGTGAGTACAATTTATTATGCTCGAATTAAGTTTTTTAGATAGTCAATATGAAAAAATTATCCAAGGTTTGCAAAATCGAGGATATAACAACGCTAAGGAGTTAGTTGACAAAGCTTTAAGTTTGAATGTCAATAGAAAGAAATTAAAAAAAGAATTTGATTCAATATCTACTGACCTTAATGAAACTTCTAAAAAAATTGAGGAGTTGATAAAAAATAAAAGCGATGCTAAATCTTTTATTGAAAAAACTAAAGAACTCAAAGAGAGTTTAAAGAATGTAAAAAATGATTTATCAAATTGTGAAAATGAATTAAAAGAGGCTTTATACTGTATTCCTAATGTTCCTAGTGATAAATGTCCTATTGGAAAAAATTCCGACGAAAATAAAGTTGTTTTTTGTACTGATATTCCATCTGTTAAGTTTAAAGTTCCTCATTGGGAGTTAATAAAAGATTTTGACATTATCGATTTTAATTTAGGAAACACTTTAACGGGTGCTGGTTTCCCTGTTTATAAAGGGAAAGGTGCTCAATTACAAAGAGCTTTAATTAATTTTTTTCTTGATGAGGGAGAAAAAAATGGAGCTAAAGAATTTGAAGTTCCTATTTTAATCAACACTGACAGTTTGTATGGAACAGGTCAATTGCCAGATAAAGAAGGACAAATGTATTTTGCTACTGGGGATTTTGGTTTAGTTCCAACAGCAGAAGTTCCTTTAACGAACATGTATCGTAATGCTATCATTAAAGAAGAAGAACTTCCAATAAAATTAACAGGTTATACTCCATGTTTTCGTCGAGAAGCTGGATCGTGGGGAGCACATGTGCGAGGATTAAATCGTTTACATCAATTTGATAAAGTTGAATTAGTTGTTTTATCTAAACCAGAAGAATCTTATAAAATTTTGGAGGAGATGCGTAGTTATGTTGAGGGGCTTGTTCAAAAATTGGAATTACCTTATAGAGTTTTAGCTCTTTGTTCAGGAGATATAGGTTTTAATTCTGCTTTCACTTACGATATTGAAGTTTTTTCTGTTGGACAAGATAGATGGTTGGAATCTAGTTCTATAAGTAACTTTTTAACATATCAAGCAAATAGATTGCAGTTAAAATATAGAACAAAAGATGGAGAATTAAAGTTGGCTCATACCTTGAATGGAAGTGCTTTAGCTTTGCCAAGAATTGTTGCTGCTTTGTTGGAGTTGAATTATGACGGAGAGAAAATTAATATTCCAAAAGTTTTACAACCTTATACTCATTTCGATTGTATTGAAAAAAAATAATAAAACTGTAAAATAATTATTTCTTTTTATTTTTCACTTCGTAAATAAAATCCTCCATTGAGCATACTACAGGTTGCACCGTCCAACTTGGTATAATTTTATTATCTAACTTTTTGGCAATAATATCAAAGGCGTCTTTTTGTGATAAATTCAAGATAGAACTTAACGCGTCGTTAATAAGTTGAAACTTACTATTTACAATTGAATCTTTCAAAACACATTTATAATCATCACTATCTGGAGAAATCTTTTTTTTATCAAAAATTTTTTGAGAGTCCTTGATGCAAATAGTCGAACCTGATATTTGTCTTTTTAACTCAAAATTATCATAAAAAGGAATTAAAGAATCTTTATTTTCTTTAAGAATTTTTAAACAATTGAAAAATTTTCCCCAAACGATAGATCTCTTTTTTACAGTAGTAAGTACCTCTGTAAATTTTAATAATGGTTCATATTTTTGAGAGATTTCAATAAGAAGGTCTTTATTCAAAATTGTTTCAAAAGAATTGTTTAGGAAGGTACATCCTTGAAGTTCATTTTCATGATTTTTTAAAATTTTAAAAGTTTTTTCAATAGTCATGTCAATCATGTAACCATTTTCATCAATAGAAGGCGAAACAAATTGTTCTAAAATATTACCAACATGACCACAAGGGAAAACCATTTTATCAGAATTAGGAGACTGTAAAGTATAAATTTCACTTGCTTGCAAATTGTTAATTAAGTCCTGTATTTTGAATAGACAATAATCAGGGTTAACAGTAGGAATAATATTTTCATTATTATCACAGATAGGAAGATTAAATCTCTTTGCAACTAGATAATCAACAATTTTTAAATAGGTATTATATACTATAGAAATTTTATTTTTTTTTTTATTCAAATTAAGAGATTGATCATTGTCTATGACATAGACTACATTGATAACAAAACAAACAAGTTTGAAAAAAATATCTGACGCATTATTATCAAAAAGCTGATTTGCATAATCAAGAAATTCTTTTTCAAAATTGTCAGAAATGCTAAATCTTTGTTGCGATATTTCTTTTTTTAAAAAAGCCTCATACTTCTTTATCCAAAAATTTGCTCCTACACCTTTATTATTTATTTTCCCTAATATCGGGGAACAATTTTTTAAACTTTGTCCATAAATATTGTAAAAATCTTCAAAAATTGTTTTACTCTTGGAAACTAATTTCAACTCTGTAGCAGGAGGTAAATATTCATTTTTATAAAAACTTGAATTAAAATTTCCACACCCAAGTAAAACAACTGCCAAGTTCCCACTAATTAATGCTCGTGATGAAAACCTCATATAATAAAATTAGTAAAAAAATACTAGACGTATTTATAAAAACCTATTTTTTACCAATGAAGTATCAGGCTATAAAAAAAATTATCGAGAGAAAGGAATTAAAGATTATCCTTATTTATAAGGACTTTATGAGATAAACCATATTTATTATCAGGAAGAATTTCTATCAACATTACGCTAATCATATCCCCAACTTTCAAGACACTAGGTAAATCTTCTATCTTAACAATATCGACATCATTAGTTCGTAACAGTCCAACTTTTCCAGGCAAAAATTCAACAAAAGCACCATAATTCAACACACTCTGAACAACTCCATCATAAATTTCGTTTAACATAGGCTGGTTAATGATAGCGTTAATTTCACCTTCAGCAGCTTGCATGATTTTATTATTGTATCCAAAGATTTTAACGAATCCACGATTATCTTTTTCAAAAACATTTAAAATTGCACCAGTGCTTCTTTGAATATTTTGAATCATCTTACCATTAGGTCCAATGATAGCCCCGACCATATTTTTTGAAACAGTTAAAACTTTACAGCTAGGAGCAAATTCTTTGGTATTTTCACGAGGTTGAGAAATACAATTAGTCATCTTACCTAAAATTTGAAGACGACCTTTTTCAGCCTGTTCTAAAATTTTTCTAAGAAGATCAATATCTAAGAAATCTACTTTAACGTCTAATTGTAAAGCAGTAACCCCTTCTTTAGTTCCAGCAACTTTCAAATCTAGATCTCCACAAGCATCTTCATCACCAGATATATCAGAGAGAACAATATAAGAATGATCTTTTCCTATCATTCCTCCCATCGCTATTCCAGCAACAGGACTTTTTATTTGTATTCCTGCATCCATCAAAGCTAAACATCCAGCACAAACTGTAGCCATCGAAGAAGATCCGTCAGATTCTAAAATATCAGAGACAAGACGAATGGTAAAGGGATTATCTTCATCACGTGGTAAAACAGCTTTCAAAGCCTTACACGCTAATCCTCCATGCCCCAACTCTCTTCTGCTTATTTTCCTTTCTAAAGATTTCATCTCTGCTGTCGCAAAGCCATAAAAATTATAGTGAACAACGAAATTTTCGGATTTATTCATCAACACACTATCGCTATGAAATTCATCAAGTTTCGATCCTAAAGTTACACTTGCTAAAGATTGAGTACGTCCTCTTGTAAATAAAGCAGAACCATGAGAACAAGGAAGACTATCAACTTCACATTCAATATTTCTAATCTCATCAAAAGCTCGTCCATCTATACGTTTTCCATTTTCAAAAGCAAGTTCATGAACAACTTTTCTTTTTATAGAATCAATACAAATATCATCATCAGGATATTGTTCCAAAATTTCATTTATCTTCTCATCACGAACGAGTTTATTTTTAATACCTTCAGAAAAAACAGCCTTAATTTTATTTTCTACAATTTCAAAATTTCTAACTTCATCTTTTTTTTCAATCTGGATACGTTCAATGTTTAAATGAGAAACAAAATCCTCTTGGAATTCACAGAGTTTAACAATTTCCTTTTGTGCAAGTTCAGCGGCCTCGATGATTTCAGAATTTTTTAACTCATCCATATTACCTTCCAGCATAAGGATTCCGTTTTTATTTCCTCCGACAGTCAAAAACAAAGAAGAATTTTTATTTGAGATATAATCAGGGTTAAAAATAAATTCATTATTAGTTTTTGTCACACATATATTAGCAACAGGCGCAAGGAAAGGAAGTTTTGAGGAGTAAACAGCTAAAGAAGCAGCAAAACAGACTAAGAAATCTGGAACAGAATTAAAATTTGCAGAGAGGAGGTTGATACAAACATGGACATCATTATTAAAATTTTTATCGAACATCGGCCTCAAAGTTCTATCGACCAAACGTGAAATTAAAATTTCTCTATCAGTAAGTTTTCCTTCTCTTTTAGAAAATCCCATTGGGATCTTTCCTATAGCACAAAATTTTTCACGGTATTCAACGAGTAGAGGTAAGAAATCCGTTGTTGTACTTTTTTTTGCAAAGACAACAGTAGCAAGTAAAACGATATTACCAGCTTCAACTAAAATAGCACCATCGGCATTTCTTGCGAGTTTACCAGTAGAAACTTTGACATCACCATAACCAGGGATATAGACACTCTGAGAGTGAAATTCAGACATAAAAAGATTTAGAAGTTAAAAAAAGAAGAAAGATTATTTACCAATTTTGTTGATCAAAGCCTCATATCTAGACATAGAGACTCTTTTAAGATATTTGATCATCTTTCTTCTTCGGCAAACCAACTTTGTTATGGATAATTTTGTGACATTATCTTTAGGATTTTTCTTGATATACTCAGTCAACTTCAAAACTCTATCCATGATGGCAACAATCTGAGATTCTGGAGAACCGCAATCGGTAGATTTTCCAGAGAAACTATATTTTTCAAACAAATCACTATTTGTATTTTGTCTACTTTCCATATTTAGATCTATTCTTTAATATTAGATTTTTTTTTACTTCCCCACAAAGAGAAACTAACATAATTCTGAGGATGTTGTCGAATATCAACGAATAACTTGTCGAGATCTTGTATTGCCTTCTGAGTTTCTAAAATTGTCTTGTTAGTATTATCTAATATCGGTCCATCTTTAATTTGTTTTAAACATTCGTTAATATTGTCAGAAATTTTTTCAAACTCTATTCCATCTATTTTATTAACAACAGAATTCATTTTAAAAACAAAAGGGACTAAACCTCTTTGGTCATCATTTAAAATATTAACAAAAGCCTTTATACTAGGAGCTAAAGCAGAAATTGTATCATTCAAATTTTTTGTTGTATTCTCCAAATTTGATATGGTATTTTTTATACTTTGATTATTCTCATTCAATTTTTGAACGAAGATATTTATATTTTCTAAAACAAGATGAACATCAGATATAATAGGCGACCCTTTTTGGATGAGTTCAGAAACGACATCGGCCCCATGAGCAAATTTAATTTCAGCACCATTTTTTATTGTTTCACCTTCACCTATCACTAGTTTCAACGAAGTTCCTGAAAGATTTAATACAGTATTTAAACGACTATTTTGATTAAGTTTTATTTTTTTGTCTATAGAAAAAGTTATTTTCGTTCTACAATTATTGTCTGGTAAAAATTCCATTTTTTTTATAGAACCAACTCTATTTCCATTAATAGTTATTTTAGAACCTTCAGACAGACCTTCCACATTATCCGAATAAGCGAAATAATTATTGTTTGTAGAAAAAATTTCACTACCCTTCATAAACATTCCCCCGCAATACAAAATTGTCAGAGAAGTTAAACCAAAAAAACCCACTTTAAATTCCTTTGATATGTTCATTTAACTTTTTATATAAACTTAATTTATTCAAAAAAAGAAATAGAATTTTGATTTTTGAAGCAGAGAGTGAGGGATTCGAACCCACGATACTTCGAAAAAAGTATAACAGTTTTCAAGACTGCCGCGTTCAACCGCTCCGCCAACTCTCTATATTTGATTATTAATCAACAACAACATCCTCATCACTATCTTTTCCCTCGTAATTATAGTTAGTAACTAACTCATCATTAAACAATTCATTAACAGCAATAATATAAGCTTTTGGTGTTTTTTCGTAAAGACGAGTTATATATGTCCTTTCGTTGATAAAATCTAAATCACGATCATTCATAAACTCATCGTTCAGACAAGTATAATCTTTAACTTTTTGATCAAAACTATTTTTCAATTTTTCATCAACTTGATTCGCCCTCTTAGAAATTCTTAACGAAAATTCATAAATATTACCAAAGCTATCATCGTTATAGTTCAACAAAGGAATATCATTAGGAATTTTAGAGTAGTCCATAAAATAAAGAAATTATAATTTTTTCTAAAAACCAATATAAAGATTTTTTATTTAATATCAACAATTTTTATTTCAAAAATTAAATTAGCACTTGGAGCAATAATTCCTGGGATACCAGAAGGTCCATAAGCAAGAGAAGAAGGAATATATAAAGTAGCTTCACTATTTTTCTTCATTAAAAATATACCTTCAGCAAATCCTTCAATTAAACCAGAATTTTTACTCATTGTAATTGTTAAAGGTTCATATTTTTTTTGTTCATGAAAAATATTTGCTTCCTTAGCAACACTCTCGATACTAGAATCAAAAATTTTCCCAGTAATTAAATCTTTACCAACATAATCAATAAAAACGGTATTTCCTTCTTTCACAACTTCACCATCACCTTCAACTTTTACAACATAGTGTAAACCAGATTCAGTAACCTTGAAATTTTCAATTTTATTATCTTTCAAGTACTTTGTTATTATTTCAACATCTTTATTCATTTGCATTTTTGTTTTTTTATTAAGTTCTTCTCTTTTTTTATTACGATAATCTTGAATCTTTTCAAAGATCTTATCTTTTCCAACGAAATCCTCAACTTTTAAAGTCAAAGTCAACTCAGAATTTTGATCAAGTTTTAAGTTAAACTTTTTATTTAGCATAGGGATACTCGCTGGATTAATGATCTTATCAATTTTAACTTTAAAAATTCCAACCTCACCTTTTTTTGTTAAAAGATTCAAAGCTTCAAATTGTTCTCCGTCAAAGTTTAAATTTTTCAATTCAGAAAAAGGAATAGCTAATGGATAATCAGGATTGTCATTAGAAGAGAAAAGAACAACATCATTAAAAGAAATAGTTTTCTCAAAAAAAATAAATTGTCCCTCTTTACATTCAGTATTTTTATCTCCTTTAGCAACAATCTTATAATCTAGACCAGTATTCGTTTTTTTGTAATTAAAAAAATTATCCCAAGCAGCAAAACCACCAAGACCACAAATTGTGATAATGTATAAGGAATTTAAAATTTTATTGTTCGACATGTTTTAATTCTTCATATTCTTTAACAACACTTTCAAACTTTTCTATCGTTTTTTCCAATGACAACTTCGTAGATCCACCTGCAGCGTTTCTATGTCCACCACCATTAAAATGTTTAGCAGAAAAATCGTTCGCAGAAAATTCTCCTATCGATCTAAAAGAGATATAAACACCCTCCTCTTTTTCTTTAAACATCACACCAAAAATAACATTTTTTATAGACAAAGCATAGTTAACAATTCCGTCTGTATCTCCAGGAAAAATTTTATAACGTTTAGAATCCTCAAGAGATAAAAAGATATAAGCAACCTTATAGTCTTTAATAGTTCTCATACAGTGACATAAAAGATGTCCCAACAACTTCATCCTCGAATAACGAAAACTACCAAACAAATTCTTATACATTTTATCAACAACGATAGAAGGATAAGTTAAAAGTTCAGCAGCAATCTCATGAACACGAGGTGTCATGTTTGACGTCATAAATCTAGAAGTATCAGTAACAATACCCGTGTATAAACATTGAACAATCTCGTCATCGATATAATTAGGATCCAAAGATTTTAAAAGTTCATAAATTATTTCACAAGTAGAAGCAGCAGCGGTATTCGAACAAACATAACCTTCTATTTCTACAGGATCAAGATGATGATCAAATGTGAAAAAAGGTTTTTTTAAATTAAAAGCAGCTTCAGCGAAAGCATCATCTAATCTTTTATGCTGTCCAAAATCTACGCAAATAATAGAATCAGAAGAATTCAGATAATCAAGGGTAGCCTCATGAAAAACAGGAGAATTGAATATCAAAATATTCATCGAATTTGGCAAACTAGCAAAAATCTCTGGATACCTATTTGGAGCTAAAATCTTAACTTCATGACCACTTTTTTGTAACCATAAAGATAACGCTAAACCAGAACCTAAAGTATCTCCATCCGGATTTTTATGAACAAGGATACTCACTTTTTGTTTTTTTACATTTCCATCAGCATCCAATACATTGAACTTTTCTACAAACTCTCGAGCTTTGCTTTTGTAATCGAAGTTTTCCATATTCTAATATTTATTTAGTACTTTCTTTTTCCGAGTAATTTTTACTAACATCATTACTCTCTTTTGTTTCTAAATCTGTTTTTTCTTTTTCAACCTGCTGTTTCAACATTTCCAAGTTAGGACTAACAAAATCACCACCCTTATCCTTTGTAACATGATGAAAACCTAGACAGATCATTAATAATAAAGACATCAAAATCCAGGTCGCCCCTGTTAAAAAATTATTTGTCTGCTGTACCCCCATCAACACATGAACACCAAGATTCCCCAAGGTATTACCTTCATCCTCTTTTTTAGAATTTTGAACCATGGTTATAGCAATCAAAGCCACACACACAATGACAGTACAAATAGATAAAAAGATAAAACCCATAATAGTTTAAACAAGAGATAAAAATAAAGTTATATACACAAATATAGATTATTTTTCTATATACGCATAAAAAAGGACAATTCTCAACAGACAACTATGAACGACAGTACTAAAATTTTTACACGGGAATTTTTTTCTATGTCCTCATCGATAGCTATACACTTACTTTTACTCATCCCTATCTCCACTAAAATTGCTCAAAATGATATAATCTTATTGCAAGAAATCCAAAAAGACGGAGGATCAAATGACAATGAAAATTTTGGCATTGATAACTCTGAAGATATTGACTTTACTATCGACTTAAACTCTTTTAAAAAAACAAAGAAAAATGTTTCTCATAAAATTACTCGTATCATCAATACTCCTAACAAAAAATCAACAAAAGGTCATCCTAATAAACAGAACAATATAAAAATCGATCAAAGAGGTATCTATAAAGGAATGTCAAATGGTAATGGATCTGGAAATGGAAACGGTAATGGTAACGCAGCAACACTAAATATCCCTGGATGGACTTGGGATTCCCAACCTGTTGTCGAGGATAGTTCTAATGAAGTCGGGAAAATTGTTTTTGAATTTACTATCGATGACCTTGGATATGTTATCGGTATCAAAACTTTGGAAAAAACTGTAAGTAGTTATGTTGAAAAACTTTATCGTGATGCTATCCTCAATTTGACGTTTAAAAAAATCGATAAAGTTCAACCACAAGAAGAGACAATTGGTAAAATTACTTTTATCTTACAATACTCCGAATAATGAATCTTTTAAAAAAATTTTACCTCGAAATTATCTCAATTATCGTCATCTCTTGCTCTCTGTATGTTCATCATTGGAATAAAAAAAATTTCTTACCAAAACCTTTCGGACATATATTTTTGACTTTCCCTAAACATGAGTACCAAAAAGTTGATGATAAAAGATTAGCTTTCCGTTTCGAAATGTCTAAATATGCTGAATTAGATTTCCCTAAAGAGTATAAAAAATTTTGGACTAACGTCGTTTACCCTAACCTCGATCCTAATTTCCAAGCACGTATCGAAATGACATACGAAAATTTGAATAACGACGAAAAAAAATTACGTAGTATCCTCGACGACTGTTACAAACTGGCGATGAAACATCATGTGCGTGCAACGACGATATCGCAAGATGTTATTACAACAAAAAAAGGTTTACAGATTATGCTTGTCGTTATCAGCGGTGAAGTTCCAACATCTTTTCAGTTTTATACCATAAATTCTAAAAAACATTTTTTACGTGGTGCTCTTTATTTCCCGACAGCGATGGCTAATGATTACCTTGCTCCGGTTATAAATTATATCAAAACTGATATTTATCATATGCTATCTACAATCGAATGGAAAGATTAATAACGTGCTC
>CAMEYY010000006.1 GCA_945947725.1 uncultured Cytophagales bacterium | reverse complement strand
AGGGAAACGATAAAGTATCATCTCGCTGAGTCCAACTTTTTTCATCATCTCACGAATTCGTATTTGTTTTTCTTCGTAAGAAAGTTCAGGAAAAAATACATGTAGCGGTTCTAAAATGATATCTTCAATTCTGAGCATGGGATCTAGACTAGAGATAGGATCTTGAAAGATGAATTGCATATCCTTTCTTACCTTTTTCCATTCGTCGTGTGTTTTGAAAGTATGTAATTTATATTTTTCATCAAAGATAATACTTCCTTTATCCACAGTATTAAGTCCAACGATAGTCTTTGCTAAAGTTGTCTTTCCACATCCTGATTCCCCCACGATACCCATAACTTCTCCTTCCTTCACTTCTAGATTTATTTTTCTTAAAGCAGTCAACTTCTTTGTCGTCTTGCCGAAAAGATTTTTTTTTAAAGGGAAAGAGACGATTAAATTTTCAATCTTCAAAATATTTTTCATATAGACTTAAAAATTTTTATAAAAAGCAAGAGACGGAATGATCTTCTTCAACATTTTTTAGGTTTGGCTTCTGTGTAAAACATTTTGGCAAAGCAAATTTACATCTCGTGCAAAAAGGACATCCCGCTGGCATATTGTCGATATTTGGAGTTTCTCCTTCTATAAATTCGAGACGATCACAACTTTTGTCAAATTGAGGAATACTATTAATCAAACCTTTTGTGTAAGGGCTCACAGGATTGTAAATCAAATTTTTCATCGTAGTGTACTCCATAATATGTCCGCAATACATGACGATAACTTCATTAGAAATTTTAGATAAGACTCCAAGATCATGAGAGATAAAAATTAAAGACATCCCCATATGTTTCTGCACATCATGAAGAAGTTTTAAAATTTGAATCTGAGTAGTTACATCCACTCCTGAAGTTATCTCGTCGGCGATAAGAATTTTAGGATCACATATCAAAGCCATAGCTATCATCGCTCTTTGTAACATCCCACCAGAAAATTCATGAGGATATAATAAAATCCTATTTTTGACATCTGGAATTTTTACCAAATCTAAAAGTTCTATAGCTTTTCTTTCCGCATCTTGCACACTCACCCCTTTGTGATAAACTAATGGTTCGATAAGTTGATCGCGAAGAGTCATGTAGGGATTGAAAGTTGCCATAGCATTTTGTAAAACTATAGCTATATTGTTCCAGCGATACTTGTTCATCTGCGTATCTGACAATTTTAAGAGGTTTGTATTTTTATAAATTACCTCTCCAGACACGGTGGCATTTTTATCACATAAACCTAAAATCGACAGAGCAATCTGACTTTTTCCAGAACCAGACTCTCCAACAATTCCTAATACATGTCCTTTCTTTAATTCAAATTCGACATTACGGACAGCAGTAAATTTTTTGATATTTAAACCTATGTCGAACTTTACCGAGAGGTCTTTAACTTTTAAAATTGTTTCTTCCATAAAAAAATCACATTATGTATCTCGACTTAGAATCTCTTGCGAGAAGAGCATCACGTATGCTGTTATTAAGGAAATAAATAGATACTAATGACAAACATAAGAAGAGAGCAGGGAAAAATAAAATCCACCAATAACCTAAAGAAAGATATTGCACTCCATCACTTATCAATTCTCCCCAGCCTATCATTGGAGGTTGCATTCCCAAACCTAAAAATCCAAGGAACACTGTCAAAGATAAAACATTAGGTATTGTTAAAGTTGTGAAGATGAGAATGTATCCTATCAAATTTTTGAAGATATGACCAAAGATAATCCCAAAAGGTTTGACACCAGAGATATGTGCAGCTTGAACAAATTCTTTTTCTTTTAAAACCAAAGTTTGCCCTCGGACAATTTTAGCAACATCGAGCCAAGATACACAAGCTATAGCCACCAAAAGAAGACCATAATTATTACCGAAGACAGTCAAAAGAAGGATAGCTAAAAATAAAAAAGGAATAGCATATAAAACATCGACGATGCCCATCATGATAGTATCAGTTTTTCCAGAAAAGAAACCAGAAATCAAACCATATATAGTTCCAAATATCGAAGACGCTAAAGCCACCCCCAAAGCTAATCCTAAAGTATATCGTCCAGCTTGAAATACACGCAAAGCAAGATCACGACCAAGATGATCTGTTCCAAAAGGATGAGAAAGACAAGGATGCGAAGCTATAGAAAAAAAATCCATCTCAGCATACTGCCACTCAGAAAAACACATTGGAATAAAAATGATCAAGATGAAAATGAAAAACAGAACAAAAAAAGATACCAATGCTATTTTATTCTTAACAATCTTCTCTCCAGCTATATCAATAAAAAATTTTCTTGCTATCTGCATAATTAATCAAACTTAACTTTAGGATCGATGAGAACGTAGAGAACATCAACAACGATATTAGACACAACAAAGATGACGCTAAAAATTATTATCAAAGCGAGCATCATAGGATAATCTCGAGAAAGTGCTGCATTAATAGTCAGGTTACCGATCCCTGGCAAACCAAACAATCTTTCAATAATAACTGTCCCCGTTAAAATATTGGAAATTATAGAACCTAGATAACCAACTACAGGAATAAAGGCTGGCCTTAATGCATGTTTCAAAATTATATGTTTCCTCGTTAAACCTTTAGCACGTGCCATCTTTATAAACTGTGAATTCATTATATCCGACAAATTCATCTTTTCTACTTGTGAAAGTGAACAAAGTATACTAAAACTGAGAGTCAAAACAGGTAAAAATAAATGTTGAAAATCAAAATTCCACTGACAAGTAGGAAACCATTTTAACTGCACACCGAAAATTTGAATCAAGACAGGACCTAATATTATCGTTGGTATAGAAAAACCTAAAACTGTGAATAATGATATTACTTTATCCAAAATTCCATTGTTTATCGTTGAGATTATTCCTATCAAAATTCCTAAAATAGTCACTACGATGAAAACTATTAAACAATAATGTAAAGAAATTATCAGACCGCTATTTCGGTCGGCAGGAAAAATTAAATCGTGAATAGGAACTCCAATATTTGAATAAGAATATCCAAAATCTAAACACATCAACCCTTTTAAAAAATCACAATATCTCACAAACAATGACTTATCCAAACCATACATGTGCTGTAAATTTTTTAAACTCTCCACATCTAACGACTTATCGTTAAGAAAAGGAGCTTCATTAAACGAATTAGTTAGGAAAAAAGTACAAGTCGCGATTGTAAAAATGATCGTAACAGCGATAAAAATTTTCTTAAGTATAAATTTTAACATTATCCCTAGTATACTTCTCTAATATCAAAAAAAAATTACACTTTTGGAAAATTAGTAAAAGTTTATGATAACGACTTCTCGAGAAAAAGAATTTTATAATATTTCACCAAAAAGGCTAGCAGAAGAACAATCTTGAATTTTTACTCTGATAAAATCTCCTGGTTTTAACACTAGATTCTCTTTTTCATCAACGATAACAACTTTATTAGAATCTGTTCGACCTTGCCACTGTTTATCAGATTTTTTAGTATTCCCTTCTATCAAAACTTCCTCAACTTTGCCTATATCACTTTTATTTCTCTCCAAAGAATGTTTATTCTGCAAAGCAATAACCTCGTTTAAACGACGAATTTTAACTTCATGTTCAACATCATCATTCATTTCTATAGCCGAACGTGTACCACTTCTCTCAGAATAAGCAAAAGTATAAGCAAGATCGAATTTTATTTTTTCCATCAAGTCTAAAGTTTGTTCATGATCTTTTTCTGTTTCTCCACAAAAACCAACCATAATGTCTGTCGATAAACCACAATCATCACCAAGCACTTCTCGTATTTCTGCGATTCTTTCAAAATATTTTTCACGAGTATAAGGACGATTCATCCTTTCTAAAACTGTATTACTACCACATTGAACAGGTAAATGAATGTATTTGCAAATGTTTTTGTGTTTCGCTATCGTCTCGATAATATCACGATTAAAATCTTTAGGATGTGAAGAGGTGAACCTTATTCTTATGTTTTCATTTACTTCAGCAACTTGTTCCAAAAGATCAGCAAAAGTCACATCTTCAAATCTGTACGAGTTAACATTTTGTCCTAGTAAAGTAATTTCTTTAAAACCTTCAGCACTTAACTTTTCAACTTCCTTCAGGATAGAAGTATTACGTCGACTTCGTTCACGTCCTCGAGTAAAAGGAACCACACAATAAGCACACATGTTATTACAGCCTCGCATTATGGAGACGAAACTAGAAATACCATTTGAATAAATTCTTTTAGGTAAAAAATCCTCATACGTCTCTGTCAAAGACAACTTTGTGAAAACAACTCTTTTATTTTCGAGAGCAGAGTTTATAGCTATTGAAATGTTTTTATATTCATCAGGTCCGATACAAAAATCCACGCTACTAAAATTTTTTAAAATATCATCACCAAGACGTTCTGCCATGCAACCAAGAATTCCAATGACTTTTGTATCTTTATATTTTTTTAAATCAGCAATCTTGCTACGTAAGGTATTCTCAGCTTTTTCTCGGATAGAACAAGTGTTTAATAAAACAATATCCGCTTCTTCTACGTTGTCAACATATACGAAACCATCCTGCTCTAAAATCCCCGCAATAAGCTCACTATCAGCAACATTCATCTGACAACCATATGTCTTGATATAAAATTTTTTTGACATTGAAAAAATGGAAAATGCTTAAGAAAAAGATAATTTTAGATCGCTAGTTTTTAAAGACTATTTTTGAATAATTCGTGATTCGTTTGATTAAGATTTTTTTATGAGCTTCCTTTTGAATTTTTGATAATTTGTCTCTGTAAAAAAATTTGCATCCTCGTTGTCATTTTTAGCGATCCAAAAGTTCTCTTCGAAATTAATTTTTACATGATAACGATAATTGAAATTCCTTGAATCTTTAAAAATATTGACCAAATGAATATCAGGATTATTAGATTTCAATTTTTTAGCATCTTCATAAGGACAAATAAAATCTTTAGGATGAGAAAGAATGAAAATCTTTTTATGTAAAGGTTTTATCCTTTGTAAGATCTCATTGTTATCGTAAACATTCGTAGTAAGAGACTTTATAAACTTCTCATTTACAGGTGATAAAGTCCACACTGTTGCAGTTTGATTATTAAAAAAAACATTATTCAAGATGACAGTTATATCCTGATCTTGTAATTTTTCTGCTAGTTTCAAGGCGAGCCAACAACCAAAAGAATGACCTCCAATGAAAATCTTTTTTCCCTGATAATGATCTCGCAACCATTTTGCACAGACGTCCACCATCTTCTCAAAATTTTTTTCATCATTTTGATAAGTATTTATAGAAGAGCCAGGTAGTTCAGGAATAAGTATATCGAAATCATTTTTAAAATAAGTTCGTAAAGAATAAGGTTCGTCAGATAAAAAGCTTTTCCTAAATATCGACATGAGAATACCATGAAAGAAGACGATAACTTTTTCGTGTTTTTCTTCTTTTTCATAAAAACTACGAATTTGAAAATCTGAATCTAGAGTTATTATGTTTTTATCAAAAATATGAACCGAATGTTCTGAGAGATCGTACTTTTTTTGGAATTCTTCTATGTAATTTTGATTTTGTTTTTTTAGCTGTTCAAACTCCCAATAAATTTTAGCAATTTCAGCGGATGGGAATACTTTATCTTTCTCTTTTGAGATGACATTTTTTTGATAAAACGGGAAATCGTCAGTGACGAACATTAAGTTGCTATTAGCTTCCGGTGTATTGGAAAATAAAAAAGTGAGTACCAATATCACTTCAATTATGATCGTTATAAAAAATATTTTTAAAACTTTACTTACCATGACATCTTTAGTGCTACTGTAAATTTTCTGACAGTGTAATTAAATGCCAATTTTTTATCTTGGGAATGAAAGAAAAATATCTTTGGACGTTCGAAAAGACTCTTTGATCTTCTGCAATGACTTTTTATAGGTAGTCTTATCAAGATTACAAGATTCAGACTGTAGATAACTTTGGCATTTCGTTGGATATTTCGCCATCACCGTCGCTATAGCCCATGCCACTCCCATCATAGAATAATATCTTTCAGTGTACAGTTGATCTAAAACGGAAATAACTCTGTCGATATACTCATCATTCAAAAAATGTGATAACATACAGACGGAGACAATTCTACTTTCAAATTCCGCTTTTGAGTGTGCGTACTTCATCAAAAATTTCCAGAAGATGTCGGGATGTTTCCTCACTATTTTAAAACTTTGACATAGAGAATCGCATATCAACCAGTCATTGACTTGCGGAATAAACTCTTCGAAATATTTAATCAAGATGTTTATGTCGTCTTTAGCATAACCTAAGACGAAAGCATGTAAAAGTTTTAATTCATAAACAGAAAAGTCGTTTATCTTAAAGAACTCTTGATAGTTTTCTCTTGCTATTTCTTTTGCGAAGTCCCTTAGGTCAGGTATGCAAATACTAAATTTTGTACGTTTTATCGTCGTTAACTTATTTTTGATTTCCTTTAAATCCATGTTTAAGATTGTCCAGTTTTTTGAATTAAGAAAAATTTACAATAAGAAAAATTTACAAGAAGAAGCGGAGTAAGAGGGATTCGAACCCACGGTACCTTTTAGGGTACACACGCTTTCCAGGCGTGCACCATCAGCCACTCGGTCATCACTCCATACCTGAAATATTATACAGTGTTATATTTTTTACACTTTTTTTACTTACAAATTTTATATGATACAACACGTCATCGAAAATTATTTTCAATTGAGGGAGAAAATAAAGAGTGATAGAAGTCTCTTAGAGCAAACAGCAAAGTGTGTTCTTGAAAATATTTCCAACTATAACAACGATATTAACGCATACTTAAGAGTTTACGATGACGAGGTCTTAGATTATGCAAAAAATTGTGAGATAGATAAAAATTTATCTGGAATGATGGTGGGGTTAAAAGATTTATTGTGTTACAAAGATCATATTGTTGAAGCTTCGAGTAAGATTTTAAAAAATTTTACCTCTCAGATAAATGCTACAGTTGTCCAGAGAATTATCGATAATGGTGGAGTTATTGTTGGGCATCAGAACTGTGATCAATTCGGGATGGGGTCTTCCAATGAAAATTCTTGTTATGGCCCTAGTTATAATGGTTTAGATCTTAGGAAAAGTGCGGGAGGATCTTCTGGAGGGTCAGCTACTGCTGTTCAAAATAATATGTGTCATGTGGCCATTGGGACAGATACAGGAGGATCTGTAAGACAACCAGCTGCTTTCTGCGGCATCATCGGTTTTAAACCTACTTATGGACGAATTTCAAGATATGGAGTTATTCCTTATTCTTCATCTTTTGACACTGTGTCGATTTTAGGGAAATGTGTTGAAGATATAGCACTTGTTTTAGAAAATGTCGCTGGTAAAGACGAATATGATTGTACTTCAAGCGATCGTCCTGTTGAAAAATATTTTGACAATCTCGATTCTGTGAATTTTAATGATGTAAAAATTTCTTATATCAAAGAGACTTTAAACGTCGATGGTCTACAAAAAGAAATTCATGATTCTGTGGTATCTCTTTTGAATAAATTACAAGGACAAGGTTTAACTGTTAAAGAAAAAAATTTTAAACATGTAGATTCTTTGGCTCCTACATATTACATAATTACCGCTGCTGAAGCTGCAACAAACTTTGCTAGACTTGATGGTATTCGTTATGGATATTGCACTAATGAAAAAGTTAATAATATTGAAGAGTTTGTAAAAAAGAATAGGAGTGAAGGGTTTGGTTTAGAGGTAAAAAAAAGGATTCTTTTTGGAAATTACGTGTTGACATCGGAAGGAATTTTAGAACAAGCTCAAAAAGTTCGGAGAGTTATTTTAAATGAGATAAATAATATTTTTGCTGATAGTGATTTTATTATTTTACCAACGACACCGACGACAGCTTTTGATTTGAATAGAAAAAATGTTTGTCCGCAAGAATCTTATCTTACAGATCTTTTCACATACATAGCGTCTATATGTGGTTTGCCTGCTATTTCTATTCCTTATGGAAAAGATGATAATGGTTTACCTATAGGAATTCAGATTATTGGACATAAGTTTGACGAACAAAAATTATTGTCTTTTTCTAAAAAAATTTTATCTGAAGTGAATTTTTAATCCTTTAGAATAGGTCATTTCTCTTTTTTTACATAGTATATTTGGTATTGTTTAGTGCTTTTTATGAAAAGAAGTTTTTCCTTTTTTATCTTGGTGTTGATCGTTTGTGGTCTATTTTATTTCAACAAAACTAAGACACAAAAAGAAAACCAAGCTCTCGTTCAAGGAGTTGTACGTTTAAAAGATGATTGTGATAGTAAATTGATCCATGTTTTAGATAAAAAGAAAGATTTTAATGCTAAAATCGAGGATTTAAAAGCTGCTGTCGATAAAAATAATGAGACTATTTTACAAAATGAAGGTAAAATAAAAAATTTAAGTAAAAATCCTAATAATAAGAGAAGTATTGAAAAATTTAAACATCAAAACGAGGAGTTAAAATCTGAAAATGATGCTAAAAATGCAGAAATGGAACTTTTAAATGCTAAGATGGATCTTTTCTCTAATGTTGAAA
This sequence comes from uncultured Cytophagales bacterium, assembly GCA_945947725.1. GTDB lineage: Bacteria > Bacteroidota > Bacteroidia > Cytophagales > Amoebophilaceae > CAMEYY01. The sequence continues at coordinate 19,499 of CAMEYY010000006.1, read as the reverse complement.
CTTCTTTTAATGACTGGAGACAAAAAGCTTTCGATGTTTTAGAAAAAACTCACACTGGTAGCATTTCTAAAGAAAATAAAGTGAAATTAAACTCCATCTCTGAAGATTTTAAAAACTTGGAAAAATTGTTTAATGATACTTTTGCTGAACCAGCTGCAAACACTGAAGTTGAAAATACTGAAAAAAAAGATGAGGTTAAAGAGGAGGTGAAAAGCGATAACGCTGAAGACAACAAAAAATAATTCCCTTTTCTTTCTCTCTAAAAATTCTAAATTCTAAACTTATTACTCTTTATAATAACACATTCCTAAAAATTAATTCAAACAGATTTACCCTCGACGTCGAGGATGTATTATAAAAATATTTAAAAAAAATTAAAAGTGAGATTAATAATTACAGATTGAAGAAAGATCGAAGTCTTCGATAATATGGTTATTATTTTTCTTATCGACAAAACATTTGACATTTTTCAACATCATCATCGCATCGTGGAAATTTATTTTTAAACATTTACTCATCGCAGAAATAACTATCGAGGAAATGAAATTTATCACCGAACTCTGACTATGAAATTTAAAATTAGAGAAAGGATTATTCATCTTGATGATGTCCAATATTTTTTTACAATCAAAATCTTCATTTGAGACGATAACATTATCAAAAACCATCTTAAAATCTTGAATATCTCCAGCAAAGTTAGATAAAGTCTGTAAAGTTTTTTGACTGTGTTTCAAGATATCACAAAAAGTGTAAGTGTATAAATTGTACTGTTCGTATTGAAGTTGCCTCTTACAGATCTGATAAAAAATTCCATTATATTTAACAAACTCCAAATTGTTAGCGCTGTACGAGTCAAGAATAACATCATACATATCATGTTTTGGGTCGACATTTGCAATCAACTTAATATTTTCATCACAATCACAGAGGTCGTTCATATTTACAATAAATTGTGAGACAGGGATATCATTTTGTTTTAAAGAATCCAAAACATCTTGCAAACCAGTTTTAGCGTCGAGACAATAAAGAGGAATTCCTTCATGATTGATAAGAAGACGTTGATCAGCAAGGACATTAGTTATATTTACTGTCGACGTATCTAATTTTTTTACCACATGTTGTTGATAGAGATCAAAAAATTTTTTCTCTTGATTTTCTAAATCTTCGAAAATAGTATTATCTGAACAGTCGACATTAGGATATAGGTATTTAATAAAGCTATGCTCGTACCAATATTTTATATCAGTGCTTTGAGATCCGAGGATGTTGTGAAAAATTAAAACATAAAAAAGATTTTTATTTGCCACATTGACTAAGTCGATGACGTCGTTGATTTGGTTTTCTTTTATTATTTTCTGAACAAAATTAACATCACCATAAGGAATAACATTTTTTAAGATATAGTCGATATCAACATTTTCAGATTTAGGTTTTTGCTCCTCAAAATTTTGATTATAAGTAGGATAACTTTGTTGATGATCGATAAAAGAAGAAGTTGGCTGCGAGTAATTTTGTTGACTAACAGTTTGGTAATCATTAAAAACTTTTTTTTCATTGATCAACGAAGAAGAAGTCTGTTGCAAGTTATTAGCATTACTTAAAAATTCCAATCTTTGGTTTTCTTTTTGTTCTTCGATATCATTTTTTATTTCGAAATTATCGTCAATAGGTTGTTCTTCAATATTTTCGTAAGTACTGGTAGTATTTTCAAAAACAGATCTATTGTTGTTCAAGTTAGTATTTGTCAATTTAGGGAGTTCGTTATTAAATTTTGCACGTTGAAATTCGATATCATTGACAATCTCCGTGTTATCGATTTTTGTTTCGTTATTATTTTTTTCGATATCAATATTTTTTAGATCTTTATCCTGAGAGAAGATATTAGACTGAGAGTTGAGGCTAGTGTAGGAATTATCTACGGGGTTATAATTAAAAAGGCCTCTATCTTTATTAAAAAAGATGAATTTTTCCTTATTAACGACTTTACCTAGATATATATAACTTTTCGAAACAGTTTTTCCATTCCTTTTTGAGATGCATAATTTTGCATATTCCACTCCATTTCGAATATCATATGAGATAAACATATCTTTTATTTATATTTGTTTATAATTTACTCTATACTAAAATTTACTTTATGAATAAACAAGATTTAGCAGATCGTATCTGTAAGAAAACTGGCTTAAGTTCAAAGGACGTTCGTGTCGTTGTTGATGCTACTTTTGAAGAAATTAAAAACATTTTATTAGAAAATGATGAAATTCGTGTTAATGGTTTCGCTCGTTTTTACAACAAATTCCACAAGGAAAAACAAGGTCGTAATCCAGCGACAAACCAAATTGCTACAATCCCAGCATGTTACAGACCAACTGTAGAAATTTCTGATTCTATTAAAAAGTTGGTTAAAGAAACTATTAAAGTTAAAAAGTAGTTTGCAATTTCTTTAAATATTTTCTTGGTATGTCATCATTATAAAAAGTACCAGTTATCACAATTAATTCATTTTCCATTTTCAATGCTTTATCTATAGCTTTCTCATAATTTTCTTCGATAATTTTCTCTTTACATTCAAGCAAGTCGAATAAAATTTTTGGATCACAAGCTCGTTCAGAACAAGGTCTAGAAATTATAACACTATCTTCATTTTCAATGAGACACTTTAACATATGTGAAAAATCTTTATCATTTAAAATTCCAATGATGACAGTTTTTTTACCATCTCCAAAATATTTTTTCAAAGAATTTTTTAAAACATTAATGCCGGCTAAATTGTGAGCGGCGTCAAGAATAAAATTTTTATTTTTTAAACAAAATTTTTCAAAACGATAATGTATTTTGGACTTTATTAAACCATCTCTTACCGCATCAAGACTTAATTTATTTTCCAGTACTTTCAGACACGTTTTTATAGCAAGAGCGCTGTTGATAATTTGAAAGTCTCCTAATAATTTTATTTCACAGTCGAAATTTTGATTTTTATCTTCGAAATGAACAATTTGTCGGTCTTCTAAAATTTTTTTACTTACACTCGTAAAATCTTTTTTGAAAATAAAAACCTTATCTTGAGGTAATTTGGAATATACTTTTTGAATAATTTCTTCCTCTTGAATTGCCGTAATCAAAGGTATATCTGGTTTTATTATTCCTAATTTATGTTGCACAATATCTCCAAGCCAATTTTCATGATCAGAGGCAATATTAGTTATTACTGTTGCGACGGGGTCGATAACATTTGTTGAATCCAATAAACCACCACAACCTACTTCGATAACAGCATAATCTACATTTTCATGGTAAAAAAAATTAAAAGCAATAACAGTTAAGATTTCAAAGGCAGTCAAGTCGTCACAAAAATCGATGATCTCATTAAAATTTTTTAATAATTCGTCATTGGAAATTTCTTCTCCATTAAGCAAAAACATCTCATTATACGCGGATATTTTAGGAGAGATAAAACTACCAACTTTATAACCTGCAGCGTGTAATATGCTCGCTGTCATCGTTGTTGTTGAACCTTTACCATTTGTTCCAGCGATATGAATAGTTTTGTATTTTTTATGGGGATTGTTGAGTTGTTGTAAAGTTGTTGTGATTCGTTCGAGACCGAATTTGATTCCTAATTTTTTATTTTTGGTTTTTAAGAAATCGATACATTCGTTAAGAGTTAAAAATTTTACCATTTACCTTGAGAAATTTTATCATCAAATTTAGTTTCATACAGTTTTGGATTTCTAACAATCTCTCGGGCGTGTTTTAAAATTTCGGTTTTATATCCTGTTTGAAATAAAAGATCAATGGCGATACTCTGTTTAGCTCTACCAGGAATGATTTTGTAAGTAAATAGGATTTTATTGTCTACATCTTTCTTGATATAAACTTTATAATTTCTAAAACCTGAGTTGAAGTTATTATCTTCGAGGAGTGTCATTATTGGGTAGTGTGTTGCTAAGATAGTCAAACTATTTTTAAAATTACCCATTTTTTCAAATGTACTGTATTCAACAGCAGATCCTTCTATAGGATTTGTTCCACGGAAAGGTTCATCAAAAACGGAGAAAGCAAATTCGTTTTCTTTTAGATTTTTCAATATTTCGAAATGAGAAAAACAACGATCAACTTCAGCAATAAAAGCAGATTTACCATCAGCGATGTCATCTTTAACTTCGATGTAAGAATTTATTTTATTAAAAGGAGTAAATAAAATTTCATTTCCAGGAGCAAAACCAATAGTCTGCCCCATCAAAATTGCGAGTAGAACAGAATTTATGTACGTAGATTTTCCACCAGCGTTAGGTCCAGTTAAGATCATGTTAGTGCATTGTGTAGAAGAGCTAGCTCCCATTTCTATTTTATTAGGAACAGCTTTTTCAGAATCTAAGAAAGGATTCCAAAGGTTCTCAAATTTTATATAAGGCGTTTTACTTAGAGTACGAGGAATATATTGAGCAAAAACAAAATGATTTTCTTTATTTGCATTTTCAATGAAAAGATCAGCACAAGAACAATAAGCGTCGATAATACCAATGTCAGCAATTACATTTTTTATATTTTCTTTAATTAATTCCAAATTATCATAAGCAAACAAAATATATCCGGCATTGTCAGTGAAATAATTCAAATCTCTTAACATTTCGTGTTTATTAAGCAGGAATTTAATAATAGACCTTAATGTTTTATCGTTATTAATTTTTTGAAATAACAATTTTGAACTAACGACATTATCCCCAAAAATTTTTTTCAGTTGCTTATCCCTGTCAATTACCTCTGTTAATTTTTTTGATAATCTTAAAACGATAGAAATATCGTATAATCTACGCGCGATTCCACGTAAAATTTTATCATTTTCTACATAATTATTAAAAGCAGAGTGTAGAAACCAAACATTGTAACATGTATATAACAATTGACCTCCGAATAGATATAACCAAAATTTTTCTTCCAATGCAAACTCTGTTGTAGACGACCCATCACGAATCAAATTGAAAATAGGTGGAAATGGATTATGGAAATTACTTTTAAACAACATTGGTTGCGATTGAACTAACCCCATACTCAAATCATAAAAAAGTGCCACCCAACAACCTCTCAAAAAAATTCCAAAAAAATCTTTCTTAAGTATTTTGTTATGTCCAAGAAAAGTTATCGTATTTCGAGATTTGTTTTTAAAGAGGAAAGTATCTTGGATTTTTTCATTAACTGTAAGGTTGTAAAAAGGATCTCGTGTAGAGAACAGAGAAAGAACATTATTTTCTACATTTTTGTAGGTGTTTAAAATTTTATCTAAAACATCATCTTTTTGTTTAAAATTGATTAAAGTTTGGATCGTCTGTTGTCTTTTTAATAATTCCTGAATATTTGTTGAAGGTCTAGTTAGTAAAGAGGCTAAAGTAGCTTCTCCCACAATAGTTTTTGTTCTATTTATTCTTGAGATAAAATTAAAATTAGGATTTTCGTTTTTCCCTAAAAAAATATTGCAATCCTTAAATAGGTACTTATTGTAAACATTTTTATCACTAGGCCAATTTTTTTCAAAGTTAACAATATCCTCATTGAAAATGATAGATCTTATAGTTCTACTGTTTAATAGAGTAGGAGTAAGATTCCAAGAAGTCTTCCGTTCAGCTTCTTCTTTTTCAAAAATTTCATCTTCCAGTTTTTCTTTCTTTTTATCAAAAAAAGATTTTATGTATAAATTTTTAGCTTCTTCATTCTGGTTAAAACTAGGTAAAATTTCACCATTTTCTTCAGCGAAAGAGAAATTTGATATAGAGAAAAAAATAGCTAAAAGAGAAAGTTTAGTATAAAATTTTGTTTTTAACATAGACCTATAAAATAAAAATATGAAAAATCTCCTAACTGGCGAGGTTAAGATTGCAGTTTGTTTGAATATGGAAAATTTTTATAATCAACAGAAAAAATAGGATATCGCATTTGAAAATGTATCAAGTTACTTTGGTAAAAATATGTTGTTTATTAAGATTGAATTTATCAGAATAACATTATATGGCGAACCGTATAGTTGAAAGATTAAGTTATAAGACTGTTCCTGCCAAATTGAGTGATATCAAGAAGGAATGGTTATTGATAGACGCGACGGATCAGTACGTAGGACGTTTAGCTAGTCAAATTGCCTTTATTTTAAAAGGTAAACACAAAGCTGAATACACTCCATTTTTAGATTGTGGAGATAACGTCATCGTCGTCAACGTAGATAAAATGAAGTTTTCTGGAAAGAAGGCAACAGATAAAGTTTACGTTAGACATACCGGATATCCAGGAGGACAAAGATTTACAACTCCTATTGAATTAGAGAAAAGAGGCTTAGATGATAGAATTTTACTCCACGCTGTAAAAGGTATGTTACCTAAAAATCGTCTCGGAAGAATGTTATTGAAGAATTTGAGAGTCTTTAAAAATAATAAACATAACATGGACTCTGTTAATCCTCGTGAATATAAATTGAAGTATTAATTATGGTTGATCAAATTCATACTGTCGGAAAAAGAAAAACTTCTGTAGCTAGAGTCTACATGAAGCCAGGAAAAGGAACTTTATTAATTAATAAAAGGGATGTGAAAGATTATTTCCCTGAAGGTCTTATAACGTATAAAGTTTTTCAACCTATAGTCGCAACCAATTCTAAAAATTCTTTTGACTTTAAAATTAATGTCTATGGTGGAGGGTTTAACTCTCAGGCTGAAGCGATACGTTTAGCAATTGCTCGTGCGCTGTGTAAAGCTGATATCGAGAATAAACTTATCTTGAAACCTCTTGGTCTCTTGAAAAATGATACTCGTATCGTTGAACCTAAAAAATATGGACATAAAAAAGCTCGTCGTAGCTTCCAGTTTAGTAAACGTTAGTTTTTTATTTTTATGACTGATTTAAAAGAACAAGATTGCTTAGCTGCCGGTGTACATATCGGCCATTTAACGAAAAGATGGAATCCTCACATGGCTAATTACATTTTCATGGAAAGTCATGGACGACATATCATCGATGTGAAAAAAACTATTGCTAAAACGAAAGAAGCTGCTGAAGCTCTCCATAAAATCGTTGCCTCTGGTGAAAAAGTTTTATTCGTTTCTACAAAAAAACAAGTTAAAGATTATATCGATGACTTGGCCAAATCTTTAAACATGCCTTTCATGACTGAAAAATGGTTTGGTGGAACTTTAACAAACTTCATCACTGCAAGAAAGTTAATTAAGAAGATTAACGCTAAGGATAAAATGATTTCTAGTCCTATCTTCAAATTTTTAGCGAAGAAAGAACAGTTAGTGATGATTCGTAAAAATGAAAAGTTAAAAAAGAACTTAGCTGGAATTTTAGATATGATGAGATTGCCAGGTGCTGTGGTCGTTGTCGATATGAATAAAGATTTCACCGCTGTACGTGAAGCTAGAAAATTAGCTATCCCTGTTATCTCTCTTGTGGATTCTAATTCTAATCCTACTTTCGTTGATTACCCTATCCCTGCTAACGACGATTTGATTTCTTCTGTCAAATTAATTTTTGATGTCTTGAAAGAAGCTATCGAAAAAGGTATTTCTGATTTTGAAAATAACGTCGTCGCTATCAAAGAAGAGGAAAATAAACCTGAAAGAAAAGTGAAAAGAGTTGAAAAAAATCCTCGTACTAACAACGAAACTTCTAAAGATGTTGTAAATGATAAGGTTGCTTCTAAAAAAATTGAAAAAACTGTTGCTAAGAAACCTGTCGTTAACGATATCAATTTGAATGACAAGTCTAAGTTAAGAAACGTTTTGTCGGGAAATAAAACAAAATAATTTATGGCTGTAACTATTGATGATATTAAAAATCTAAGAAATAGAACTTGCTGTGGTATTTCTGACTGTAAAAAGGCTTTGATTGAAGCTGATGGAAATTTTGATAAAGCTATCGATATCTTACGTAAAAAAGGTTTGAAAGTCGCTGCTTCAAGATCTGGAATGGCTACCGCTGAAGGTGTCGCTATTTCTGCTGTTAACGCTGAAAAAAATTTCGGTGCCGTTATTTTGTTAGCTTGTGAAACCGATTTCGTATCTTCAAATGCTATGTTTGTTGATGTCGCTAGTAAAATCGTTAATGCTGCCGTCGTCAATAAAGTTCAAAATATCGATGACTTGAAAAAAGTTGTTTTTGATGGACTTTCTGTTGAAGAACATATCGTCGAATTGATGAGTAAGGTGACTGAAAATATTTCACTCGCTGGTTTTGAATTTTTAGAAAGTGCTGTTGTTGTTGATTATACTCACTTCAATAAAAAAATCGCCGTCTTAGTTGGTTTAGATAATGTTGCTCTTTCTGAAAATATTGCTGGTACCGGAAAAAGTTTAGCAATGCAAATCGCTGCTTATAATCCTGTTGCTGTTTCTCGTGATAGAGTTTCACAAGATATTATTGCTCGTGAAACCGATATTGCTCGTGAACAATCTGCTGGTGCTAAAAACGAGGAAATTGCTCAAAAGATGATTCAAGGTAAATTGGAAAAATTCTTTAAAGAAAATGTCCTTCTTGAACAATTGTCTATGTCCGATGAAAAAATGCAAGTTAGAGATTACTTGAAAAAAGTTGATCCTAATATGGTCGTTAAAGACTTTAAGAGAATTTCTATTGGCTAAAATGCTTCCTTATAAAAAAATTTTTCTATTAATTCCTTTTTTTACTTTTTCAAACTGTCTTTTCTATTCTCTATCTGGTAGTTCTATCAATAAAGAATGTCAATCTTTTTCTTTAGGACAAATCTCTATAGATACAACGGATAGCCCACATAATATCGTCGAAATTTTAAAAGATAAGGTAAGATATAAATTGAAAAATGAAATCGGACTCGAGGAAGTCGATAGCGATGGAGATATTCATTTTGATTTTTCTATTGTTAATTATCAAACTAGCTTAATTCCTGGTAATGATAAGGTGAAAGTTTCTATGACATTATGTGTTTCTTATAAAAACAAATACGACTTGGAAAAACAGTTTAAAGAAAAAAAATTCGAAAAGTGTATCGATGTAAATAATTCCGATTTTGGAGAGCATGAGAAAAATTCAAAAAAACTCCTTGATGAAATTCTTGATGATGTCTTTAGCTCTTCTGTAAATTCTTGGGATTAAAATCTTTTTACAATCTTAAAATTCTTCTTATCTATGAACACATCTCACAAAACACATTCATTTCATCGTTCTTTAAAAATTTTTCTGTATCAATACTAACTAGCACATCATCGTTATAATCTGACTTCTTATCTTCAGTACTCTTTATACCCTGTAACAATGTCATCCCACAAATACTCAATAAATTGAGAAATATATTTTTTTTATTCATGCCGACAGCATTAGATGCAAAAATGAATTAATCAAATAAAATTCAACTTATTTTTTCGTTTTTTGAATTTTTAAGATAATGAACTCTAAATTTTAATTTTGTATTTGTTTAACTTTTAAACCTCCCCTCACAAAACTGCCTTTTAAATTTATATCCCCACGACCAGAAACAATAGGTAAAAAAGAAGAAACAATATTTAAATTCCTCATTTTATTTGAGATAGTTTTAAAATCAGAGGAGAGTTTTAAATTAAAATCAAAACTTGCACCATTTGTCTTAATATTAATTGGAAATTCAGGTTTTCTACTCGCAGCGTAATTCAAAGTTCCACTAGCACCATTTATTGAGATATCACCAAAGACGTTAAAAAAAGAAAAGTCGAAACTGCCAATATTTATATCGACATTACCTAAAACATTTGATATTTTTCCGTTTTTTAAATTTCCAGCACTCAACGATATGTTTCCTTTTATATTTTCAATATCAACTTTACCTTCTCCAGTATTCAAAGAGACTTCTCCGATAATGTCTTTAATAAAAACATTACTATTACCACTATTTATAGCAAGATCGCCAGTAAATCGTTCAATAGAGCAATCACCTTTTCCTATGTTGCATTCTAGATTTTCAACTTTAGAAGCAGCATGGATAGTTATATCAACACGTTTAGGTTTATGATTTAATACCTTATTTTCTAATCTCTTTATCAACAAATCATCTCCATCACGAACAACTTCTACCTCATTTATCCCCTCTCCCTCCATTTTAACAAAAGTGTTTTCATCTTTATCATTGGAAGGTATAACAACAATATCTCCAAGAGAATTACCTATTTCAATACTTTTTAGATTGTGGAATATCTCATCCATTGAACAACTTTTTGCTATCACATTTTGAGAAAAACAAAAAGCAAATAAAGGGTAGATAGCGAGATTTATTTTTTTTATACCCATGAAATTATATTACAAAACCTTTTCCTTTCATTACCATCGTTAACGAAATATTATCACTCATGAGGGATGTAATTAATTTATGGATATTTTTAAACTATTATGGATCAATATTTAAAAAAATTATCATTATTTAATGGATTAGCCATTATTATGTGCATTTCTTTATCTTCTTGTACAACGGAAAAAAAGAAATTTATCGACAAAATGATGAAGGAGTTGGAAAATATAGATGTTAAAAAAGAAATCAATGATGACGATAAACGCGCAATTGCTGCTTTTTGTTTTAAGAACAAAATCAATAAAATTACCGATTTAACTGAGGAGAATCTTAGCTGTATTGCTGGTTGTGAAGACAAGCAAAAGAGGGATAAAATTTTCCATATATTACAAAAAAAATAATAATTTTTATTTTAGATGAGATATGTTGATGTATAACTTATTCCTCTGTTTTTGTGATTAGAAAAATATCTTATTCCGTGAATGGACCTATTGCACACCAATGATGTGTTTTTCCCCGAAGTGAGTTTTTTTTAAGTGATATTTGTTGTCTAACCAGGATTCGAACCTGGAGTCTTCTGATCCAGAGTCAGACGTGTTGCCGTTACACCATTAGACAATCAAAGTTTGTGAATTTTTGTTCTGACGAAACCGCGAAATGCCGTGTCGTTCGTATACAAGAATAATAAAATACAACAGAAATAAAAAATAGTTAATGCGATACTTACTAAAAAACTTTTTACAAACATATCATGAAGACAAATCAACACCAATGGAATCAAAATCCATACTATGTCTTTTTTAGTATATTTGATGGTATTTTTCCAGTACGACAAAATAATTGCTAAAATCACTCCGCTTATATTTGCAATAAAACTTCCGATATAACCTAAACGCGGAATTAAAATTGCACTCAGACAAATATTTGTTAACAGTGATACGATAGCAAAGAGGAAGTTGTAAATAGTCTTATTGATCTTTTTAAAGTAGATTGAGATGTTGTAATAAATTCCATTGCACATGTGATAAAAACCCATAAAAGGTATACCTATTAAACCTTTTTTGAAAATTTCATTTCTAAAGAAAAGTGTAGCTATTAGATCTTTGTTTACACTCAACGCAAACCAGAAGAAACTTATCACGATGATAAAATAATGCATAGTATCCTTATGTATCTTCACGTCGTCATTTTCTTTTTTAAAAATCATCGCATCAAAAGCAGAACGAAAAGCTATAATACATATCCCTATAGCCATCGCAACACGACAATTCATACTAACAATACCAACGATATCTTTTTTGGAGAGCTCTGAATAAAAATCATTAGGTAAAAAAAAATTTAAAGATAAAATCGACCACTTACCGTTTATCTCCCCAATAAGATTTACAAACATTAGAGGTAAAGCAAAACTTAACAAATCTACAATCTCTTTTTTATCAACTTTGACAATCTGTATAGGTTTTAAAAAAGGAAAAACTATTGAATTCGCAATGATATTGGCGATAAGATAAAACTTTACCGCTTCTAGTCTAAGGAATTTTATAAAAATGATAATTAAAATCACATTCAACAACGTCTGTGAAAATTGTAAGATGCTGTATTTTTTTAAGTTTCTGTCATTTTTTAACTCAGCGAAAGGAATCAAATTTAGCGTATCAATAGCGAGAATAAATACGATCAATAAAGCATAATCAGAACATCCATGAATTTGCCGTAAAAAGAAAAAAGTGATTATCGAGAAAAAAATTGTTGTGTAGCAAATCAGCGTTTTTATTTTTTTACTTTTCTCTATACCAAAACGGAAAAAAGTTAATTCCATTCCATAACTGTAGATGATATTTAAAATCGCTATGTATGCATAAATAATAGAAATATTTCCAAAGTCAGCAGGAGAAATATATTGAGAAAGAAAAGGTATAAGAAGGTAAGTAATAAGTTTTCTAAAGAATACTACCGAAGAATAAATAAAGGTATCTCTGAAGATATTTTTGAAAAAATTCATTATTAAAATTTGTCGTTAAAGAAAAATACAAATTGTGTCAAATCACGAGAAGGTAAAACTATTTCAAATTAAGCTCTTTAACAATTTTCTGCATCAGTTCATAATTTGCTTCGTATGTATTCTCGATTTCATTATCGATGATAGCTTGTTTTAATCTAGACTTGATAACTCCGATAACAGGAGAAGGTGGAATATTCAACTCTTTCATTATCATTTCTCCGGTGATCACTGGCTGTAAATTTCTTATAAAATCTTTTTCTTTAACCATCAAAATCTTTTTTTCGACTATATCAAAGTTGTTCATGTACTTTTTGATTTTATCAAGATTCTGAGAAGTTATATCCGCCCTACATAAGATCATCAAATCTTCTAAATCTTCTCCCGCTTCAAAAGCCAACCTTCTAATTCCTGAATCACTTGTACATTCTTGAGCAATGGCGATAGGACGTAGATGCAATCTCGTCAACTTCATCACATATTCTGCATCTTTTTTTGCTATCCTCAACCTATTAAAAATTTCCTTAATCATCCTCGCTCCTATCTCCTCATGTCCGTGAAAGGAAAATCCATTTACAGGATCAAAACGTTTTGTCGCTGGTTTAGCTATATCGTGCAACAATCCAGCCCATCTCAAGAACAACTTATCAGATTTTTTAGCTACTCCATCAAGAACTTGTAAACTATGAAAATAAACATCTTTATGAGAAAAATTACCAATGTGAATACGTCCTCGTAAATTTTCAACACAAGGTAAAATAATTTTTAAAAGTCCAGTATTACGTAATAATTCAAAACCACTTGAAGGACAAGGTGAAAGTAATATTTTATTCAACTCAGTGGTGATCCTTTCTTGTGAAATTATCTTTATTCTTTCAGCAAATTTCCTTATCGAAAAAAAAGTATGTGGCTCGATGGTAAAATCCAGTTGAGTAGAAAAACGAATAGCACGAAGCATACGTAGAGGATCATCATCAAAAGTGATATCAGGATCTGTTGTCGTTTTTATAACTTTATTTTCTATATCTTCAACACCATGCATATCGTCTATCAATTCCCCAAAGTCTTCCTTATTCAACGAAATAGCTAAGGTATTTATTGTAAAATCACGTCTTAATTCATCTTCTAAAAATGTTGCAGGTTGAACTACAGGGTTACGTGATTCATGATTATAAGATTCTTTTCTTGCCGTGACGAACTCGAGTTGTAGATTTTCGAATTTTATCATTGCCGTCCCATAATTTTTATAAACAGCGACTTCGGTAATATTTAATTTTTTCGCTATAACGTTGACGAAGGTAGTACAATCGAAAAGACAGACGATGTCGATATCTTCATTTTTTCTTTGCAAGATTAAATCTCTAACAAAACCTCCTATAGCTCTAACTTTTACATTCATTTCGTCGGCAATCTCCCCTATCGTCTGTAAAATTCTATATTCGTTTTTTATTACCCCTTCGAAGTTCATAATTAAAGATATCTAAACTATATTAAGGTAGTGAAGGATGATTAAGTAAGAATAAAATAGAATATTTGAGAGGTTAGAAAAAGTGTTGTTTTATTGGGCGTATGAGTAGTTTCTGGAGTTTAGTTTTGTTAAAAAAAAATCAAAAATCAATTCAAAATAAGAATTCTACCCAAAATCGTAATGACGCCAATCATTTTTTTGATACAGAAAACATAAAATTCTCTTCTAAAATCGGAATTGTTGTAGAAAAACATAATGAGACAAGTTTAGTGGATAAAGTTGCGGTGAAAGAAAAAACAAAATTTGTTTTAAAACGTTTTTTTGTCTCTGAAAAAAAAGTCTTATCGAACAATTTTAATAAGGATAATTTTAATCGTGGTGCTTTTGCCGAACGTATAAAAAATAACTGTCAGTGTATTTTAACTAAAAAGTTAAATTTTATTGAGGAACAAGAGTGGGTTGATTCAAAAAAAAATATTATAACATATCTGCTGGGGTTAAGTGAGGGGGATATAGGGCAAAGTCTATCTAAATCGAAAATTCCTATTTTTACATCTTCAGGTTCATTCTCACCTGTGTCGTCGTTTTTAATACAGATGAAAGATGGAAAAATTACAGAAAAAGAATGTTCATATAAAAACTACTAATAGTCAAAGGGAAGATTTTAAAAAAAAGAAAAGTTTTCAACATAAGAAAAAATCTATTTTTGAAAAAATTGTAGATGCTATCAAGAGTCTTTTTCGAGGTATCTTTGGTTGTAAAAAAAAATCTGTAAGTCAATACAAGAAAAAAAAGACTTTTAGTTCAAGACATGAAGATAGAAGAATTGATGATAGAAAGAGTAAGTTTGCTCCCAGGCACGACGCCTCGAAAGAAAAATTCAAAAGTGAGGAACAAGACTCCAAAAAGAAAGTAAATTTTTATACTCATAATCGATCTCCAAAAGTAAAAAGTCCTATTATTGGAACAGTTAATTATGTAACATCTCAATTTGCTTTTATTATTCCTGAAGATTCAAAGGATAACAAAAGTAATGTCTATGTAAAGAAAATTGATTTAAAGGGTGCTTTACATGGAGATACTGTTTGCGTTGTAACTATAAATGAAAAGTGGAGATCATATGAAGTCGGTTTCGTTAAAGAAATTATAAAACGCGCTAATGACTTCTTCATTGGAACTTTATGTCGAAAAAATGAAAATTATTACGTCGTCCCTAATGGAGGCAAATTTTATCTCAATATCAACGTAAAAGAAGAAAATGTTAAACAAGCTCAAGCTTTTATCGATAGTAGAGTAAAAGTTAAAGTTACCAAATATCCTCAAGGCGATGATGTCATCGAAGGAGAGATTGTTAAAGTTTTAGGAAAAGTTTTAGACCATGAAACAGAGACAAATGCTATCCTTGAAGAATTTAATGTTCGTTCCAATTTTGAACAGCCTGTTTTAGATTATGTCAGAAATATCGAAGAAAAAATTCCTCAATCTGAATATGAACGTCGTGTAGATTATAGATCGGTTTTTACTTTAACGATAGATCCTGTAACAGCAAAAGATTTTGATGATGCTTTGTCAATTCAAAAAATGTCAAATGGTCATTATGAAATAGGAATACATATCGCTGACGTGAGTTTTTATGTTAAAGAAGATAGTGTTTTGGATGAAGAAGCTTACAAGAGGAATACTTCTATTTATTTGATAGATAGAACAATCCCAATGCTTCCTGATAAACTATGTAATAATTTATGTTCGTTAGTTCCTCATGAAGATCGTCTTGCTATGTCTGTTATTCTTGAAATGGACACTGAAGGAAAAATTTACAATAAGTGGTTTGGGGAAACTATAATTCATTCTGATGAACGTTTGACATATAAAGATTCTCAAGATATTATCGACAAGAAGTGTACACATCCATGTGAAGAGCCTGTTAATATCCTTTTTGAAATTTCTAAAAAACTGAGAGAGGAAAGATTTAAGAATGGAGGAGTAAATTTCGAGTTTAACAATATCGAGTTTAGTATAGATGAAAAAGAACAAAAGTTGATTTGCGATATATCTAATGATCTTGAAAGTCACCATCTCGTTGAAGAGTTCATGCTCTTAGCAAATCGTTCTGTAGCAAATTATGCTTTTGGTTTGAGAAATAAATTACATCATAAAGCTCCTGTTTTTGTTTACCGTGTCCATGAATGTCCTGAAGATGGTAAGTTGTATATGTTTAACGATACAATAAAGAAATATGGTTATTCATTGGAAAGTTTAAAGAAAGATAGGTTAGCCACATCGTTGAATAATTTTTTAAAAGACCTAAACGATAAACCAGAAGCAGAAGTTTTACGTAAACTAGCTATTCGAGTTATGCCTAAAGCTTTTTATACTACACAAGGCGAAGGACATTTTGGATTAGCTTTTGAACATTATTCTCATTTTACATCTCCAATTCGTCGTTATCCTGATATTATCATCCATCGTCTTTTGAAATTGTATTTGAATGAAAAATATATTTTTGAGACACAAGCTGTAGAAGAAAAATGTAAATATGCTTTACAAAAAGAAAAAGAAGCATTCAGTGTTGAACGTGCATCGTTGAAATTAAAACAAATAGAGGCTGTTTTACCTTTAGTTGGAAAGACTGTGGAAGGATGTATTATCAATATGTACGAATGGTGTATGTACATAACTTTAACAGAACAGCATTGTGATGGTGTTGTTTTACTTTCTGATATAAAAAATGATATTTTTACATATAATAAAGAAAAAATAGAACTTATTGGAAAATACAGTGGAACTTCCTATAAATTAGGAGACAGAGTGCAAGTTAAAATTCAAAAATGTGATATAGAAAAACGTTTAATAGAATTAAATTTGGCCTGTTAATTTAAGAAGTTTTTTAATGTATAGTGTCAAAGATTAAGTTAAAAGTTTCGGACTTAAGATGTGATAAGTATCTACAGGATTCTTTACTCGTACTTGTCCTACGAGATGAAGAGAGTGGAAGGGAGATACTTTTGCCCGTCTCTGATTATGAATTTAGATGTATAAAAAATCTAGTTTTAAAAAATAAATTTTCTTCTTATATCGACAACTTGAGCAAATCTTTCTTTTTCACTAAAAATGAACTGATAATTCAAAATGAACAAATAAAATCAAAATTAACATTTAATACCTTAGATAATTTCAGTCAAGATATAATTTTACCTCCTATCGAAGCAATCCTTTATTGTGCTGAACATCAGGTGAACATCGTTATTGAGGAAGATATATTTGATGAAATTTTAAAATTGGATTATAAGTCTAGACAAAAAGATCTGGATATTATCGATTATTATGAAGAAAAACATGAATCTTCAGAAACAAAAGATACTAATGTTTTTCACCCTAACGAAAAAGATCGTCTTACCGAAATCAAAGATAGTAATATCAATTTTAATGGAAATCCTAATGTCCTTAATTTTAATGAAGAAAATCCTTCTCAAATCTTACACCACCAGATCTCTAAATGTAATATGAAAGATTATTCCAATGAAGATCTCATCTTCCTTCTTAAAAATTATCTCTCTTCTTACGATTATGAAAATGTTATCTTAATACAACAAGAATTAGATAATAGACACATAGAATTTTGGCATGAAATATGTAAAGATAATTTCTTGTAGAGCTTAATTTATGTCTGAAATAAAAATACGACCTCTAGCTGATAGGGTCGTGATCAAGCCTTTCGAAGAAGAAAAAAAAACAGTTTCTGGAATTATCATTCCTGACAATTCAAATGAAAAACCTCAAAAAGGTGTCGTCGTAGCTGTAGGCTGTGGAAAAAAAGATGAACCTATGACTTTGAAAGTCGGGGATGTTGTTCTTTATGGAAAATACGGAGGAAGTGAAATCAATTACGAAAATGAAACTTACCTCGTTATGAGAGAATCGGATATTTACGCTGTTGTTGAATAAAAAAATTTTTATATGGAATCTAAAGAATTAGTTTTTGGTAATGACGCAAGAGTCAAATTAAAAAGAGGTATCGATAAATTGGCTAATGCCGTAAAAGTAACTCTTGGGCCTTGCGGAAGAAATGTTTTAATAGACAAAAAATTCGGTAATCCTGTTATTACTAAAGATGGTGTCTCTGTCGCTAAAGAAGTTGATTTAAAAGATACTCTTGATAATGCTTCTGCTCAACTTGTTAAATCTGTCGCTTCTAAAACTGCTGATATCGCTGGTGATGGAACTACCACCGCAACAATCTTAACACAATCAATCTACAATAACGGTTTGAATTATGTGATGAGTGGCTCAAATCCTGTCGACATAAAAAGCGGTATTAATAAAGCTGTTGCTTGTGTTGTCGAAAAAATAAAAAGTATCTCTAAAAAAGTTGATAACGACCAAAGAGAAATCGAACAAGTAGGAACTATCTCTGCTAACAATGATCCTGAAATCGGAAAGATGATAGCTGAAGCGATGAAAAAAGTTGGTAAAGATGGTGTTATCACTGCTGAAGAAGCTAAAGGGACACAAACAGAAGTTAAAGTCGTTGAAGGGTTAGAATTTGATAGGGGATATTTATCTCCTTATTTTGCAACCAATACCGAAAAAATGACCGTTGAATTGGATAATCCTTACATCTTGATTTGTGATAAGAAAATTTCCGCTTTGAAAGATATTTTATCTTTACTGGAAGCTACGGCTCAAGCTGGACGTCCTTTGTTTATTATCGCTGAAGATGTTGATGGAGAAGCTTTGAGAACTTTGGTCGTTAATAAAATCGGTGGGGTTTTAAAAGTTGCTGCTGTAAAAGCTCCTGGTTTTGGTGATAGAAGAAAAGATATGTTGGAAGATATTGCTATCGTGACCGGAGGAACGGTGATCTCTGAAGAAAAAGGTTTGAGTTTGGAAAATGCAAAATTATCTGATCTTGGACATGCTGAAAAAGTTAAAATAACAAAAGATTCTTCTGTTATCGTCAATGGTAAAGGTATAAAAGACAAAATCGAAGAGAGAATCTCTCAACTTAGAGCTTTGATTGATAATAGTACCTCTGATTACGATAAAGAAAAATTACAAGAACGTTTAGCTAAAATCGCTGGAGGGGTAGCTGTTATGTATATCGGTGCTTCTACTGAAGTTGAAATGAAAGAAAAGAAAGATCGTGTCGATGATGCTTTACATGCAACAAGAGCTGCTATTCAAGAAGGTGTTGTTCCTGGTGGTGGAGTTGCTTTGTTGAGATCTATTGCTGAATTGGATAAGTTGATGAAAGATGAAAATTTGAATAAAGATCAAATCGCTGGAATAAAAATCGTTAAGCAATCTTTGTTTGAACCTATCAAAACTATTTTAGCAAATGCAGGTGAAGATTTTTCTGATGTAATTATTAATACCATTTTAAATAATTCTGATGTAGATTATGGTTATAATGCAAAGACGAAAAATTTCGAAAGATTTTTTGACTCTGGTGTATTAGACCCTGCAAAAGTTACAAGGTTGGCAATAGAAAATGCTTCTTCTGTTGCATCTTTGCTTTTAACTACCGATTGTGTTATTTATAGGGTGCCGGAAGAAAACTGTGAAAAGTCTTCTTGTCGTAATACTGGTATGGATGCCGGTATGGGCATGATGTAGTTTTTTACGGTAAAAAAAAATGATTTTGTAGCTCAACTGGATAGAGCGACTGCCTTCTAAGCAGTAGGTTGAAGGTTCGAGTCCTTCCAGAATCACTAATCTGATTCTAGATTTTCTCTAAAGTCCATTAATTAGATATC
>CAMEYY010000005.1 GCA_945947725.1 uncultured Cytophagales bacterium | reverse complement strand
CATGGTGTCCCTATAACAATTCGTGCCAAACAAGAAGGTATTACTCCACAAAATATCGTCGATAAATATCATGAATTAAATAAAAGAAACCTCTTAGATTTTGGTATCAGTTTCGATATCTTCTCTCGAACAACAAAGCAAATCCATAAAGAAACATCTTCTGATTTTTTTAAAACACTCCTCGATAAAGGTCTTTTGAAAGAAAAAGAATCCGAACAATATTACGACGAAGAAGTTAAACAATTTTTAGCTGATAGATACATCCGAGGTAAATGCCCTAAATGTGGATACGAAGAAGCTTACGGTGATCAGTGTGAAGGTTGTGGAACTTCTCTTAGTCCTGATGAATTAATTAATCCTCATTCCTACTTGAGTGGCTCTAAACCTGTTTTAAAAAAAACTAAACATTGGTATTTCCCTCTCGGTGATTACCAAAATTGGTTGGAAAAATGGATTTTAGAAGATCATAAAGAATGGAAAATTAATGTTTATGGACAATGTAAATCTTGGCTCGAACAAGGTTTGAAAGATAGAGCTGTTACTAGAGATCTCGATTGGGGTGTCCCTGTCCCTGTTGAAGATGCACAAGGAAAAGTTTTATACGTCTGGTTTGATGCTCCTATTGGATACATAAGCGCAACAAAAGAATTAGCAGCAGAAAGAGGTTTCGACTGGAAACAATATTGGCAAGATGAAGAAACTAAATTAGTACATTTCATCGGAAAAGATAATATCGTCTTCCACTGCGTAATGTTCCCTGCTATGCTTAAAGCTCATGGTGGTTTTATCTTACCTGATCAAGTTCCTGCTAATGAATTTATGAACTTAGAAGGGGCTAAAATATCAACTTCGCGTAACCATGCTGTTTGGCTCGATGACTACCTTAAAGATTTTCCTGGACAACAAGATGTTTTGCGTTACGTTATGTGTAGCGAAATGCCAGAAACTAAAGATGCTGATTTTAGATGGGAAAATTTTAAAAATAAAAATAATAATGAACTCGTCGCTACTTTAGGAAACTTTGTCAACAGAGTCTTCTCTTTGATCAACATGTACTACGATGGATTTGTTCCTACTCTCGGTAACTTGCAAGATTTGGATAAAAATCTTTTTGACGAAGTCGATGGTTTGATAGAAAAAATTGAACAAAATATTGAAAACTTCAAATTTAAGGAAGGTTTGAATTTCTGGATGGAAATAGCAAGAAAAGGAAATAAATATATGACAGAAGCTGAGCCTTGGAAAGTTCAAAAGATAGATCCTGAACGAGTAAAAACAATTTTAAATGTTGCATTACAAATAGTCGCTAAACTAGCTGTAACAGGATTCCCTTTTATGCCTTTTACTTGTAAAAAACTCTTTACAATGCTCAATGTCGAAAATTTGAATTGGGATGATGTTAAAAAAAATGAAATTTTGGAGGCAAATCTAAAAATTTGTAAACCTGAAATTTTATTTAACAAAATGTGAGTTTAGTTTATAGGACAAAAGCAAAACAATTATTGGTAATTTACTTTTTGTTTATAATAATAAAGATATTATGAGAAATGTTAGTTTGATATTATGCCGACTTTCCAACAATTAATCCGACAAAATAGGGTTCGAAAAAGAAGTAAAAAGAACTCTATGGCTTTGAAGAGTTTTTCTCGTGGTAAGAAAAAACAAATGGCTATGAATAACCCTCAATTGAGAGGTTCTTGTATTAGTACGTTTGTTATGACTCCTAAAAAACCTAACTCTTCTTCTAAAAAAGCTACCAAAGTTAAGTTGTCAAATGGAAAAGAGGTTATTGTTTACATTCCAGGTGAAGGTCATAATTTACAAGCACACTCTTCTGTTTTAGTTCGTGGTGGACGTGTTAAGGATTTACCAGGAGTTTTCTATAAAGTTGTGAGAGGAAAATTGGATTGTGATTCTGTTAAAGGTCGAAAACAAGGTCGATCTCGTTATGGTGCTAAGAGGGAAAAGAAAAAATAATTATTAATTTATGAGAAAAGGAAAACCTAAAAGAAGAGTTTTAACTCCAGACCCAAAGTTTAACGAAGTTTTGGTAACTCGTTTTGTTAATTGTTTGATGTGGGATGGTAAAAAAAGTATCGCTTACGACATTTTTTATAAAATGATTGATGCTGTCTCTGAAAAAACCGGAGAAAATGGTTTAGATGTTTTTCATAAAGCTTTGGAAAATGTTTATCCTTCCGTTGAAATTAAGAGACGAAGAGTGGGAGGAACTACAGCTCAAGTCCCTGTCGAAGTTTATCCTTTTAGAAAAGTTTCTTTAGGAATTAAATGGTTGATTAATTTCGCTCGTGAAAGAAGTGAAAAAACTATGGTCGAACGTTTGACTAATGAAGTTATTGCTGCTTCACAAGGGGAGGGTAAGGCTGTGAAAAAAAGAACTGATGTTCACAAAATGGCAAATGCTAACAAAGCTTTTGCTCATTTCAAAATCTAAAATTATCTTTCAAAAAAAATTTTATATGGCAAAAGATCTGAATTATCTGAGAAATATAGGTATAATGGCGCACATCGATGCGGGGAAAACAACTACAACTGAACGAATTCTTTATTATACCGGTTTAAATCATAAAATTGGGGAAACTCATGATGGAGGTGCTACTACTGACTGGATGGAACAAGAAAAAGAAAGAGGTATCACTATTACATCCGCTGCTGTTACTACCCATTGGAATTACCCTACAACACAAAGCAGAGTAAACGATTTATCTAAACTTTACACTATCAACATTATCGATACTCCAGGTCACGTAGATTTTACTGTTGAGGTCGAAAGATCTTTACGTGTTTTGGATGGTGCTGTCGCTTTGTTCGATGCTGTCGCTGGGGTTGAACCTCAATCTGAAACTGTTTGGAGACAAGCTGATAAATATAGCGTTCCAAGAATTTGTTTTGTTAATAAAATGGATAGAGCTGGTGCTGATTTCTTTAATACTGTCTCTGAAATTAAAACAAAATTAGGTGCTAATCCACTTCCTTTACAAATTCCTATTGGATCTGAAAATAACTTTAAAGGTGTAGTCGACTTAATTTCTAACCAAGCTATTGTTTGGAATGAAGAAGATTTAGGTATGACTTTCAAAGTTATTGATATCCCAGATGATTTGAAAGATCTCGTTGTGGAATGGAGACAAAAATTGATCGAAAATATTGCTAGTGAGGATGAAGCTCTCTTGGAAAAATTCTTTGAAAATCCTGATAGTATCTCTGAAGATGAAATCCGTGCTGCTATCCGTAAAGCTACTATTGGTTTTAAAGTTTTCCCTGTTTTGTGTGGTTCCGCTTTCAAAAATAAAGGAGTTCAAGCTTTGTTGGATGCGGTCTGTGCTTACTTACCTTCTCCTCTTGATTTAGGTGCTGTTAAAGGTATTAATCCTGATACTGAAGAAGAAGTTTTGAGATTACCTAGCGAAAAAGAACCTTTTACAGCTTTAGCTTTTAAAATCGCCACCGATCCTTTCGTTGGACGTTTAGCTTTCTTGAGAGTTTACTCTGGAAAATTAGAAGGGGGTTCCTACATCTTAAACAACAGAACTAACAAAAAAGAAAGAATCTCTCGTTTATTACAGATGTACGCCAACAAACAAAATCCTATTGACGTAGTCACTGCTGGTGATATCTGCGCTGCTGTCGGTTTTAAAGATATTAGAACTGGTGATACTTTAACTTTGGAAGGGGATAACGTTTGTTTGGAACAAATGACTTTCCTTGAACCTGTTATAGGTTATTCTATCGAACCTAAAAAACAAGCTGATGTTGATAAATTGTCTGCTGCTATCCAAAAACTCGTTGAAGAAGATCCTACTCTTGTCGTCGAATCTAACCTTGAAACTGGACAGACGATTTTAAGAGGAATGGGGGAATTGCATTTGGATATTATTATCGATAGGTTAAGACGTGAATTTAATTTGGAAATTAACCAAGGTGCTCCTCAAGTGGCTTACAAAGAAGCTCTGTTGAAAACTTACAAACACAGAGAAATGTACAAGAAACAAACAGGAGGTCGTGGTAAATATGCTGATATCGAATTCGAAATTGGTCCTCGTGAAGACGGTGGGGTTGGTTTACAATTTGTTAATAGCGTCGTCGGTGGTGTTATCCCTAAAGAATACATGCCTGCAATTCAAAAAGGTTTTGAAGCTGCTATGTTAAACGGACCTTTAGCTAACTACCCTATCGAATCTATGAAAGTTAACGTTTTGAGTGGATCTTACCATGAAGTCGACTCAGACTCCTTGTCCTTCGAAATGTGTGCTAGATTAGGTTTCCGTGTAGCTGCTAGAAAAGCTGAACCTGTTCTTCTTGAACCTATCATGGCTGTTGAAGTTACTTCTCCAGAAGAATTTATCGGTTCTGTAACAGGTGATTTGAACAAAAGACGTGGTATCATGAAAGGTATCGAAAGTAAAGGTAATGGACAAATCGTTAAAGCTGATGTTCCTTTGGCTGAATTATTTGGTTATGTTACCGATTTACGAACTATAACTTCTGGTCGTGCTGCTGCTTCTTTAACATTTTTGAAGTATGAAATTGTTCCTAAACAATTGGCTGATAAAATTATAGATAAAGTGAAAAATAATAATTAGGTTGTTTTTATGATTACTCAAAGACGTATAAGAATTAAACTAGAATCCTACGATCCTAATTTGATTGATAAATCTTCAACTAAAATTATTCAGGCTGCGAAAAGTGCTAAGGCTGTTGTTATGGGACCTATTCCTTTGCCAACACACAAAGAGGTTTTTACCGTTTTAAGTTCTCCTCACGTTTACAAAAAATCTAGAGAGAAATTTAAATTGTGTACGCACAAAAGGTTGATAGATATCTACGCTAATTCTTCTAAAGTTACTGATGCTTTAGCTAAAATTGAGTTGGCTAGTGGGGTTTCTATTTCCATTAAATCGTAAATTTTTTTATTATATACTTTATAGCAAATCAGTAGATTTGTTCGACATCGAAACCTCCCAGGGTAGAAATACAGCAAGAGTAGATCGTTGAAAAATGTTACTGGTTTGCTTTTTTTTTGTTTTCTTTTTTTTCTAATCTTCTATCATGGACATCAAAACAAAGCCTTTTGCTCTCGATAAAAAATTTTATATCAAACTTTGTTGCGAAAGAGTGATGAAAAAATATAAATGGATAGCTGTCGCTGTCTTTGGTTTAACTTTTATTCTGAGTTTATTCTTAAAAAAATATTGGCTCAATGTCGTCAGCTCGTCTGTCATCTTACTTTTTTTCTTTGGATGGTTTTTAATCTTTTATCTCATCACTAAAACTCCTCAAACTAAAATGATCTTCGATAGGTATGTTTATACTATTTCCAATGAAAACCTTTTAGCTATGGTGGATCCTCGACGAGGTATGTGCATCCCTTGGGATAAAATTAAAAGTTGCGAAGAACATAAAGATGGTTTTATTTTGTCTTTAACACAAAGTCATATTATCTTTCTCCCTCATAAAATTTTTAAAAACGACTTCGACTTAAGCTTCTTTAAAGTTCTGTTGAAAAATAAAAACTATTTGAAAAAGTAACCTATGAACAATGATCTGGAATTTATAAAAGAAGCTTATCACGTCGCAGAAAAATCTTGCTGTAAGAAAAAAAAAGTTGGTTGCGTTATCGTCGTCGACAATAAAATTGTAAGTTCTGGTTTTAATTGTATTGAAAATCGTACTTTTAACTGTGCTGAAGGAGAATGTAATTGTGGGGTCGATAATAAATGTTTGATGGTTATACATGCTGAACAAAATGCTATCGTTAATGCTATCCGAAATAATGTTGATCTCGCACAAGCTACTCTTTATATAAACCTCTCACCTTGCCTACCTTGCGCTCGTTTGATTTATGGGTTTGGTATAAAAAAAGTCGTATTCGCTGAAAAATTTTCTGTTTATAAAGAAATTGAACAAGATCTCGGAATGCTCTTCTTGCAACAACTTAACGTCGAAATTGTTCAGATGAAAATTCAATAATGTTTTCCTTTTTTATTCATCTATAATTCATAAAACTTTTTACTTTAAAAGTGTGTGGATAATGTCGTATTTATGAATAAAAAATTAATATCCGCTTTGATAGGATTAGCCCTTGGTTTGGGCTTGGTTTGTTATATCAAACCTGCTTTCTGTTGCAAAACTAAATCTTCACAAGAAGCTCCTCTGAATTATCAATTTTTATATACGCAGAATTTTAGGATGACCTATCCTGAAACATTGGAACAATCTGTAAAAGTTGTAGCAAAAGTTGTTGAAACAAAACTTAAAGAGTACGAAAAATTTTTTGGTATTCCTCTTAAAGGTAAAATCAAAATCAACTTTTTTGATAATTATGCAAAATTTATAAATTTCACCGAATGTTTAGATGGATGTAAAAATTCTTTACCTAATTATGGTGACGACAGGAATAGAATGTGTCAAGGTATATTTTCTATGGAAAGATTAATTATTTTTGCTAATCCTAAATTTCAGATGAAAAAAATTTTTACCGCTCCCCATGAATTATTTCATCTTCTTTATAGACGATACACTTACCAAAATGATTGGTCTAAAAGATTTGTTTGGTACGACGAGGGAATGGCAGTTTTTATGTCTGGACAAATGGATCATTTGAAAGATGAAAATAAATTTTTTGAATATTATGCGCGTGTAAGACAAAATACAAAAACAACTCCGAATATGAGTGTTTTACATCATGGCCCAGAATTTATTAACGAAAATTATAATGGGTATGATTTAGGTTATTTAGCGATAAGATATTTACATGAGACTTTGAGTTCAGAAGAGTTTAAAGCCCTTTACGCTGATTTGGCTAAAATAGAAACTTTAGGTACTGATATAGTCGAAAAAATGTTTCAATATTACGATGCAAAATTGGCTTCGCGTTCTGCAAAATAAATTCCTAAATTCCTCCTGCAATAATGTAACTTGCAAAAGAAGAGGTCAAAAAAAATACAAATGAATTTTGAAAATTTCCTATAGAGTAAGTTTAACCTGCATTCCTTCTACTAAGTCCACAACCAACAATAAAATTGACAATGAGAAATGAAAATAAAATTATTAGGTCTATATCAAACCACATTATTTAAAACATTAAAATCATTTTTGTAGTATAGAAAACTCAACTATGAATGGAATTTTAGAAGTAAAATTAATAAAAGAAAATTTTACAATTCGGATTTTTTATATGGGACGTCAGGATCCGCATAGAGGCGCAAAATAAAATCTTCAAATATAGGTCTGGCGACAGTTGCTCCTTGTCCATCACGAAGATTCCTGAATCTAATACATCTATTTTCTCCTCCAACCCAAATCCCTGTACATAATCCATGCACCATTCCCACACACCAACAGTCAGATTGATTAGAAGTTGTACCTGTCTTCCCTGCAATTTGATTATTTTTTTTTATCTCATCAGACAACCTAACAAAAGTTCCTCCGACTTCTTCAACGGCACCTCGCAACATATAAACCATATCTTTTGCTGTCGACTCACTTATCGCCTCCTCTTGCATTGGAACAAAAGTTGCTAATTCTTTACCGTGTTTATCTTTTATACAAGAAATAAAAATAGGTTCCGTCTTGATACAGGTATTCATAAAAGTGCAATACGAATTTGTTAATTCAAAAACGGAGACATCTTGAGATCCCAAACATAATGAAGGTAAAGGTGTTAATTTACTGTTTATTCCTAAACGATGAGCATAATCGACGACGAGTTTAGGAGAAAATTTTTTTATCAAAAAAGCAGAAATAGAATTTATAGACCTCGCTAAAGCTTGACGAAGAGTGTATCTTTCTCCTGAAAATCTATTAGAAACATTTTTAGGCGTCCATGGATTACCAGAATTGTGGAAAGTTATCGGGATATCAACGACGAAATCATTAGGAGACATACCATTATCTAAAGCTGTAGCATAAACTATAGGTTTAAAAACTGATCCTGGTTGCCTTTTCCCTTGTTTTACATGGTCGTATTTAAAATGTTTAAAGTTGATTCCTCCAACCCACGCTTTAACCTCTCCTCGATATGGATCAATAGCGACAAGTCCTGTATGTAAAAAATGTTTATTGTATTTTATTTCATCAAAAGGCGAAATCTCTTGTTCGACATCTCCATCCCAAGAAAATAATTTTACCTTTCGTGGTTCATACAAATATGTTTGTACATTTTCAGCTCCATATTTATCGACAAGATTTTGATAGGTGTCGGTGTTTTTCATGTTGTTCTCTATAAAATCCTCAATTTCTTCACCGTCCTCATCTATCCATGGATTTTTACCCTCGAGATGTTTTTCAAAACGTTCTTGAATTATTTTCATCTTTTCACACACCGCATCTTCTGCATGCATTTGAACTCGACTATCTATCGTCGTATAGATTTGTAATCCATCAGAATAAATATCATAACCAAATTTTTCTCCCCATTGTGAGACAACTTTCTTAATATACTCCTTGAAATATGGAGCGATATTTCTTTTATCTTGTTTTAAAGACAACTGAATAGGTAAGTCTTGAAGTTTTTTACATTCTTCCTCAGAAATAAAACCATTTTGACGAAGTAAAGCTAAAATATGATTTCTTCTATCTTGAGCTCTTTGCGGATGACGTATAGGATTAAAAAAACTAGGTCCTTTCAATAAACCTATCAACACTGCAGCCTGATCATACGTCAGATCTGATTGTGAACAGTCAAAAAAATTATTCGCTGCTGTCTCAATACCATAAGAATTCGAACTAAAACATGCAGTATTTAAATACATCGCGAGTAACTCCTGTTTAGAATAAAGTCTTTCCAATTTGATAGCTGTAATCCATTCTTTGGTTTTATAGACTAAAACTTTAATCAAAGGAATATCACTCAATAAACCTTTATACTGATCACTTGTCCTCGTCTGAAAAAGAATTTTGGCAAGTTGTTGAGTGATAGTACTTCCTCCACCACGATTCATTCGGAATAAAATAGACAAAATCCCCGCTCTCATCAATCCAGATAAAGATATCCCCGAATGTTTATAAAAATCCTTATCTTCTGTAACTATTAACGCATTTAATAATTTTGGAGATATATCCTTAAAGTTGACAAAAGAACGATTGTACTTATAAAATTTTCCAATGAGAACACCATCAGCGGTATAAATTTTTGAAGCGTTATCGATGACAGGATTTTCTAATGTTTCGAAATTAGGAAGTTCTCCGTAAAGATTGAAGAGGTTGATATTGACAGAGTAAATGTAAAGAATTGCGGCGAAGATAGATCCTCCGAAAATCCCCCACAAGATTTTTATTATTTTTAAATCCTTATTTGTTGTGCTCATTTTGTTTTTTCAGCATGTTCAAAACTGTTTTCATTTTCCCCGAACGTAGTTGCTGTAAAGATTTTTTCATCGTCTCATAATATTTAACGACCTTATCCACATCGCTGATACTTGTACCACTCCCTTTCGCAATCCTACTTCGTCGTGTGATAGTCAACTTAATATCGTCTTCTCTTTCTGTAGGAGTCATTGAGTCAACAATATAACGGAATTTGTTTATAAACTGTTCTCCATCATGCAACTTAGATTCATCGTTGACAGGTA
Organism: uncultured Cytophagales bacterium; assembly: GCA_945947725.1. Classification (GTDB taxonomy): domain Bacteria; phylum Bacteroidota; class Bacteroidia; order Cytophagales; family Amoebophilaceae; genus CAMEYY01. The sequence continues at coordinate 21,486 of CAMEYY010000005.1, read as the reverse complement.
AAGGCAACATATCCACCACACTTTTAAAACCTCCTATTTTTTTTATCATATCGAATTGTTTGACGATGTCGGCATAAGAAAATTCCTTATTCTTAATTTTTCGTTTTATCTCTTCATTCTGCTCTTTGGTATAAACTTGTTGAGCTTTTTCAACAAAAGAGATAACATCACCCATTCCCAAAATTCTCTGCGCTATCCTATCAGCATGGAAAACATCGAGGTCGTCTAACTTCTCACCAAGACCAATAAATTTAATAGGAACATCGATAACAGAACGTATAGACAAAGCGACTCCACCATTTGCATCACCATCGAGTTTCGTCAAAACTACTCCTGTCATTGGAACGGTATCATTAAAAGTTTTTGCAGTTTCAACAGCAGTTTGACCTATCATCGAATCCAATACCAAGAGGATTTCATTCAAATCGAAAGTTTCATTTATTTCTTTCAACTCTTCCATCATCTTAGTGTCTATAGACTGTCTTCCAGCTGTATCGATGATGATGTTGTTAATATGATTTTTTTCTGCAAAGACCAGAGCATTGGAAATAATTTTTATAACATCCTTACTATCATCTTCATGATAAACAGTAAGGTTAGCACTTTCTCCCAATGTAACAAGCTGATCGATAGCAGCAGGACGATAGACGTCACAAGCAACGAGTAAAACGTTTTTATCTTTTTTCTCTTTCAAAAACTTAGCTAGCTTACATGAAAATGTTGTTTTACCAGAACCTTGTAAACCAACCATCATTATCAGATTAGGATTTTTTGATAAAGATATCTCCGAATTTTCAGATTGCATCAAAGAGACGATCTTATCGTAGACGATCTTAGTGTACAATTGCTGAGGTGTTAATGAAGTTATAACTTTTTGTCCTATTGCCTCTTTTTGAATCTCATCGGTAATAGTCTTTGCTAGTTTATAGTTGACATCTGCTTGAACTAATGCTCGACGAATTTCTTTAGAGACTGCTGCAATATTTAATTCATTTATTTTACCATATCCCTTCAATGTGTGGATAGCGTCTGCCATCCTCTGTTTTATCGATTCAAACATGGTTTAACCACTTATAAAAAATAAATTTAATATATAACGCAATTTTTTTCAAATGAGCATAAAAAACGGCATCAGTGATATCTTGGTGGATATCGTAAATTCATTAGGTGAGAATTATTCTATAAATACTTACTGCGATGATTTGTTAGTGGAAATTTTTTATAAAAATCAAAAGCGAATGTTGATTTATAGATATAACTTCCCTAATAATAACGACTCCGCTGTAAAACTCTGCAATGACAAATCTGCTTGTTCTGAATTTTTTTATAATCATCAAATTCCTTGTGTTGAACATTTTATGATCGATGAGGAAGCAGACGAAGAAAATATTAGAGAAGTTTGTGATGCTCTTGGTTACCCTATCATTTTAAAAGACAATAATGGAACATGTGGACAAAATGTCTATCGTGTGAAAAATTTTGAGCGTGTTATGGTTAATGCTAGGAAACTTTGGGGAAAAAATAAAAGTGTCTCTATCTGTGCTGAGGAAAATGTTGCTGATGAATACCGTTTGATCTTTTTTGATGGGGAAATGCTTCTTTGTTATAAAAAAATGATTCCTTATGTCGTAGGGGATGGGGTTTCCAATATTATCGATTTGATGAAAGATAAAGGTTTCGATGTTAAAAACGATAGACTAAAATATAAAGTCGATTATAAGTTGAAACTAGCAAAAGGAGTGAGACAAAATTTAACATGGAAACATAATTTATGTTTGGGAAGTACTCCTTTTTTGATAAAAGATCCAGATCCTGTTATGGTCGATATTGCACAGAAAGCAATCTTTTCTTTAGGTTTAAAATTTTGTAGCGTAGATATTTTTAAGTTGAAATCAGGACATTATAAAATTTTGGAAGTTAATGGAGGGGTGATGATGAAATACCTCGCTCAATGTAAATCTGTTAACGGGTATAAGATTGCTTTTGATATTTATAAAAATGCTATCTTGAAATATTTCGAATCTTAATTCTATTTTTCTAAAAAAATTAACTCATTAAAATATTTTACATCTGACAGTTCTGAACTCTAATCCAATCAAAATAATCATAAGATGATGATTTTTCTGAATACTTCCCATATAAATCGCTATATCCGTAGTAGTCAAATTTGAAAATAAATCCAGGTACCTCTTTATTGTATACAGTTTCCATAATAATATCCTTATTCCCAAATAATGGCTCTAAGAATTTTATATTTTTAAAATCCAATCCTTTTGTGTCGAAATAATCATATTTTGAGTTTTTTAATAGTTGTTCATTATCATAAGACTTGTATTCATCATCTGACTTAGCTACATTTTCACCATTGCTATTTTTATCAGGTTTTATTTCCGAAGAATTCGTACTTGATGAAACAAAAATCTCATATTTGAGATCTCGTCCAAGAGTGAAATATTCAAAAGAATCATCTCCGTCTTGTTCAAAAATGGACTCCAAATTCATTGCAGGCTCATCACCAACATAAAGTCTTTTTTTACTTTCATATTTAGTTAAATATTTACTTTTTTTTATTGTGTAAACATAAATTTTAAACTTATCAAACCAGCTTTGAATTTCTTGCTCATCTACCACATTTAATTTAGGCGCTCTAGTCTTCCAATCGTGATTGACAATCTTACAAATATTAGCGACGATAGCATTGATTCCTATATCGTCTTTCTCTACATACCCTGCATCATATTTTACATCTTTATTAAATGGTGAAGAAGAAGAAAGATAAGATTCGTTAGGCTTTCTATCAAAAATTCTGAATGCTCTATTCTTTTTGGAAATCTCATCTAGGTTTATATCTTTAACATTCTCGACACTATTAGTTGAAACTAAATTTTGCTTTATCTTAGCAATTTTAGTGTCCATGATCACAGAATCCTGTAAAATATTTTCAACAAACTTTATCCAATATGCTGCTGTATATTTTTTACACTCCTCTTCATTGGTAGCAAAACAAGTCTCTACGTGCTTTAAAATATTATCAGAACCATAAACCTGGTATAAAAATTCTTTAACTACCCAATTAAATAAAGAATTTTTATCATTAAATTTTTCAAATTTATTAGCAGCTTGAGCAACACGTGCCACCTCGATAAGGAAATTTTTTAAGTCGTCTTTACTGGTTATGTTATAAATACCTTCCGGATAGTCAGAATAAAATTTATTTCTCACATTTAAAAATTCTTGTAACCTATTTTTATCAGAAGCATCTAAATGTGTATCAAAAACTTTTTCGCCTAGAATTGCAGCACATTCTTCTATAGTGTTTTCTATTTTAAAGAAATCACCTAGATCTTTGATTTCATCGTCAAGTTCTAATTCAGGCAATTTATCATTCCATTTCCATAAGCCAAATGTTTTCATGTTGTCAAAAGACATAAAAATATCTTTTGTATTGATCAACTCATTAGAAGAATAATCGAATTTTACATTTTTATTAAACAAGCCACATCGCATCACAAAATATTCTGCAAGAGCACGTTTAACATGGTCATATTGTCCATTTAACGTATTCTTAACAAATTCACCCCAGAAACTTTTGTTTTTGTCATTGTTTGCTTTATAAATTCCAGGAATAGGAGTATTTCCGGTTTCATTATCTTGTCCATCCAGAATATTTGTTAACATTTTCGTCACAAAACTATTATCGTCCTTCCCCAAGATGTCTTTATTATCACAACTATCTTTGATATAGTAAGCAGCGTTTCTGAGAGTCCAGAGGTGATGAAAGATCTCTTTATTATCGTTCTTTTTCACATTAATTTGGAAATTATTATAAGCTTCTTGAAATATACGCCACAGACTATCTACACTTCCCAATGGAGTATCACAGATACTTTCAAATTTTTCTACTTTTTTATCGTTTTCTTTGTATAAAGAGAATCTTGGAGTATTTAAAAGATGTTCTGCTCTAGTGTCTATAGTTTTGTCTAAAGAAATACCACCTTTTTGGATTTGGAAACCAGCAGAAAGCATTAAATGGAGTGTTTGAATGCCGTAATATAGTTTATCATTACAGGATAATAGTTTAGAATTTTTCTCAAAAAAACCGTTTGGAGTTTCAGCATCTTTATCAGCATCTTTAAAGGTGACGTAATGAAAATTTTCACCATCTGTTGTCGTTTTTATTTCCAAAGCACAATCCTCGTTGATAGCAGTAAAAAATTTATCTTTATTGGAAGGATTAAAATTATTTAAAGAAAATTTGATTTTCCATTTTGGAGCAGCAGTAGGATTATTAGAAGTAAATTCATGCAGATCAAGATGATAAATGTTAGTGAAGTAATTTAGGAAAAGATTTATATACTTAGTATTAAAATTCACATCAGTAAGATTAACTTCAGTAAGCTTAACTTCTTTTTCATCTTTTTCATATTTATGGAAAAATTTAAACGTTGAATGCTCTTCGTCTAAACCAAAGTTTGTAAAAAAATCTTTACTCTTCTTTAAAACAGTAAGTTCAACTAATTTTTTATAGCATTTAAAGATCTCTTCATTTACTTTATTGACGACAGCTTCCATGTCCTGCTTATCAAGATCCTTATTACTTTTTTCTATAAATAGTATTTTAAGAGAGGTATAAGATTCTTTTAGTATGTCAAGGTTTAATTTAGATAAACTTGTCAACACACTTTTAGCTAGGTTATTGATAGGATAATTACTTTTAAAATAGTCTGTAATGTGTAAAAGTTCTTGATCATGTTCTTCAATAGTCTTAAACATTTTTTCGAGAGCACCGAAAATTATAGAACGATCACTAAAATAGTTAAAAATATTATCGAAATCATCTGTGGCAGTGAGAAGTTGATCTAGACAATCTTTAAAATTTTCTGATAATAAGTTTAATTCGACAACAGTAACCTGACTTTGTTGGGGAAGATTTTTGTTTAGTTTTTCAGTGTAAAGAGAAACGATTTTTTGTAAGACATCAATTTTATCCTTTATGTTTTCACCTGTTTTTTTAGCAAGCTTGTTCAAAAAGTCAGTTGTATTTTCTATTGTGTTACTAAAATTTTGACTCCATGTTTGAGGGAGTTTTTTTCTTAGGTTTTCAAAATTATTAGCTATAGTGTTCAAATTTTTATTAACTTCTGCACCTTGTTGACTAAAATTAGCAAAGGAGCTTTTCAGTTCGGCAAGATAGTCTTTTTGATTATGATCATTGCTATTATTATTGTTTTTTGAAGTTTCATTATTTGAATTTTTATTACAGCTAGAAAAAAGAACAGCACTTAAGGACATCAATCCTTTAAAAAAGTATTTTTTATTCATAATTTGACATTTATCTATAAAAACAATATAAGTTTTTACAGTTTGAATTTTTTATATTGGAGAGAAAAGATAATTTTATTATTATTCTTACGATTTTGTAAAAAAAATATTATTTTACCTTTTTATATGAATAGCGATAAGATAAGGAATTTGGCGATAATAGCGCACGTCGACCACGGTAAGACTACAATAATAGACAATATTTTGAAACAGTCTAATATTTTCCGTGGAAACCAAGTCGTCGAAGAACGTATGATGGATTCCAATGACCTTGAAAAGGAAAGAGGAATTACTATTTTAGCAAAATGTACTTCTGTTTTTTATGATGATTACAAATTAAATATCGTCGATACTCCAGGTCACGCTGATTTTGGTGGAGAAGTTGAACGAGTGTTGTCCATGGTTGAGGGTGTTGTTTTGCTCGTTGACTCTTCAGAAGGACCTATGCCTCAAACAAAATTTGTTTTAACAAAAGCTCTTAACTTAGGATTGCGTCCTATCGTCGTTATCAATAAAGTTGATAGACAAGATGCTCGTATCGATGAAGTAGTAAATGAAGTTTTTGATCTTTTTTCTGCTCTCGATGCAACAGAAGAACAATTGAATTTCCCTATTCTTTACGCAGTGGGACGAGATGGTTGGGCTGTCGATGATTTGAGTAAACCTCGTGAAAATTTAAAACCTCTTTTCGATTTGATAATAAAACATATCCCTGCTCCTAAAGTTGATCATGAAAAACCTTTTTCTATGCTCGCTACTATTTTGAGTGCTGACAACTACGTGGGAAAAGTTTTGATCGGAAAAGTTTATAGCGGTGTTGCAAAAGTTAATACTCCTGTGAAAGTTTTAGATTTGCACGGTACTGTTAAAGAAAATACCAAATTGACTAAATTATTTAGTTTCAAAGGTATAGAAAGAATTCCTCTTGAAGAAGTTATTGCTGGAGATATTATTGCGATCGCTGGTGTTGAGTCGGCTTCTGTTTCCGATACTATATGCGCTCCAGAAATTGACACTCCTATAAAATCTACTCCTATCGATCCCCCAACAATGGCTATCAATATTGGGGTTAATAATTCTCCTCTCGCAGGAAAAGAAGGAACAAAATTGACGACGAGAGTGATATTGGATCGCTTGAGAAAAGAAGAAGCTACAAATATTGCGATAACAGTTAAAGCTGAACTCGGAAGTGATAGTTATGAAGTGGGAGGCCGTGGAGAATTACAGTTGGGTGTTTTGATTGAGACGATGCGTCGAGAAGGTTTTGAATTGTCTGTTTCTAGACCTAAGGTTTTGTTTAAACAAGATGAAAATGGTCATACTTTAGAACCTATCGAAGAAGTTGTTATCGACGTTGATGAAGCTTACAGTGGTGTCGTTATTGAAAAACTTTCTCAGAGAAAAGGAGAGATGAAAGAGATGAAACCTTCTGGTGGTAGTAAGTTGAGAATGAAATTTTATGTTCCTTCAAGAGGTTTGATTGGTTTCCAATCTATTTTTAGAAACGATACAAGAGGAACAGGAGTTATGAGTCGTCTTTTTTATAAATATGAACCTTTTAAAGGAGAAATTGAAAAACAACGTAACGGTGTTATTATTTCCAACTGTGCAGGAGAGACTACTGCTTATGCTTTAAGTGGTTTCGAAGAAAGAGGTGTACTTTTTGTTCCTGAACGTGCTACTGTTTATGATGGAATGATAATCGGGGAACATAATAAGTCAAACGATATCGAAGTTAATCCTGTAAAAGGTAAAAAGTTGACTAACATGCGAGCTTCTACCGCAGATAAAGCAATAATTTTAAAACCTTTCAAAACGTTAACATTGGAAGAGACTATCTCGTATATCGGCGAAGATGAACTTGTTGAAGTTACACCAAAAAGTATTCGACTGAGAAAAAAAGGGTTGAATGCTGTCGACCGTAAAAGGATGTCTTAATCTTTTTACTTCTTATAAAATCTAAAATTGTATTTCTGAAATTCTTTTAATTGAAAAAGTATTAACCTAAAAAACTATTAGAATCTTGATTTATAACCTGAAGAGTATTTGGATTTGTAAATGGGAATTAATTTTTTTCATCTAGTATTTTAATTCCAAGAGCAATACATCCAAATTGTTCAATAAATTTAAAACTACGGAAAATTTGAAAAAATTGAATAGCTGTGAGAATATCATCATTATTTAAAAAAGGTAAAATTTTTTGCACTCCTTCAGCTCTCAACAAATCTTCGTAAGTATCGTATTTATGTTTAAAAATAACTTTACCTCTAACAAAGTCGTTATTATACAGATCTTCTAAAATCATTTCATCGTGTACCTCTATTCTTTTCCACTTTCCGATATTAACGCATGTGTAAATTGTTTTTTTTCTTTCTCTCCACCATTTCAAAAAAGGAAATTCAGGAGTGTTCAGCATTGGAAATTTATGGACAGGAGTTGTATCAACTTTTTTAGAAAGCCAGAGGACAAATTCATCTACATTATTGGTAGCTCGATAGTCTGTTTCTTTTTTGTGCCAAATACCTGATTGATGAGGAGTAAAACCTCGTTTGATATAAAAATCTAAAGCTTGCCAATTACAAACATCCACATTAAGATATGCTGTTGACGAATAATCGGAAGCTATCTTTTCTGCGACGTCCATTAATTTTGTTTCGAAACCAAGATTTTTATATTTATCAAAGACCTTCAAATCAACTATCTCGGAATAACCATTTCTTTTAAAAATTCCATTGGGGCTGAAAGGATAGATGTTAATATATCCAACAATTAGGTCATTATACTCAGCGACTAAAGATATGTTCTTGCATTTTTCTTGTTCTTCCAATCTACAAATATATTTTTCCATTTCTATTTTCCCTTCTTGTTCGATTTCTGGAATGACAATTAATGGAATATCAGAATAATCCATATTTCTGACAATGATGTTCGATTCGGAAGAATAAATCATATCTCTAGTTTATCAAACTTATCAACTAAATCAAATTTTACATTTCCTTTACAAATATAATTTTTTGTAGACTTTTAGTTTCTTATGTGTCTTGAAAGTGAGGAGAAATTTTTTGATTTTTTCTATTTTAATCTTCGTATAAAATAACTTTTTTGTAAAAACCTCCTTTCTTCAACTTTTTCTCTTCTTTTTTCCTCAACACCTCTTCATGATCAAACTTTTTGAAATGCATTATTGCGTCAAGAACTTCTAAAACATCACCTATCTCTTCATGTTGATGTTCTTCGTTAGAATTTTCTAAAGCATCGATAACCTCATTTACTTCTTCGACCAATTTCCTTTTTAAAAAAGACCAATATTTTTCATCATCAACTTCGGTAAATCTGAGATGCTTTTTCTTTTTTGCAAGTTCTTCTGGAATTTTATCTCTAACTAATTTTTTCTTTCTTCCTATCAATGTTTCCTGCAACGAGTAAATCAAAACTTTATTTTTACAAAACTTCATAATCTAAATTATTTTTTTATGTTCAAATCAATAAGTCGATTTAATTCAATAGCATATTCCATAGGTAATTCTTTAGTAAAAGGTTCTATAAATCCCATAACGATCATTTTTGTTGCAACATCTTCTTTGATGCCTCGCGACATGAGATAGAAAAGTTGTTCTTCGCTGACAGTAGAGACAGAAGCTTCATGTTCGATGATCATATTATCATTTTTACCTTTGTTGAGAGGAATAGTATCAGATTTAGAAATTTGATCAAGAATGAGGGTATCGCATTCGACGTGGCTGTGAGTTCCTGTCGCACTTTCCAACGCTTTTACCATTCCACGATAATTAGCTTGTCCTCCTTCTTTAGCTATAGATTTAGCAATGATTACCGAACTACTATCTTTCCCAATGTGGATCATTTTAGCTCCTGTATCTTGAATTTGATTTTTTGATGCTACAGCTATAGATATACAAGTTCCTTTAGATTTGTCACCATGTAAAATACACGAAGGATATTTCATATTTAAACCAGAACCGACATTACCGTCCACCCATTCCATAGTTCCATTTTCTTCTACGAAAGCTCTTTTTGTCACTAGATTGACGATATTGTCTGACCAATTTTGCACTGTAGAATAACGACAGTAAGCATTTTTTTTAACGAAGATCTCGACGACGGCAGCGTGTAAAGAATTTTTCGAATAAAGAGGGGCAGTACATCCTTCGACATAATGAATAGAAGCTCCTTCGTCAACGATGATAAGTGTTCTTTCGAATTGTCCCATCCGCTCACTATTGATACGGAAATATGATTGTACAGGTTTTGAAAGTTTTACATTTTTAGGGACGTAGATAAAAGATCCACCACTCCACACAGCACTATTCAACGCAGCATATTTATTGTCAGAAGGAGGAACTATTTTGGAAAAATATTCTTTGAAAAGTTCTGGATATTTTTTTAGAGCGGTATCAGTATCAGTGAAGATGACACCTAAACTTTCTAATTCATTTAAATTCCTATGATAAACGACTTCAGATTCAAATTGAGCGGAGGCCCCAGAGAAAAATTTTCTTTCAGCTTCAGGTATACCTATTTTTTCAAAAGTTTGTTTTATCGATTCAGGAACTTCTTCCCACGTGTTTTCAGTTTTTTCTGTTGACTTAACATAATACGTGTAGTCATCAAAATTTATTTGCGAGAGGTCTGGTCCCCATTCTGGATTGTTGATTTTTAAAAAATATTGATAACTCTGCAGACGAAAATCGCGCATCCACGCTGGTTCATTTTTCATTTGAGAGATAAAGTTCACGACATTTTCATTCAAACCTCTCCCTGAGTCGGTGATATTTTTAACATCAGTTGTAAAATTAAATTTATAGTCTTTTTCAGAACTCATGATACTTACTCCAAAATAAGTAATTTTATAATTTAGATGTGATCAAATCCTTTCACCTATATTTTTAGAAATAGAATTGTTAATTGTTGGTTATTTTGATAAGATTTTAACATGAACGATACTAAATTGCTTAAATCATTTACCGAATTTGCAAACGAAAAGGGAATCGATAAACCAACGTTAATAAAGATACTTGAACAAGCGTTTAGGTCGGTCATTATAGCGAGATATGGTTCTGATGAAAATTTTAATGTTGTCATTGATTTAAATCACGGAGGGTTGCAGATGTGGAGATCTTGTATTATCGTCGCTGATAAAGATTTTCATGGAAAATATGATGAGATTAGGTTGAGTGAAGCTCAAAAGATAGAACCTGATTTTGATTTGGGGGAAGAATGTACTACAGAAATTAATATTACCGATTTTAAAAGTAGTGAGATATCTCTCATTCGTGAACATGTTTTGGAACAGCTTGCAAAGTTTGAACAAAATATGTTTTATGAAAAATATGAACAACTTGTCGGTAGTATAGTAACTGTTAAAGTCAGTTGTTTGACAAAAAATTACACTATTGTTATCGATGAAAAAAATAATGAATTGTTTTTACCTATAAAAGAACAATTGCATCAAGATAATTTTGTTAAAGGAAATATCATCAAAGCTCTTGTCGTTAAAATTATCGTTAAAAGAGGAAAACCTGTTGTTTTATTATCTCGAACTGAACCTTTATTTTTGGAAAAATTATTATCTTTTGAAATTCCAGAAGTCTTGGATGGTTTAGTTATTATTAAAAAGATTGCGAGAATTCCAGGTGAAAAATCTAAGGTCATCGTTGAATCTATTGATGGACGTATCGATCCTGTAGGAACGTGTATTGGTATTCGTGGGTCTAGAATAAGCGGAGTTTCTAAAGAATTAGGTAATGAAAGTATCGATATTATTCAGTATTCTGATAATCAACAACTTTTCATTTCAAGAGTTTTAGGATCGGTATTTATAAGGAAACTGGACATTTTACAATCTCAAATAATTATTTACGTAGAGAAAGAACAAATGGCTAAAGCTATCGGTAAAAATGCGTACAATATAAGACTTTTGAAAAAATTGCTGAATCAAGATGTTAATGTCGTTGAGTATAATGAAAAATTTGAAAATGAAAAAAATATCAACGTGCTACTCGAATATATAGATGAATGGGTGGTTATCGAATTGAAAAAGGCAGGATTTTTTACTGTAGAAAGTGTTTTAAGTGTTTCTCCTGAAGAATTAGAAGTAAAGGCGGACCTCGAAACGGAAACAGTGAATGATATCTATAAAATTTTAGAAAAAATAAACAAAGATTAAGTTATGAGGTTAGGACAAGCAGCGAAAATTCTTAATATAACAACAACTACAATAGTACAGTATTTAAAAAAAATAGGCTCTCACATCGAAGATAATTTGAATTATAAGTTAACAGATGAGCAATATTCAATAATCTCTAAAGCTTTTGCTGTAAATAAAGAGGAAAAAGAAAAATCTTCTAATATTTTAATTGAAACACCAAAAGAGTCTTTGAAAATTGATTCTGATAGTTCTGATTCCTTGATTTTTAAATCAGTACAAGATGTAAATACTTCAAAATCAAAACCTAGAAAGGATTTTAAAAGACAAGGAGATGACTCTATTGTTCCTGAAAATAGATTTGAAAAAAAAAATGAAATTGAAAATAAAGTAACAGTTGATGATAAAAATTTTGTTGATGAGACAAAAATTGAAAAAAATGATAAATCTCATCTCGTTATTGACCAAAAATTTAATTCTGTTACCGAACAAAAGATAAAAGGTGTTAATGTTTTAGGTTTTATTGATATCTCTAGTCGAAACTCTTCCACACGTCCTAATGCTGAGGATAATAAGGAACGTTCTAAAAATTTACGTCAGAAATATGAAGACAGAAAACGTCTCATCAAACAAGCGATGAAGGAACGTCAGATTGTCGAAAATAAGATCAACGTAGAAAATGAAAATAAAGCAAAACAAAATATTATAAATACATACGCTGAGAAAAAAATCAAGAATACCTTAACAAAGTTAAATAAGAAAAAGGATAAGAATGTCTTGTCTAAATCTTTGTATCGTAAGGAAAAATTTGAACGTTTTAAAAAATCTAACGCTAGACATTCTCGAGAAGAAAAAATTTTACAAGTTACCGATAATGTATCTCTTTCCGATTTTGCCTCTTTGATAAAAGTTTCACCTCAAGATGTTTTAGAAAAATGTGAAGAACTTGAGATTATTGCTTCTTTAAATCAAAGGTTGAATCCTGAAATTATTGAGTTGCTTGGTGAAGAATACGGTTATAAAATTGATTTTGTTGATGCTGAAGTTGTTGATAAAGAGGAAGAAGTTGTCGATGAAAAGAATTTAGAACAACGTGCTCCTATCGTCACTGTGATGGGACATGTCGATCACGGTAAAACAAGCCTTTTGGATTATATCAGAAAAACAAACGTCACAAAAGGAGAAGCTGGAGGTATTACTCAACATATCGGAGCTTATAGAACCAATACAAAGTTTGGAGATATTGTTTTCTTGGACACTCCTGGACATGAAGCTTTCACTGCTATGCGTATGCGTGGTGTTGATATTGCTGATATTGTCGTTATTATCATTGCTGCTGATGACGGTATCCAACCTCAAACTAAAGAGATCATCTCACAAGTTAAATTGTCTAATTCTAACATTATCATTGCGATAAATAAAATCGATAAAGAAGGTGCTAATCCTGATAAAATCAAAGAAGGGTTGGCTAATATGAATATCCTTGTTGAAGATTGGGGAGGTAAATACCAATGTCAATACATCTCTGCAAAAACTGGAGATGGTGTTGAAGGTCTTTTGGAAAAAATAATCCTCGAAGCTGAAACTATGGAACTTAAAGCTGAAGTCGATTGTAAAGCTAAAGGTATTATCCTTGAATCTTTCTTAGATAAAGGTAGAGGTTTCGTTAATACAGCTATAGTCCAAAAAGGAACTTTAAAAGTTGGAGATGCCGTCGTCGCTGGAACTTTCTACGGTAAAGTAAAAGCTTTGTATGATGATGCTGGACAAAGTATCAAGGCTGCTGGTCCTTCAACTCCTGTCAAAATTATTGGTTTGAATGGAGCATGTACCGCTGAAGATAAATTTTCTGTTGAATCTGAGAAAGAAGCTAAAAATATCGCCGCGGAAAGAGAACAACTTTTGAGACAACAATTCTTTAAAACTCAAAATGCTCCTGTCGAAGTAGATCCTAACGTCCAAGTTATGAACTTGATAATCAAGGGAGATGTTTATGGTTCTATTCAGGCTTTGTCTGACTCTTTGTTAAAATTGCAAAATGATGTCGTTAAAATAAATATCATAAGTACCAATGTCGGTATCGTCAATGACTCTGATGTCAATTTCGCTATAACGGCTAAAGCTTCTATAATTTGTTTTAATGTTAAACCTTCTCCTTCTGCATCGAAATTAGCTTCGCAAAAGAAGGTTGAAATAAAAACTTTCTCCTTGATTTATGATGCTATCGAAGATTTAGAGGAAGTTGTTAAAAACATGTCTATCGATAAGGATAAAAAGATCGTGAAAGGTCGTGCTGAAGTTAAGGAATTATTTAAAATTTCTAAAGTTGGTATGATCGCTGGATGTTTTATTCTTGAAGGAAGTATGACGACAAAAGGTAAGGTGCAGATTGTACGTGATGGAAATGTTGTCTTTAATTCGGAGATAACTCAGATAAAACATTATAAATCAGATATTAAGGAGGCAAAAGTCAATACTGAATGTGGTATTTATATTCGTAACTATAACGATTACCAAGTTGGTGATATTTTAGAGTGTTACGTCTTTGCTTATGAAACGACAAAATAACGATGAAGCGTTTTTGTATTCTTTTAATAAAGTTTTATCAAAAATGTATTTCACCTTGGTTACCTCATAGGTGCCGTTTTTATCCAACATGTTCGCAGTATGCTATTGAAGCTTTTAGTGAACACGGATTTTTGGTCGGTTTATTTTTAACTATCAAAAGGGTCTTGCGATGTAATCCTTTTGGAGGATCTGGTGTGGATTTATGTAAAAAAAAATAAAGGGGGTGTAGCTCAGTTGGTAGAGCGTCTGAATCGCAATCAGAAGGTCGACGGTTCGACTCCGTTCATCTCCACAATGGAAATTTATACTGACGGCGCTGCTAGTGGCAATCCTGGTCCTGGTGGATATGCTTGCGTTATCATCAACGGAGAAAATATCATAGAAAAAGTCGGAGGAGAAAAGTTAACAACGAACAATAGGATGGAATTGTTGGCTGCTATAGTCGCATTGGAAAATTGTTTGGAACATAAAGATGAAAAAATAACACTTTATTCTGATTCTACATACGTCGTTAAGGCTGTTAATGAAGGGTGGTTGAAAAATTGGATAGCTATAGATTTTAAAAAAAAGAAAAACGAAGACCTGTGGCGCAGATTTTATAAAGTTTATGTTCAATATAGTGCTCTTACTTTTCAATGGGTACAAGGTCACGATGGAAATTTTTATAATGAACGTTGTGATAAACTAGCAAGGAATTTTTCTAAATCTTTTTAACTTTTACATAAAATCATTCTGAAACAAAATTATAATGGCAAACTTTTTGTTATATCTTGTTATACTTGAGAATTAAAAATTTTATGGACAATTCAGAAGAAAAAGATATTAATACAGAGACCTTGCAAAGTGATGAAGAGACAAAAAATGATAATGTAGAAGAGACGAAGCCTGAGGATGAAATTGAAAAATTGAAACAAGGTATCGCTGATATCAATGATAAGTACCTTAGACTTTATGCTGAATTTGATAATTATCGTCGACGTACACGTCAAGAGCATGCTAATTTATTACTTACCGCTTCTGAAAAAGTTATAACTAATTTACTTCCTATTATCGATGATTTTGCTCGTGCTTTTGAAAATATAGAAAATGAAAAAGCTTTTAACGAAGGAGTAAAAATTATAAATGATAAATTTTTACAGATACTCAAAAATAATGGAGTAACAAAGATAGATGTTAAATGTGGTGATGTTTTTGATGAAAATTTTCATGAAGCTATCGTTAAACAAAAAACCGAAGATGAAGATATGAGTGGTAAGGTTATCAATATTATTGAAAATGGTTATAAAATGCACGATAAAATTTTAAGGTACGCTAAAGTTATTGTTGGGGCTTAGTTGTTGTTTTAAATAGAAAATTTATGAGTAGAGATTTTTATGAAATTTTGGGTGTTTCAAAGACTGCGAGCCAAGACGAAATTAAAAGTGCATATAGAAAGTTGGCTATAAAATACCATCCAGATAAAAATCCTGGTGATAAGAGTGCTGAGGAAAAATTTAAAGAGATAAGTGAAGCTTACGATACTTTAGGAAATCCAGATAAAAGAAGTCGTTATGATCAATTTGGTTCTGCAGGTTCTAGTTCTTCTGGTTTTGGTGGTTTCAATGCTGAAGATATCTTCAATTCTGTTTTTGGTGGCGGTTTCAGTGGTGGTTTTGGTGGTTTTAGTGATTTTTTTGGAGGCGGCAGGAGTAGTCATTTTTCAAAAAAACAACGTCAAGGAAAAAATTTAAGAATAACGATAAAAGCAACTTTACAAGATATCGCTAATGGAACAACAAAGAAGATTAAGTTGAAACATTATGCAACATGCGAACATTGTCATGGAAATGGTGCTAAAGATAGTACGTGCATATCAAAATGTTCAAAATGTAATGGAAGTGGTATTATTGCAACAAAAGTTAGCACTGCTTTAGGACAACTTTTAACACAAAGAGAATGTCCAAATTGTGACGGTACAGGTTCAATGATAACTCAAAAATGTGAACATTGTAACGGAGAAGGCCGTACTTACCAGGAAAGTATTGTTGATATAAATATTCCACGAGGAATAGAAGAAGATATTGAATTTGTTATTTCTGGGTATGGGGATGCTGCTCCACGAGGTGGTTTATCAGGAGATTTACTGGTCTCTATCAAAGAAGTAAAAGATAATGATTTCGAAAGAGATGGAGATAATGTTTTTTATCAGTTACATATTAGTATTCCTGAAGCTATTTTCGGAGCTAAAAAAACTGTTAAAACTTTACATGAAAAAACTCCAACTATGGAAGTTGATATCGAGCCAGGAACACAAAGTGGTAAACTTATCAAATTAAAAGGTAAAGGTTTTAGAAATGTTCATACAGGAAATGTAGGAGACCAGATCGTTTATGTTCAAGTTTATACGCCAACAGAATTATCAAATGAAGAGAGAGAGCTTTTTAAAAAATTACAAGAATCTAAAAATTTAGAGCCTCCTGCATGTGAACCTGCTACGAAGAAAAAATGTGAAAACCTTTTCGATAGAATCAAATCTATCTTCAAATAAGATCTTAAAATCTTTTTTTCTAACTTAAAAAAAATACAAAGTCGTTTTTTATTTTTAATTCTTATCAAAAGCGGTAAATTTATAGTATAAAATTACTCAATTCTAATGTTTAGGTATAGGTTTTTCTCTGTGTCAGTCAGTTGTTTTATTTTTTCGTGTGGTAATAATATTCCTCAAAAAATGAAATCTCTTGATAAAGTAGAACAAAATGCTTTAAAAGAAAATAAAGTGGAACAAAATGCTTCAAAAGAAAATAAAAGTCAATCTTGGGAAACAATACAATCGTTGGTTAATTTACCAGATAATCTTTTTAAAGATGTTCAAAAAGATAAAGATAGTTTGAGAAAAATGTTGCCAAAAACAGAGGCTGAGTTTAAAAGTAAAAATTTTGCAAGAAAAAGACATGGAATATACAGAAAATCTTTAAAGCTTTACCAAGCCGTTGTAAAGAATCTACAAGAGGAAGTAAAAGATTTCGATAACAAGAAGAATAAAATACAGCGTGTTTTTTCAGAGCAAAAGTCAGAAATAGAACGTTTGAAAAAAGAATTAGATTCTCAAAAAAAATAACATCTTACTGTTTTAAGCATTAATATATATCTTTTCTAATTTTCCTAAATTTATCAACACATTACTAGTATTTGTGTGTATTTCATTAGCCATATCAACAAGAGATAAGTGCGGCCCAGCAAGTTCAACACTACTACCTATTTGTAAAAATTTATCATAAATATTTGAAACATCGATAGTACTATATTCCATCGAAATCATTCCAATGAATTCACATTTTTGATCGTTAATCCAGGCCGAATATTGATGATTCTTGAAAAGTCCGTGACTATAACCAACACCTAAAATTGCAATTTTCATGTCTCTATCAGCAACAAAAGAAGCTCCATATCCAACGATATCTCCTTTTTTGATATTCTTCACTTGTAAAATTTTCGTATAAAACCCAACAGCATTTTTTAATTTTTTAGATGCCTTATTACAAAAACTTCCAAAACCAACTCTCACCATGTCAAAATGAAATTTCTCTCCTAGAAAACAGCCAGATGTAGCAGCTAAACTATATTTGTATCTATCTCCAAAAAGTTCTTTTATTTTTAAAAAATTATTCAACTGTTCTGCATTTTTAGGATTATCTTCCTCATCGGCACAAGCAAGATGACTAATAATAAGCTTTGTGTTTAAATTATCAATAACAGTTTTAAATTGTTCCATCTCTTCCAGCATTAAACCATGACGTGAAAAACCTGTATCAACTTTAACACCGCATTGGAAATTATGTTTTTCTTTTTTACAAAACTTCTGAAAAGCCATCAATTCATGAACACTATTTAAAATAGGTATTAGATTATATTTTTTGAAATATGACTTTTGATCTTCAAAAAAACCAACAAGAATATGGATATTTACATTTTTATCTTTAATAGTTTTTCGAATAAGAGCACCTTCATATGGAAATGCGACAAAGAAATTTTTACATCCATTTTCATAAAAAAATTTTGACATTTGTTCGACACCTAACCCCATCGCATTAGATTTTATCACCATTGCTACATCACATTTATCTCCAACAAGTTTTTTGAAAAAATCATGATTATGTTTTACAGCTTTGAGATCTACTGTTAGATAAGATGTATTTTTTATTTTTATATTCGATTGCGCCATAGTTTATTGTAATTTTTGACGATGAGAAAGATAATATCAAATTATATTTTCTCGCTGTCTTTTTTTTTCTGAGAGAAAGAAATAAAAATTAAAAGTCCAAAGCTTATCAACACTGCAACATCAGCTATATTTCCAACAGGGAAAAGACTAATATATTTTCCACCAAAAAAAGGTATCCACGAAGGTAAAAATCCTGAATAAATATGCAAATCTAACATGTCAATAACTTGTCCGTAAAACCAATCAAAAGGCGCATTGATAGGAGCATTATTTAAAAATTTTCCATAAAAAATACAGTCGATAGTATTACCTATAGCTCCAGCAAGCATGAAAGTAAAAGTTATAATTTCTAAAGAAGATAGTTTGGTATTTTTTTTAAAAATAGCATAACAAAGGACTATAGATAAAAAAATTCTAAGACCGACTAATATAAGTTTTCCATAAGGAATATTAAACTGTAAACCGAAGGCCATTCCTGGATTTTGTATAAAAGTTAATCCGAACAATTTACCAATAATATTGATATGTCCCGCGTTTCCGTAATCCATGAAATTATACACGCAAAGTTTAGTGATTTGATCTAAAACGACAATAAGTAATAGGATCATTATTATCTTTGAATTATGATATTTTTTCATGATTTAGTTTAATGTTGCAGAACGTTATAATTATTTTCTGAATTGTTATCCATATTAAAAATATGAAAATTGTAAATTTATATCATGTTTAAGAAGTTGTGTACATTTTCCGTTTTATCATTTTTAATTTTTGCTGGGCATGAATCTTTAGCGATAG
Source organism: uncultured Cytophagales bacterium (assembly GCA_945947725.1). Taxonomy (GTDB): domain Bacteria; phylum Bacteroidota; class Bacteroidia; order Cytophagales; family Amoebophilaceae; genus CAMEYY01. The sequence goes on along the minus strand of CAMEYY010000005.1, from coordinate 2,437 downwards.
AGTATCAAAATCCATATCAGAGAAAAAATTTTTATAAGGACAATAAACAAGAGTGTGTTTGTTCTTGTCATGATCGCCGTTCTTTTTGTGGGTTACAAATTTTTGGTTCTGGATCACTTATACTTGCCTTTAAAAATTGTGAAGTGTCTGCTGCCCGTTTTATTCATCCCAACCTTTATAGTTTTTTTGATGCTTTCCAACAAAATAAAAAACTTGTTGAAAATTCTACAGCTAACTATTATAAGGAATGTTTTTCTACTCAACCTGCAATAAGTAAATACCTTGGATTCAGTACTGGTTTGAGATATTTATGGGGAGGAAATAAAAGTGGATACGGTTTTAATGTTTTATGTGGAAAAAGAAAACTTTTTGATTTAACTTTAAAAACTAATGCTGTAAATCAAATGGATGATTTTTTTAAAACAAACGTGGGGAAGGAAAATAAAAGTAAAATTCAAAATATACAAACTGTTCGTAACAAACTTGACAAAATTTCTTCTAATAAAGGTGATAACTTTTACCAAATTCCTGAATCTATCTCTTGTTCGTCATGGCATGTTGATGCTTTATTTGAATTTTATCATTGTTTTATTGGTGATATGTTAAAAACCGAAGAGCAACAAAGAGAAAAATTTTGTTTGTTAGGTTTTTTGGGTTTAGGAACTCGTGTTCTTTTTAATACTAAAGTTTCTGATAATATTTATTCGGTTGCCCCTAAAGAAAATGTCGCTTTTGTTAAAAAAAATAAATTACCTTTATATCCTTTACTGGAACTTGGCTTACAATGCTTATTCAAAAATGGTTATTTCTTTGAATTGAGTTTTTTAACACAATGCCTATATATTCCTTTTTTAATCCCAATACCTATACCTTTTTCTACTTTTGGAATGAAAGATCTTTCTTCTGTGTATAATAAGATGATGGACGATCGTTCTTCTATCACTAGAAATGATTTTTGGTTCTTGTTGAATGTAAGTCCTGAAATTAAAATTTCTTTTGGATATGATTTTTATGGGTTATGTGTCGGGAAAAAATTAGAGGATTATTACGATAATTAGTAAATTTTTATATGAAGAATAGACTAGCAACGATACTGTGTTTGGGGTTGTTGTTTTTCCCTAAAAGTTTTTCTAATGCTAAAACTGGTAATTTTTCTGTGGGAATACATGCTAAAACTAGTTATGTGCGAAATGCTGATAAAGCCTTGAAAAATTATTTTTTATTCAATGATCCTTCTTTCTCAGATGGGGATAAAATAGGCTTCCTTAGAAAGGAAGAAAAGGAGAATGAAAAAAATTTGTTTAAATTTAGTAAAATTCCTGTTGTTGCAGGGCTTAATTTTGAATATTCTACCTATTTTACTGACAAATTCGGTCTTTCTTTTCATGGAAATTTTGGTTGGGGAAATATTTTGGTTGTTACTCCTATTAAAGATGTTTTTTTTGAAAACCTAACAAAAACGGGAGGTTCATCGTTTGAGCAAGATGAAAAAACTTTTGTTTTGAATTATACTAGAAAAATCTCTGTCTTAGACTTAGGTGGAGATGTGAGAATTAAATATGATCTCTTCAATAGTAGTTTAGATTTTAATGACTATGCTCGAAATTCTTGGGTTGGTAGTCTTTCACTTGGTTTTAAAAATAATTGGTTGATTCTTCGAGACTTTTGTTCTGTTAATACAAATATTCCTACTAACAATGTCAAGAGTAGTGATAATCCTGAAAAAAATGAAAACAAAATATCTTCAGAACGTATTAATTGTTGGTTCCCTGGGGTCGTTTTAGGTTTTGATGTTGTTTTTGGATGGAATCTAGGAGTTGGATTAGATGTTTGTTATTACTTTAGAAATCTTTTTACTAAAAACGATAGATTAGTTGAGGGGGATAAGAAATTTGCTAACGATCGTCAAAGTTCAGGTGTTTTACAACCTACTTATGATATTAATTGTCATTTTTTACAAGGCAATTTAAAAATCTATTATGATTTTGGGGCTTTTATCAATAATCACGAAGATCCAAGTGAAATCGATATAGAAAAATGGTAGCATCTACCTGCTTAAAAAAAACACATCTTATAAAATTGCAACTTATATCTAGTTTTTCAACTTTTAGTGTATATTAAGGTATCTATTTATATTTTTTTATGCCAAAATTGAAAACCAAGTCTAGAGCTAAAAAGAGTATTTCTCTCACCGGAACAGGAAAAATGAAAAGGTATAAATGTGGTTTAAATCATTTTTTACACAAAAAAAGAAATTCTAGAAAGAGAAATTTAAGAAAGACTTCTTGTCTTGGTACCGCTGAAAGGCATAGATTTAAAAAATTATTGAATATATAAAATGGCTCAAGAATTAACTGAACAAGAATCTTTACGTATCGCAAAATTAGAAGAACTCAAAAAATTAGGTATCAATCCTTATCCTTCCGAAGAATACAAA
>CAMEYY010000004.1 GCA_945947725.1 uncultured Cytophagales bacterium | reverse complement strand
TGTCAGCAGCTTGCGTGTCTTGAGGTTGAGTTATGTGTGTATTGTAGTCATTAAGAAATAAATCTTTCCAATGCCCATTTCTATCAGCTTCATCCATAATAAGAACAATTTTCAAACAAAAAGTGAAGAAAAAGAAATTATAATTATATATCCTAATTTATCAATTGTAAGATGGGAACTTTTTTAGCAGAACTTGCTATTTTCATTGGAGTTATTATCGTCGGGGTAAAAAAAAGTGGGAGTTTGGGTATTATTTCGATTTTGGGATTAGCTATTTATATTTTTTGCTTTGGAGTTGTTCCAACAGAAGCCCCTTTAAAGATTGCTATTTTAATTTTTTCCATATTTGTTACTTCGAGTGCATTGGGTGCATGTGGAGGATTTAAGTATTTGACTTATCTTTCGGGGAAAGTTGTTGCAAAATATCCTAAAATGATAACATTCATTGCTCCTTTGGTTTCTTTTATTTTTGTTTTTCTTTGTGGATCTGGTTATATCGTTGCGGCACTTTTACCTATGATTTATGAAGTTGCAAAAAAATCAGGAGTTAGACCCGAACGACCTCTTACCACAAGTGTTATTGCAGCAAATCAGGCAGTGTTGTGCAGTCCTATTTCTGCTCCATCTTTAGCATTGATAAGTATATTAACTCCTCTAGGTGTCGATATAAAAACGATTTTTTTTGTTTTAACAATTACGACGGTATGTGGAGTAATTGGAGCAGCTTTTTCAGTATATAACATGGGAGAGGATTTAAAGCCAGAAGATTTCCCTGTAGATGAAAAGAGTTTAGATGATAATCTTTTAAAAGAGTCTTTTAATAAAAAAACAAAGATAGCTGTGCTTTTCTTTCTTTTGACTGTTATAATCATCGCGATTTTAGGAATTTTTGAAAATTTAAGGCCGACATCTATTGTAAATGGAGTTAAAACGCCTATGGATATTACGTCGATGATGGTGATTTTGACATTCTCGTTGTCGGCGATAATCATTTTCTTTTGTGGAGTAAAACCTTCAAAGATTTTTGAGGAACAGACATTTAGGGTGGGAGGTAGTGTCATTTCGTCGGTATTTGGTATTTCTTGGCTATCTTCAACGTTTTTCGCATGTAATAAGGCAATGATAATATCTTTTGTCTCGTCTGTTGGAGCTGAACAGGTATGGATCTTCGGAATTTTTGTTTTTATTCTTTCCATTTTTATAACAAGTCATACTGCTGCAATCTTGACATTTTTTCCATTGGGATTGATGTTAGGGATATCGCCATTAAGTTTGTTAGCTCTTACTCCTGTGATAGATAGTGTTTTTATTTTACCAAGTTTTCCAACGATACAAGTGGCTTTAGAAGTTGATAAAACTGGTTCGACACATGTAGGTAAATATGTGATAAATCATAGTTTTATTCGTCCAGGAATGGTAGCCATTATTGTTGGTTTGATAGTATCTCATCTTTTAGTTTATTTCTTTTGTTAAAAAAAACAATTTATAAATTTGGGTATAAATAAAATTTTGATGTTATAATGGTCTTATAGTTTTTGACTTGGTTTCGTAGCTCAGTTGGTAGAGCATCGGACTGAAAATCCGTGTGTCGTTGGTTCAAGTCCAATCGAAACCACTCTTTCTTTTCACGTTCGTGATGAAGTATCCAGAAATTGACGAAGGTTTTATTAATAATTTGTTTTCCTATTTTGTTCGTGGAGTTTTAACGATAGTACCTTTTGCTTTGACCTGGTATATTTTGACGACGGCAATAGGTTGGGTTGATAATTTTATTGATATCAATATTCCGGGGCTTGGTGTTTTGATTTCTATTTGTGTGGTGATCTTTTTCGGATATATCGGTGGTAGTTTCTTTGTTAAATCAATTTTCTCTACTATCGAAAGTGCTATCTTGAAAATGCCAGGAATAAGTATTTTATATTCTTCTATCAAAGAGTTTATTTCTGGTATTTTGGATAAAAAGATGAAATTTGACAGACCTGTGCTCATCATCTACAACGACGCTAACAGCACTAAGAAAATAGGTTTTATTACCAATGATGATTTACATAATCTCGGGCTAGATGATATGGTTGCTGTTTATGTTCCAACATGTTACAGCTTCGCTGGAGAGTTATTTGTTATTCCAAGAAAAAATGTTGAACCTATAAACTGTTCGAGTGGTACTATGATGATGAAATTTGTTGTTTCTGGAGGAGTTATAGATACTAAAGCAAATCTCAAAAATAATTCTCAAAATCAAAATTCCGAACTCGCCTAAAAGACCTTATTGTATTATATTTTCTCTATGTTTGCATAGGGTGAAATATGTTTCGTTTGTTAAAAAAGTTTATAAAAACTTTACTTGGTAGTTTTGTGCGATTACTATGTTCATTGATTTCTTTTCTTATAATTTTTTCCTTGTTGTGGAAAGTTGGTGAGAAAAAAATTCCTCCTATGCCCAAGGAAAATGGTGTACTGTATTTAAAACTAAAAGGTGATTTAGTTGATAATGAGAATTTTTCATTTGATAAAAATAAAAAAGAGATCGTTTTTGGAAAAGTTTATAAAACCTTAAATAAAGCCGCAGAAGATGATAGTATTTCAGGTGTATGTATCAAATTTGACGACTTTCAGGGCGGTTTTTCCAATATTTTAGATCTTCTTGATTGTTTGAAAAAAATCAAAGCAAAGGGTAAGTTTATAACTTGTTATGCTAATCACTATACTACAAAAACATATTTACTTTCTTCCGTAGCTGATGAAATCATTTTACCTCGTCAAGGATCTTTTAATTTCTCTGGATTTTGTTCTATTCAAACTTATTTGAAAGACTTTTTTGATAAGATAGGAGTAAAATATGAGGTGGTAAGAGTAGGAGAGTTTAAATCTGCGATGGAACCTTTTATTTCTAATAAAATGAGTCCAGAAAATCGCCAACAGTTGAGGGAATTATTAGAAGGAACAAATAATTTTTATACTCAGACTTTAGCGGAAAATAGAAATATTCCTATAGATGTAGTCGCAGAAAATCTGAAGACGATATCTTTTCATGATGTAAATACTTTAAAAAACAATAAATTCATTTCACAAGTTGATTTTTTTAATGCAAAAGATTATGTTCAAAAATTATCTTCTGATGAAAAAAAATATACTCTTATCAACTGGAAAAATTATTGGAAAAAACATTTTGAGACAACCTTAAAAAAAGGGAATAAGATTGTTGTTATAACATTGGAAGGTGAAATAGGGCATAATAAAAAATTGAACTGTAAAGATGTTCTTAGAATTTTCAAAAGCATAAAAAAAGATAAAAACGTTAAAGGTGTTGTTTTGAAGATAGATTCTCCTGGTGGATGTGCGTTTGAATCTGACCTTATTCATCATGAAATAAGTGAATTTTCTAAAGAAATGCCTTTAGTTGTTTACTTCTCTGATCATGCTGCGTCTGGTGGATATTACATTTCTGTTGCTGCTGATACGATAGTTTCTTCTCCTTGTTGTTTAACAGGATCTATTGGTATTTTTGGTGGCTTCCCGAATTTTAAAAAGCTAACTGACAAGTTAGGTATTGTATATGAAACAGAAAAAACACAACCATATGCTGATTTAGGATCACCAATTAAGGATATGACTAGTGAGGAAAGGAAAATATTACAGAATTGGATTAATAGAGGTTATGAAAACTTTATAGGTCTTGTTGCAGAAGGACGACATAAAACACGTGATGAGGTAGATAAGATTGCTCGAGGCCGTGTGTGGTTGGGTAATGTAGCGAAGAATCTTGGTTTAGTGGATGAGGTAGGTTTGATGAATGTAGCGGTGGAAAAAGTAGCTCAGAAAGCTGGAATTGACAATTACGAAGTGTGTTTTACCGTGAAAAGATCTTTCTTAGATTACCTTTTAACAAAAGAGTTTTATAGTTCTATTTCTATAAAAAAAATGATATTAAAATGTCTTTTAGGTAGTAATGTGCTTGTTGATGAACTTGAAAAGGATTTATCTGTTTTAGAAGAATCTGAAAAAAAAGCACAAATTTACGCCTACTGTCCATTAAAAATGGAATTTTAATTTTTATCCCACTAATCTCAACTCCTTCATTTATATTTCTTTTAAGTTCAACCGAAAATAATGATAAAAAAAGGTACCGCTTTATGCGTTGCAACTTTTGTTTTAGCAGGATGTGGTAAAGACCATGTGCAGGGACAATTTAATAGAAATGAGAAATGTTCTGTTGAATATTTAGAATTGTTAAAAAAAGAGTGTTCCGATCAAGTAACAAAATGGATCGACACAAATAAAGATCTACTTCTAAAACTGGAAATTTGGAAAGTGGATAAAATTATTATTCCTGATCAAAATAGTAAGTATACCAATGATATCGAAACACGATATAAGGAAATTTCTGAAAGACCTAATGCAAAATTTTTTGGTGGCGAACCTTTACGTATAACTCTTGAAGAAATAGGAAATAATTTTGATAATAATTGGGAGAAAAATGCTTCTATCTTTTCTGATAAATTATCTAAATACGTTCAATTTGCAGGTAAAGTTTCTTTGGATGTTCCAGACGACGTAAGAAATTTTTTAAAAACTTTCAAAGAACAAGAGGAGGTTTTTATTAAGGATATTGATTGTAAAATTTCTGCAATACGTTTTGAATATGTAGCTGATGAGGACAAAAAACTTTTGTTTGATCGAATAAAAGATTGCATTGAGGGGTTTAGACATTTTTGTGAACTGGGAAATTTTGAAGAAAGTAAGGATATTGATTTTGAACAGCTAGTTTCAATATTTAAAAATCAAAAAAAGTCTTTAGAAAAGAAAATTAGTGAGAGCTGGGTTGATGGTAGGAAATGTTTTATCGAAATGATTTCTCGTAAAATTGATAATTTCCCTCAAGTCTTGAAGGATTCTTTAGAAAAAATGGATTATGAAATTATTGAGGATGAGTTTGCTAAATTTGAAAACTTTGAAAAATTAACTCCTGATGATATTGCGATGTTAATTCGAAATGTGAATTTATCTAGGCTAGCTCCTGGGAATTTTTCTGTTTTAAAAAAAATACAAGATGTTTTAAATTTTAATATTGAATGGCATGATGAAAAAGGTTTAAAACTAAAATCTAATTTTGCTGAAATATTTTTAACAAACGAACAGTGTGGCATTAAAAAGATTGAAAAATGGAACGGAATTGTCTTTATTATGGACGTCGATTCTACTTCTGTTATTTTGAATAAGTTGATAGCCTACATTCATGATTGTAACGTTTTCAAAAAAAATATTCCTAAAGATGGGGTAGCTGGGGGACTTTGTTCTGTTTTCTATTTTGATTCTGAAGGTAATTTATCTTTGAATTCTGAAAATGAAGTTAAATTTAAAGACTTTTCCGTTGGTGGTAAAGATCTTAAGACTTTTTTGGAAAACTGTTATAAAAAAGTTCTTTTCAAGGTAAAAAAATAATATTTTCTAGTTGTTGTCGTTTTTTAAATTTTATCGGCACAAATAATATTGTAAATTATTCTTAGTTCGTAGTTAATGAAAAAAAAGTTTTTAATCAGTCTTATTTCTTTATTTTTTCTTCCTGGTAAGGTTTTTTGTTTTGAAGACATTGATAAAAGTGAAGGAGATCAATCTATTTTTAATGAAGAAAGTGAGAGAGAGAATTCAGATGAAGATACTGTAAACCTTTTTCAATTTTCAACAGATTCCATTCAACAGCTTTTAAGCGATAATATGGATGTTTTGAAGATAACAAAAGAATTTATTTTGTCTATTTTTCAAGGACAATCAAATTTCGTTTTAGAGGATTTTATGGATCAATATGTATGTTGTAAAAAAATTCAATACCTAACTTGGAAAGAGTTCCAAAAATATGATCATTCCTTTGAAATTGTTGATTGTTTTATTGATTTTGGAAAAATTAATAATTTAAAAACCGTTGAATCTCCACGAACATTGTTTTTTGTTAAGGCATTGTGTGATGAATTTTTGGCAACAAATAAGGAGGAAAATTATAATTTTAAATTTCGTAATATTGTTGATAAAACCATTGTATCTAGGGCTTTATTGTCTCAAAAATCTCGACAACGTTTAAATAAGTTTATCAAGGAGATTTTTTGTTTGAAAAAGAATATAGATTATTGTCAATATTTGAATTTTATCGTTTTAAATTATGAAAATACCTTTTCTGTTGAGAGTTTAGAACGTTTATTTGATAAATGTCAAGTTCTTGAGGATGAGCAAGATTTTGAAGTGATAAAAAACAAATTTTCAAATTTTATCCAGAGTTTACGAGCTTTAGATTCAGAAAATGATGAATTTCAAAGTTCTCTTGATGTTATTTGTCAAAATATTCTTAAAAATCCTAAATTATTAAAGAATTTTTTAATCTCTTTAGTTGATAAACCTGTTTGTAATTTTAACAACAGTGATATTGAAAATTTTATTCATAATAAATTCCAAAAGTAAGATCTTCTTAAATTCTATTGTAAAGTATAAATCTCCTGTATTTTGAGGGATTTGAAATATAAATAAACGACGCACAAAAGAAGAAAAAATAGAATAGACAAATAAAAAGACAATGAAAACCTCAAATGAAGCTTTCATAAAGGTAAGATGAAAAAGAAAAGAAGCGTGGGTTTGCTGAGATTCGAACTCAGGACCCCTTGATTAAAAGTCAAGTGCTCTACCAACTAAGCTACAAACCCGTATAAGAGATATATAGATAATTTTAAGCACATAGAAAACAAAAGTGTTGTTGTTTTTCTGAAAAAAAAATGTAGGTATATTGAAATTTTAATATAGACACAATCATTATTTAAATCTTTGTCTCTATGTGTCTACAAATTTAAACGAGGATTTTAATAATTTTAGGCTTTTATGTTGGGGGAAAGTGGTAAAATTCGCAAATTAACCGTATAAAAAAGTAAAATATATGATTTGGAATGTAGACCCAGTTATTTTTTACATATTTGGTGTGCCTATAAAGTATTATAGCCTATGTTGGTTGTTGGCTTTTGTATGTGGCTACAGTATAACCACTAAGACTGCTAAAAAAATCGGTTGGACCACAGAAGAATTTGATTCATTTTTTAACTATATGATTCTAGGTACAGCCTTAGGAGCAAGACTTGGACACTGTCTTTTTTACGATTTCGACTATTATAGCACTCATTTATTAGAAATTTTTCTACCTATAAGAATAACCTCTTCTGGTATAGTGTTTCAAGGTTTTTCTGGAATGGCGAGTCATGGAGGGGCAATAGGGATTCTTGTGTCTACTTTTTTGTTTTGTAAAAAATTCACAAAGAAATGGTTGGAATCTTTAGATCTGATAGGTGTCGCTGTCTGCCTAGGAGGTGCTATGATCCGTTTTGGTAATTTTTTCAACTCTGAGATTGTTGGAAAAGCAACAACGAGCTCATTAGGTGTGATTTTTAATCATAGATACAATGACAATATTCCTCGCCATCCTGCACAACTATACGAAGCATGTGGATACCTTTTTATCGGCATTATCTGTTACTATCTCATCACTAATCTCCTAAGAAAAGGTATTTATAAACAAAAAATAGGTTTTATAACGGGGTTTTATGTCGCGATGATCTTTATCCTTAGGTTTTTCGTTGAATTCGTTAAAGAGTCTCAAAATGACTTCGATGAACAAATTCTCAATTCAATAGGAATCAATTTAGGACAACTACTTAGTGTTCCTTTCATTATCGTTTTTTCTATCTTGATGATCTGGGCTGTTTTAAAAAAGAAATAGCCTTCTTTTACTAGTGTTTTTTGTAATACCCTCAAATAATAATTAAAACCGGCTTATATACGACAGAAAAACACATAATAGATTTACGCTGTAAATTAGGTTGCTGATATTATAAATCCATCTTATCTATGAGGTAGTTTTACTAAGATTTTTACTAGTAAGGATAATTGAAGATAATTTAGCGAAATTCTCTTTTCTATCTTAAAACTAGATGTTTTTTTGTAAAATAACCACAGAAAATTCCATGTGTCTACAGAAAAATTATGCTTATTAGTATTGTATTTATATATAACCACATTTCTTTATATAAAAAAAGCCGTTGTAACTACAAAAAAATTGAAATCAAGAGAGAAATTTTAAATGTAAAAAATGATTTTTATGAAAGTTGGTGAAATTTTATAGAGAATTAAAATGACGGTAGCATTTAGTTTTTAATCTACCAGCTTTATTAGCATGAATGATATTACGTCCAGCTAACTTGTCCAACATAGACACAAGGTTATTTAATCCATCTAAAGCACTTGTTTTATCGGTATTTTTAAAAAAAACCTTTAAACTTGCCTTGCACTTTTTCATCTTAGCAGAATTACGAGCATATCTATCTCTCGTTTTTATAAACTTCGGCATATTCCTTTAATCTTATTCGTAATATTCAACAAAAGGTTCAACAACCCAATCAATACCCAATGATAAATTCAAATATTCTAATTTCAAAATGTCGGATTTGCTTTTTACATCGTCAAAATTAAAATTTTCAACGTTTGCATACTCTAAAGGAGCAGAAAATAAACCTACATGAGCACCAATACCAACAAAAAAATATTTATTCAACTTAGCAAGACAAGAAGGTTCCCAAAAAACCCTTCCCATAATGGTATTTTGAGATTCTTTTCCTTCACCAAGCTTATCATTTTTCTTTGTATTAAAACCTACAAAATTCGACAAAATGAGCTTATTATAAATAAAATCATGAACGAGACCAATGTGAATATTCACATATTCTGCAGTACTTGGTAGAGCTTTGATTTCTTCTCTTCTCGCATAATCGGCAATAGATCCAAGACAAAAACCAAAAGCCTGAGAATTGGAAAATTGAAATAAAGTCTTCAAATTTCCTCCAACAATACATTCCTTTCCTCTTGCTGTGACATAATTTAGTTTTTCATTGGATCCATTTTTAGAATTATCAAACTCTTCACGTCTATATTTATCACGAGCACCAAAAATACCTTCAAGTCTAAAACGGAATTTTTTATCGTTGTTACGAAGAATTTTATTATACCATTCAGGTTGTTCTAAAGCAGGAGCAAAATTATAATTAAAACCTAAAGACGCACCAAAAATACCAAATCCTCCATCAGTCAATTTTAAATAATTATATTTTTTTTCATCCAAAGAGTCTTTTTCTAAAGAACTTTCACTTTTCCCTTTAAATATTCCTTTTTTAAAGAGCAAAGGATGCCACATTCCACCTACCGTGGCAAAAATACTCCATTCTGGAACAAATCTCAACCTAAAAATCAATTCATAAAGCAACGATAAATCTATCCCGTCGTATAAAAAATTATCAATAGGTTCGTCGTTTTTAAGTTTATATTTTGGATGTCCATTTTCGTCTGTTCCAACTTGTTCTTTTTCTAATTTGGAATAATATTCACGAGGTATGGAAAGGTAAGAAAGTCCTATTCCAATTCGTGGAGCAATTTCAAACGTAGACGTTGGATTAGTGATAGGAGAAAAATATAAAATGGCATCATCAGAGGAACCATTTTCTTTCAATTTCATGTTAAAAAAAAGGTGCTGATATATGAATCCAAATCGTGGGAAACAATAAAACTTCTTTGCAAACCCATACCCAGTCATCAAAATTCCAGCGTCAACACGAAATCCTTGATTGAAAAAACTCTGTAAATGTCTAGATTTATCATCTGCAAATCTAGTTAAAAGAGTGTTTCTACTATCAGGATTATTTTTTTTATCAGCTGCCTTAAATCTTGTCGACAAATTGGCAGTATAACTAACATTAACATCAATAGGATATAAGTAAAGATTTTTATTATCAGAAACTTCAAACTCCTCATACAATGATTGCCAATTAGCTTTTGCAACACCTTGAGAAAGTAAACAATAGAGTAAAAATAATTTTTTGTTAAAACCTCGTATTGACATGTTTAAAGATAAAAATAAAGCTGCATCAAATTAAAGTAATATTGTAAACTAAAAGGCGAAATAGTTATGAAAGACGTTTTTTTTTACGATAAATCTGATCAAGATTTTGCTCTTCAGATAGCTACACGCCTTAATATGGAAGCTTTTACATATGACCTTTCGACATTTCGTAATGGAGAGTTTTTTGTAAAAATACCTTATGATTTAGAAAATAGAAATGTCTTTATTTTGGTTAAAACTTCAAAAGAAATACAAAACTTCCAAAATATCGTTTTCGTCGTAACAGAAGTTTATAATAAAAATCCTAAAACTATAAACGTCATTGCTCTTTTTATCCCTTATCTACGCCAATTTTCATCAGAAAAAAATAAAAATATATTTGACGTATTAGTTCAAAATGTCTTTTATGCAGGAGCAAATAAGATCATTACTGTCGATCCTCACTGTGAAAATTTTTTAGATAGTTATGAGGATAAAGTTTTGATCATTCATATCAGAGATATCTTCATAGAAAAAATAAAATCTCTCCATCTTGAAGACTTTTGTTTCGTCGCGCCAGATTTGGGAGCTCAAAAAAGAAATTCTTTCTTTGCTAATTATTTCGGGAAAAAAATTTTTTTTGCAGAGAAAAAACGTAACCATGATAGCGGTATTATTGAAAGTTTCCATTTCTGCGAAAATGTTTCACAAAATGTCATAATTGTTGACGATATCATAGATACAGGAAAAACTCTTGACCTTTTAATTAATTGTTTATTACAAAAGAACCCTAAAATCAATATATTTGTTTTCTGTTCGCACGCTATCTTCTCACAAATTCCTACCTTTATCGATAATCAACAAGTTAAATTCATATTTACAACTAATTCTCTCGACAACTCTAAACTCGAACATAAAAAAGTTATTATTGAGAGCTTAGAAAGCACAATAGTAAAATTTTTTCAAAAAATAAAAAAAATGTAAAATAAATAATTTAATTTTGCACTGTTTTAAGAAAACAGTATATTTGGTGTATCTTTTTGTGTTATGGATACTGATTCTAAAGATCAACCGAAATTTGGGAAGATCAGAGGGATGCTTTTCCCTATCTATTCCAGTGAATTTCGAAAGTTTATCCCTTTGGCGATAATTTTTTTATGTATCTCGTTTGTCTACTCTTCCGTTAGGATGATGAAAGATACTCTTATCTTATCTAATGCTCCTAGTGAAACTATTTACATCTTGAAGACTTTCTTCGTTTTACCAATGATGATTTTGTTTACAATCATCTATAGTATAATCGCTAGAAAAGTAGGACGTGATACGCGTTTTAATATCATTGCGATTTATTTTATCAGCTTTTTCTTACTGAGTTTTTTCGTTTTTATTCCTTTCAGTAAAGAACTTCAGCTTGATTCTGTCGCTGCTTACCTTAACTCTGTTGCTCCTCGTTTTAAGGGTTATTGGGCTGCTATTCAATATTGGCACTTATCCCTTTTTTACTTTAACGCTGAGGCTTGGGGAACTTTAATGTTGAGTGTCGCTTTCTGGACTTTTGCAAATGAAATTACCTCTTCTAAACAAGCTAAACGTTTCTATACTTTCCTTTCTTTAGGAGCTGCTGGTGGAGCTACTTTAGCAGGTTTATTTTTTAAATCTCAAAGTTTTTCTCTCTCGCAAAAGTTAGGTATAGTTTGTCTGATAACAATCTTTATGTTTGTTGTTTACAACATCATGGCTGCTGATATTAGAAAAAATCCTGATATCTACCAGATCGAGGCTAAAGTTAAAAAGACTAAGAAAAAATTATCTATGCTTGAGTCTTTAAAATTTTTATGTAAATCTAAATATTTGGCTCTTTTAGCAATGATTGTTTTAGGTTATAACAGCTTTATTAGCTTGTTTGAGTCTATCTGGAAAGGTTCTATTAAAGAATTAGTTACTACTGTTAATGCTGCCGGAGGAAATGGTGATATTTTGATGAACAGTATTTACGGTTATCAATCCATTCTTAATGGACTTTGTCAGTTGTTCTTTGTTCTTTTCATTTCTTCTTTGGTTGCTAACAAAAGTTGGAAAATGGCTGCTCTATTTACACCTATCTTGTGTTTGATAGGAGTTGGTACTTACACCGTCTTCGTTAATTTCCAAGATAGTTTTGCAGCTGTCCTTCCTGCTATAAACTACCCTCCTTTGTTTTATGGGGTTGTTGTTGGTTTGATCGCTGCTGTTTTAGCTAAAAGTGCTAAATACGTTTTCTTCGATACAACGAAAGAAAGAGCTTACATTCCTTTGGATGAAGATTCTAAAATTACCGGTAAAGCCGCTATCGATTCTATCGGTTCTAGATTAGGAAAAAGTATCGGTGGTTTACTTGTCTCTATCTTAACTCCTATTTTTGGAGGTATGGCTGGTATTCAAGGAATTATCACCGTAGCTATCTTCATCGTTCTTGCACTTTGGATTTACAGCGTCTGCGCCTTGAGTGGTAAATACGAACAAAAATTGGCTGAACGTGAAGCTGAAGCTAAAGAAAATCAAACAGAACAAGCTTAATGCTTCGTTTTTCTAAAAATTTCTTATCTTTAAAATTCTTTTTCTAATATCTTTTCACCCCTGAATTATTAAAAAGTAAAGCAAAAGTTGCGACATCTACATGGGAAACAAATTTAGTAAAATTTTTCAAAAAATAAAAATTACGAAACAAATAACTTACTTTTGCAGTGTTTTAGGAAAGCCGTATATTGGGAGTATCTTTTTGTGTTATGGATATTGACTCTGAAGATCAACCGAAATTTGGAAAGATCAGAGGAATGTTATTCCCTATCTGCTCCAGTGAATTTCGAAAGTTTATCCCTTTAGCGATAATATTCTTATGTATCTCGTTTGTCTACTCTTCTGTAAAGATGATGAAAGATACGTTTATGTTGGCTAATGCACCTGCTGAGACGATTTACATCGTGAAAACTTTCATCGTCTTACCAATGATGGTGGTATTTGCTATCATTTACAGCATGATTGCTAAAAAAGTAGGACGTGATACACGTTTTAACATTGTAGCTCTCTATTTCATTTTCTCTTTCCTGTTGAGCTTCTTTGTTTTAATTCCTTATTCTAAAGAACTTCAATTGGATTCTGCCGCCGCTTACCTCAACTCTATCGCTCCTCGTTTTAATGGTTATTGGGCTGTTATCAAATATTGGCACTTTGTCCTTTTTTACTTTAACGCTGAAGCCTGGGGAGCTTTGATGCTTGCTGTCGCTTTCTGGAGCTTTGCTAACGAAATTACTTCTTCTAAACAAGCACAACGTTTCTATGGATTCCTTTCTTTAGGGGCTGCCATTGGAACTACTTGCGCTGGTATTTTGTACAAATGTCAAAAAATTACCGTTTTTCAAAACTTAGGAATTATCTGTTTGGTGACAATAATCATGTTTATTATTTACAACTTGATGGCTACTGACATAAAAAAACATCCTGAATTTTACCAAATAGCACCTAAATCAAAGAAAACTAAGATAAAATTGTCTATGCTTGAGTCTTTCAAATTTTTATTCAAATCTAAATACTTGGCTCTCTTATCAATGATTGTCTTAGGTTATAATGGCTTCATAAGCTTGTTTGAATCTATGTGGAAAGGAACAGTGCAAGAAGTTGCTAACTCCATCGCTAATATGGGCGGTGATAAAGTCGCTTTCTTGAAGAGTATTTATGGAAATCAATCTTTATTTTGTGGAATCGCTCAGCTATTTTTCGTCATCTTTATCTCTTCTTGGGTGTCTAACAAAAGTTGGAAGTTAGCTGCTCTATTCACCCCTGCGATTTGTTTGGGCGGGGCTACTATATACACTGTTTTCGTTAATTTCCAAAATAATCTTGGTGCTATTCTTCCTGCGATTAATTACCCTCCTTTATATTACGGTGTTATCGTCGGTTTGGTTGTCGTTGTCTTGGTAAAAAGTGCTAAATACGTTTTCTTCGATAGCACAAAAGAAAGAGCTTATATCCCTTTAGATGAAGAATCTAAAATTACTGGTAAAGCCGCTATCGATTCTATTGGTTCTAGATTAGGTAAAAGTATGGGAGGTATACTCGTCTCTATATTAACTCCTATCTTCGGCGGCATGGCTGGTATTCAAGGAATTATTACTGTAGCTATTTTCATCGTTCTTGCTCTCTGGATTTACAGTGTTAATTCTTTGAGTGGTAAATACGAACAAAAAGTCGCTGAACGTGAAGCTGAAGCTAGAGAAGCTAAAAATTCTCAATCTGTGCAAGCTTAATGCTGTGCTCTTCTAAAAAATTCTTATCTTAAAACTTTCTTCTCAATTTTTCTAAACTCTTCTTTACCCTTGGTCGCTGAAAAACTAAATGTAATCTTATTTTATATGACGAGGGATGACGCAGAAAAAGAAATCGTTAACATAAAAAAACAAATCCGTGAACACGAAAAATTATACTTCGATAATAAAGAAACTGATGATTCTGATTATCAATATGATTGCCTATTCTCACGACTAAACGACTTGGAGACTCTTTTCCCCGAACTCAAAACCCATGACTCCCCTACACAATATGTCAAAACTAACGTAACCTCAGGTTTCAAAAAACATAAACACACAATCCCAATGCTCTCCCTCAAGAAAACTTATTCCTTCGATGAACTCAGCGACTTTATCGATAATATCGAAAATACTTTCGGAAAAGTTTCTTTCTGCTGCGAACCTAAATTAGACGGCGTATCGGTAAATCTGAAATATAAAAATGGTTCCCTGGATTCGATATCTACACGTGGAGATGGACATATCGGTGACGACATTACACGCAACAAAAAAATAATTTTTAACTGCAACGAAAAAATACAAACAGAACAAAATATAGACGTACGTGGTGAAGCTCTTATGCTTTTTGAAAATTTTGATAAAAACTCTGAAAACTGGATGAATCCTAGAAACGCAACTTCTGGTTTATTACGTACTCTCAACCAAACCTCTGACAAAAAACTAGTCTCTCTCTATCTTTACGATCTCCTCCCTCATAATTTCAACACGCAAGTGGAAATGCTTGAAAATTTAAAACAACTCGGATTCCAAATCCCAAATTACAAATTCTGCAAAAACAAGGAAGAAATTTTTGATTATATACAAACCTTTGAAAAAGAAAGAAAAAATTTACCTTTCCCTACCGACGGGGTCGTTATCAAATTGAATGAATTAAAATTTTATGATAATTTAGGAACAACAAATAAATCTCCAAGATGGGCTGTCGCTTTTAAGTATAAACCTACCTCTGTATCGTCAAAATTAAAGTATGTAAGCTATCAAGTCGGAAGAACAGGAGTAATCACTCCGGTAGCGAATTTTGAACCTGTTTTGATTTCTGGATCGACAGTTAAATGTGCAAGTCTTTATAATCCTCAAGAAATACAACGTCTTAACCTTTGTGAAAATGATTTTGTTTTGATAGAAAAAAGTGGAGAAATTATCCCTAAAGTTATAGGCGTCGACATAACAAGACGTGACCTCGAAGCAAAACCTATCACTTTTATTTCACAATGCCCTTCTTGTCAATCTGAACTTATTTTTAAAAACGACCTCTGTTATTGCACAAATAAAGACTGTCCAGAAAAAATTTTGAATGCTATTAGTCATTTCGTTAGCAAAAAAGCTATGAATATCAACTCGCTGGGAATAAAGACGATAAAACTTCTTATCGATAATAATCTGATTAAAAATTCCGCTGATCTGTACTCATTAACATACGAACAAGTGATAAATCTTCCAGGTTTTGATAATATAGCGACAAATAAACTTCTCGAGGGTATTCAACAATCTTCACAACGTAATTTCGAACATGTACTTTTTTCCATTGGGATTGGTGGAGTAGGAGAAGTAGTTTCAAAAAATATTGTCCAAAGGTGTAAAAATATAGATGTACTTGCCTCGTTATCTTTGGATGATTTAATGAAAATTCCACTTGTTGGTTATGAGATAGCTGTAAATATAAAAAACTTCTTTGCGCAAGAGGAAAACTGGGAAATGATAAACAAGTTGAAAGAAGCTAATTTAAAATTTGAAACAGAAGAACACGGTGTTGGAAATATGGATTTGCAAGATAAGGTTTTTGTTATAACGGGAACTTTTGATATCGATAGAGAAGAAATAAAAGAAAAGATTTTCAAGCGGGGAGGGCGTGTTTCTGAAAGTGTATCGAAAAAAACAGATTTTGTTTTAGCTGGAAATAATCCTGGTTCGACGAAGATCACTAAAGCTCAGATGTTGAATGTCAAAATTGTATATAGTCTTGAAGATTTTTCCTAAAATCTTTAGCACTTTTGCCGAAACTGTATTTAACTCTATTGTTGAGGGATTTTTAAATGTAGATTTTGAGGACGCCCCGGTTTGTTTGATAGTAATAAGAGTTTTTTCTTTAGAATTATACTGCACCAAGTTTAATTGGGTATATTTCTTTTCTGAAAGCATATTCTCCACATTTCTCGTCGTCGAAAAATTATTTTTTTCTGCAATTCCTGTAATGCTGAAGTTACACACCAGATCATTATTAGATTGCAAATTTGAAATTGATGACAACTTTGGGAAATGGATTTAACTTTGAAGCTGTCTATTCTATTCCAGTAATAAATAATCATCTGTCCATAAATGTTGAGGCGGGAACTTATTCTTGCAAAAGTCTGTTGGGTGAGCGTCATGCGAAGAATTTGCGGGAAAAAAATGAACGTTGCAACGACATTGCTGTATCGATTTCATATAAATATTAACACTAAAAATAGAGTGGGGCTTTCGTTGTGAGAGGGAGATAGGTCTATCAGATATTTTTGAGTTAAAAAGTTGAAAATATATTTCTCGATACAATTACTTTATAATGATCACTGTAACGAATGGGGCGACTATCTATGGTGTAGATGCAAAAATAATTACTATAGAGGTTAACATTGTTCAAGGAACGAATTTGTACGTCGTCGGTTTACCTGATAATGCGATAAAAGAAAGTCAGCATAGGATTGAGTCGGTATTAAAATTCATAAAATGTGAAATGCCTCGTCAACGTGTTATCGTCAACTTAGCTCCCGCAGATATCAGAAAAGAAGGAGCAGCTTATGATTTACCTATAGCTTTATCGATTTTAAATTCTTCACATCAATATCATCTTCAGGATTTGGATAAATACATGATTTTAGGAGAACTCGCCTTGGATGGTAGTTTACGTCCAATAAAAGGTGCTCTACCTATAGCTATGTTAGTTAAACAATATGGTTTTAAAGGTTTTATCTTACCGAAAGAAAAT
The DNA here is from genome assembly GCA_945947725.1 of uncultured Cytophagales bacterium. Taxonomy (GTDB): domain Bacteria; phylum Bacteroidota; class Bacteroidia; order Cytophagales; family Amoebophilaceae; genus CAMEYY01. The sequence continues at coordinate 17,806 of CAMEYY010000004.1, read as the reverse complement.
GCAAAAGAAGCGGCTATCGTTGAAGGTATAGATGTTATTCCTATCGGACATATCACTGAAGCTATAGATTTTTTAACAAGGAAAATTATTATCAAGCCTGTGCAAGCGGAAAGTTTTGATAAAATAAACGACACTCTCAATGAATACGAATTAGATTTTGCAGATGTACAAGGACAAGAAAATACTAAAAGAGCTTTAGAGATCGCAGCTGCAGGCGGACATAACCTTATCATGATAGGACCTCCTGGAGGGGGAAAAACCATGATAGCCAAACGAATCCCCTCCATACTACCTCCAATGACTATAGATGAAGCTTTAGAAACGACGAAAATTTACTCTGTCATAGGTAAACTTCCCAATGGTTTTTTAATAACAAAAAGACCTTTCCGCTCTCCTCATCATACAATAAGCAACATCGCTCTTGTCGGTGGAGGGTCGAATCCACAACCCGGAGAAATATCACTCTCTAACAATGGAGTCTTATTTTTAGATGAATTGCCAGAATTCTCCAGAAATGCATTGGAAGTTATGCGTCAACCGCTAGAAGAAAGGAAAGTTATTATCTCTAGATCTAAGGTATCTGTTGAATTCCCTGCCAACTTTATGTTGATAGCGAGTATGAATCCTTGTCCTTGCGGTTATTATAATCATCCAACGAAGAAATGTGTTTGCCTTCCTGTTAATGTGCAGAAATATATGAACAAGATAAGCGGTCCTCTTTTAGATCGTATCGACTTACATATTGAAGTGACTCCTGTGTCTTTTGAAGAGATATCGTCGAAGAGAAAATCTGAATCAAGTAAAGTTATCCAGGCACGTGTCATCGCTGCAAGAAATATCCAGATACAACGTTTCCAAAAATTTAAAAATATATATACCAATGCGATGATGCCTTCTGCTATGGTTCACGATATATGCATCTTATCTGAAACAGGAAATAAATTACTCAAGACAGCAATGGAAAAATTAGGACTCTCTGCACGTGCTTACGATAGAATTTTAAGAGTAGCACGAACTATCGCCGACTTGGATTGTAGTGAAAATATTAAAGAAAACCATATTGCTGAAGCTATACGTTATCGTAGCCTCGATAGAAATAATTGGGGAACATGATAAATTTTCAAGATTGTAATTTTAAAACTCTTTAAAGAGAAAGTTTAATATCTTGCGAGATAAAAATCTTCTTTTTGGCGCATGATCTTCTCTTCATCTTCGCTCTTGTCGTTATATCCGCAGAGATGTAAAACACCATGTATAATAACCCTGAGTAGTTCATTATAAGGTTCCTTATTAAAAGTTTTGGCATTATCTTTTACACGATCTAAACTGATATAAACTTCCCCTTCGATGTTTTCTTCTTCTCCATAACTAAAAGTTATAACGTCAGTCAAGGTATCGTGATTTAATGCTTGGACGTTGATAGCGTGTAAAAATTTATCAGAACCGAAGATATAGTTTATTGATTTCAATTTTTTATTTTCAGCTTTAGCCGTAGACTCTATCCAAGGAATTATTTTAGCTTTGTCGATTTTACATTTTACATCCTCGAAAAAAAAAGAAATAGAGATTTTTGACATCTATGAAATAATGTGCGTATGAAGAGACTCGAACTCTTACGCCGAAAACCAGCACTACCCCCTCAAAGTAGCTTGTCTACCAATTCCAACACACACGCGATAAAAGAAGTTAATGAAAAAAAAATTTTTACGCAATCGCAGCATTTATTTTTTTAACTAACTCAATAAATTTTTCTTCCGACAACTTAATACTACCATTGGAAAAATTCATATCGTCTACATTATTAATAGGAATAAGATGGATATGACAATGAGGAACTTCTAAACCAACGACAGCCACCCCTACACGTTTACACTCGACAACTTTTTCTATTCCTTTCGCCACCTTTTTAGCAAAAACCATCATCTTAGATAACCACTCATCATCCAAATCAAAAATATAATCTACTTCTTTTTTAGGGACGACAAGAGTATGTCCTTCATTCAATGGGTTAATATCTAGAAAAGCTAAAAAATTTTCATCTTCGTAAACAATATAGGCAGGTATTTCTCTAGAAATGATTTTAGAAAAAATAGTTGACATATTTTACACCTCTATGCTGATAATCTCGAAAATGATTTCTCCATTAGGAGTATTCGTTGCAACTTTTTCACCTACTTTTCTTCCTAATAAATTTTTTCCAAGAGGAGATTCGATAGATAATTTTTTCTCTTTTAAAGAAGCTTCAACAGCAGAAACTAAAACATATTCGAATACTGCATCGTTCTTGATATTTTTCAATTTCACTCTACTCAAAATACAAACTTTAGAAAGATCCTTGTTTTTGTTGTCGATAACTTGAGCCGCAAAAAGAGTCCTTTCAAGATTAGCAATTTCATTTTCCAAAGAAGCTTGAGCATCTTTAGCCGCATCGTATTCAGAATTTTCACTCAAATCTCCTTTTTCTCGAGCTTCAGCCAACTGTTGAATGACTTGAGGACGACGTACTTCCACTAATTCTTGCAACTTATTTTTTAATTTTTGGTATCCCTCAACAGATAAATAAACAGTTTTTTCGTCAGACATAATTACTATTATAAACTCTTTACCTCAAAATTAGGATCTAAATTCCTTAAAGATTGATATATCAATTCAACACCATTTTCAATATCTTCACTGTGAGAAACTTCACATGTCGTGTGCATATATTTCACTGGCCACGATATCAAAGCAGAAGGAATTCCTTCTTGACAATGAGCAAAAGAATCGGTATCTGTTCCTGTAGAACGTCCAGAGAAATCATATTGAACTTTTATTTTTTCTTTTTCAGCGACACTCAAAATATGTTTTCTTAAGTTTTTGTTGACGATAGGAGAAAAAGTTACAGCAGGACCTGATCCACAAGCAATATCTCCATTTTCAATTTTATCGTACAAAGGAGAATGAGTATCATGACAAGCATCAACGACGATAGCCAAATTAGGTTTGATCCAATGAGAAACTATTTTTGATCCATACAAACCAACTTCCTCTTGAACGCAATTGCAGAAGTAAACACCGAAAGGTAATTTGTCTTTGTTTTCATAAATTTTCCTTGCAACCTCAGCGATCATAACTCCTCCCATTCTATTATCGAAAGCACGTCCAACATAATATCTTCCACCGTTCATCTCAGCAAAAGTTCCTTCTTGAGTAACGATAGTTCCGACATGCACACCCAATTTTTTTACTTCTTCATCAGAGTCACATCCGATATCCAAGATAATATTTTTTTGTGAAGGGACAGTTTTAGAATCTCGAGGTCTAACATGTATCGCTGGCCATCCAAAAACACCATTTATCTTTTCTCCATTATCTAAATGAACGACGACTCTCGATGCAGGCGCCACGGCATAATCCGATCCTCCATTTCTATCGAGATAAATGTATCCTTCTTTAGTTATGTATCTAACTGCCCAAGAAATTTCATCAGCATGAGCTACGATAGCAACTTTAAACTTAGCATCTGGATTAATTACACCGACGACATTAGACATGGCATCAGTCTCAATTTTATCAACAAAAGGTCTGATATAATCCATCCAAATTCTTTGTCCTTCTTCTTCAAATCCTGTTGGAGAATTTGAGTTTATGTAACGTCTTAAAAAATCTTTATTAATCATAAATTTTTATTTTTAAAAGTTAATGATCGTTTCCTTTTTATATAAAAAACTACTACAAAGGCTAAATTCAAAAGCATTGGGAGCAAAATATTAGCAATTTGAATCAATAATGAGTGTTCTGCGACAACTTTATTATCTAAAAGATGAATTTTATAATTTTTATTTTTCGCATTTATCAAACCTATATCATCGATCATGTACGCGAGAGCACTCAAAATAAAATCCTGATTAGAAAATTGTTGTTGAGTAAAAGGATCCATTCCCAATGGGAAAATATTTTTTTTTGCAGGAGAGACAGCATTCAAAATCAAATCCGCTCCTGATGTCACCAATATTTTACTTTCTCCTTCCACGAGTTGATCAATTTTTTCAAAACCTTCTGGAGCCATACGCCCTTTATATAAAGATGAAAACTTTCCTTCCATAAGATAGGCAACAGGTAAAGGTCCTTGACAATAAACCTTACGATCCGGTTCATGTTTCAATTCGTTCAAATCAAAAATTACAGGATTACCCACGCAATGACTATAAAACGAACTAAATAAAAGCGGAGTATGTTTTACATTTTCAACTTGTATAGGGGAAATTTTACTTACAAACTTAGTGTAAACTTGGTTGAGATTCTTACTTATCACGTGTTTATCGTTAGGAGTGGCTAAAACAAGGAAAGGTATTGTCATTAAAGTTATCTGCGGCTGATTGCCGACGTTGCCTGTTACAATAGGAGAAAGTCCACTCTGTAAATCTTTTATAAGATTATATTCAAGTCGAACTCCATATTTGAACAACATGTCATCCAAATTCAAATCCTGAACGAGAGCAAAAGATTTTCCTTTTATCAACTCTTCCATATTTGCTTTCATCCTATCAATAAAAAACAATACCTTACCTCCACGCATCACATATTGATCCAAAATAAATTTTTCCTCTTCACTAAATTTTTCGGTAGGTTTTAAAATTATTAACGCTTGATTTTTATTTTTAAGACAACTGCTGTCAAGTTTAATAAAAGACAGATCGTAATTTATTTTTAACGTATTTATTAAACTCAGAGTACGAGCATCGAGAGGTTCATTATGTCCGGTGACAATGGCAATTTTATTTTTGTTTTTAGTGATGAGTTGTTGTAATCCAGAGAAAAAGTTGTATTCTAAATTTTCTATTGATTTATTGATCATCTCTTCTTGAGATAACATTTTATTCGACGTGAGTAAATTTATTCCGATATGTTGACCATTATTTTTTTTTAGAATGACAAAAGGATAGATAACATGTCCTACACGTTTTCCTTTTTCAACTTGCATAATGTTCGTTGCGAAAAGGCCCATCTTCCCTAATGTTGTAATAGTTTTTTCCTTTTCTTCTTTAGTTAAATTTTGAATGTCGATTTCTTTTATGAAGATATTGTGCGAGTTGTTTTTAGCATTTTGTATGAGATCGAAAAGTTGATTTTGTAATTTTTTAAAATGAACAGACATGTCTCCGCAAAGGTAAATTTCGCAATATATATCTTCTTTTATATTGTTTAAAATTTTTTTTGATGCGTTATCTAAAGTAAACCTTTTATCTTCTGTAAAATCGAATTTTAGAGGTTTGTAAGAAAAAAAAACGTAAGAAAAGATTCCAAAGGAAAGAAAAAGATACTTAGACTTCAATTTCATGATTTATAACTAAACCATTTCGCATTGAAGAAAAAATAAAAATAGATTTTTTAACTATTGAACAAAGATAAAACATTTTCAGCGATAGAGACAGTCTGTTCATCTTCAAATTCGACATCAACCATAACTCTTCCTTCTACAGTTCTAAAATTTTTAATTTTACCATATTTGTTGAACATAGGATGGAAAACTTTAGACTCTATACGTAATCCGTCATTTTTTTTTACATCTTGAAAGCTAGTTTTGTACAATCGTCCTAAACTTACTCCTGTTGATTTTTTTTTAGGCAGTGAAACTTCGACGAATTCAGGATCAATTTCATCGAGGAATCTGCTTTTTGTTGAAATGATAGCGCTACCGAATAAAACTCTGTTACATACATACGAGATAAAAAGTTTTTCCTTAGCTCTTGTCATCGCGACATAAAACAAACGTCGTTCATCTTCAAGTTCTCCTCCAAGGAGAGCGGATTCAGAAGGAAATATTTTTTCTTCCATTCCAACGATGAAAACATATTTGAATTCCAAACCTTTAGCAGAATGTACAGTCATCAAGGAAACATAATCCCCTGATTCATCGAGATTTTCTCCAGCAGTAAGCGGTGTTTTATTAATGTAATTCAATAAGCTAGGGTCATCAGGATTATTTTTAACAAACTCATCGATACTCTCAAGAAGATTTTTAAGATTTACCTTATCTTGATCTTCTTTACAAAGTTTTTCTCCGATTTCGTTATAGATAAAACAAGCGACTTCATGAGCATTTTTAGTTTTAGAAAGTTCGATCGCCTTGTTGATGAGTTCTAAATAATCTTCCATCAAATTGGAAAATCTTTTTTCGAAATATTTTGTTGTCTGACAAACAACATCCCAGACTCGTACGTTATTTTCTTTTGCTATATCGAAAATTTTTTTTACCGAAGCATCACCGATACCTCTTTTAGGCCAATTGATAGTTCGAAAAATACCTTCATTATCATTTTGGTTAACGACGACACGCAGATAAGCAAGTAAATCTTTAACTTCTCTTCTTTGAAAAAAAGAAATATTACCAATGACTTTACAAGGGATATTAGCAAGACCTAATTCTGTTTCGAGGACGGTAGATTGGAAATTCATCCTATATAAAACCGCAAAATCAGAATATTGAGCTTCGTTTTCTTTTATTTCGTTGTTGATAATATCTTTTATCGTTCTAGCCTCTTCAAGATCAGAAGCAGATCTTATAAGAAAACATTTTTCTCCTCTTTCATTTTCTGTCCAAACTTTCTTTTTTATCTGCAACTTATTTTTTTCGATAACAGAATTTGCAGCATTGACGATATTTTTCGTTGATCTATAATTTTGCTCTAATCTAAAGATCTTTGCTCCATCATAATTGTGTTGAAAATTCAAAATGTTAGTTATAACAGCGCCTCTGAAAGCGTAAATACTTTGAGCATCATCACCCACGACACATAGTTTTCCCCCTTTTCGTATCAACATTTTAATGATCTCGTTTTGTAAAGCATTGGTATCTTGAAACTCATCGACGAAGATGAATTTAAATCTATCTTGGTATTTTTTTAAAAGGTCTTCATTATCACGTAAGAGGATGTAAATATATAAAAGGATATCGTCAAAGTCCATCGCGTTATTTTGATGACAACGTTTAACGTATTCAAAATAAATTTTATCGAACGCTGGGAGTCGTATTTGATCTTGAAAATAATATTCACTAGAAAAATACTTATCAGGAGTAACAAGTCTACTTTTCAAAAAAGATATTCTGCTAAGTACTTGTTTTGGGTCGTAAATTTTAGAATCGAAATTTAAATCATTGACGATATGTTTTAATAAAGCTTTACTATCAGCGGTATCATAAATAGTAAAATTAGTTCCAAAGCCTATTCTATCATGTTCTCTTTGTAAAATTTTCATGAAACAACTGTGAAAAGTTCCTACCATCAAATCTTTTGCGGAGGAGCAAATATTTTCTACTCTACTTTTCAATTCATTTGCGGCTTTGTTTGTGAACGTTAAAGCCATGATGTTGTAAGGAGCTACACCCTCTTCGTCTATAAGATAAGTGATTTTACTAACAAGAGTCTTCGTTTTACCAGATCCTGCTCCAGCAATAACCATCATAGGATATTCATCACTAACAACAACTTCACGCTGCTTGATGTTCAAGTCCTTTAGATAATCACATTTCGCATGAGAGACCATTTCATTAATAAAAAAAGAGTCAATAACCAATATTTACAACAAGAATTTTTATTTTACAGTATAAAATAGGAAAAATATAATGTTAAAAAATTATACTAGTCCAATAGGGACATCTGTTTCAATGATTTTTTTTTCAAAGTCAACATCTAGAACTATCGCATCCACATAAGGAATTAAAAATGTTTTTTCAGAATCTTCTTTTTTTGCAACAATACAATCTTGAGCTGGGTACTCTTCAACATCGACGACAACACCTATCTCTCCTAAATTTTTATCTATAATCTTAAAACCTTTTATTTTTACTCCTTCTTCAATTTTAACGAATTTCTCCGCGTTCTCTTCAGAAATAAAAACCTTATGTTTGATAATCTCAGCAGCTTCTGCACGGTTAGTAATATCGTCAAAATTTATTATAAAATTGTTACCTTTTGAACTAACCTTGTTCACTTTGAAAGGAATAAATGTGGAGTCCATGTCGATAAAAATAAATTCTGGTAACTCCTTTACGTCGACATAAGTTCGTAAAACAACAGCGCCATCGTATCCATGTACGCAAGAAATAACTCCTATACTAAACATCTTTGATTAAATTTTTAACAATCTCTATATCACTTAAACTAAAAATTTTGTCATCAATAATCTGATAATCTTCATGTCCTTTCCCCAGTATTACAATAAAATCTCCTTCTTTAGCATTGTTTACAGCGAAAGTGATTGCAGCTTTACGGTCAAAAATTATTGAGCTCTTTCGAAAATTCGTCTCAGATAAATCTTTAACCATATCGTAAACAATATTTTTAAAATCTTCTTTTCGGATATTATCAGAAGTGATGACAACTTTATCAGAATATTCACATGCCATCTCGGTCATGATAGGTCTTTTTGAAGTATCACGGTTTCCTCCGCATCCTAATACAGTAGTAATTTCACCTTTACAAAAAGATTTTATATCACTCAAGATAGATTTTACCGCCCCAGGTTTATGAGCATAGTCGATGATGATATTTTTCCCTTGATATCTAAAAGTTTGAAATCTTCCAGTAACAGGTTCGATAAGTAATAAAGCTTCTTCTATTTTTTTTTGTTCAGCTACATTCAAAGCCTTGGTTATAGAGTAAATAGCTAAGATATTGTACACATTACATAGACCTAAGAGCTTCATCTGGATAAAATTTTTTTTATCAAAAGAGATATTGATACCTTCGAATTTATTTTCGTAAAGACAAGAGAAGTCCGCTTGAGATTTTACTCCAAAAGAAAAAGTTTTTGCCTTGCACGAATCGATCATAAAAGGACCTTTGACATCGTCAGCATTAAAAATAGCTACAGCGTCTGGTGCGAGGTTGATAAAAAGTTTTTTCTTAGCCTCAAGGTAGTTTTCAAAAGTTTTATGGTAATCTAAATGTTCATTATTAGATGCATTGGTAAAGATAGCTCCGCAGATTTTTGTACCGTCGAGACGTCCTTGATCGAGAGCATGCGAACTTGCTTCTATAAAACAAAATTCCAAATTATTTTTCACCATCTCGGCAAAATGTTTTTGTAAAATCAAAGTACCGGGCGTTGTCATCTCTGCTTTTATCTTTTTGACTCCATCGTCGATATATACAGTAGAAATTAATCCAGACTTTTTACCTAGTAAATTGAAAAGTTGTTGTCCTAAAGAAGCTACACTCGTTTTTCCACATGTTCCTGTTACAGCGATGATTTTAAGTTTTTGTGTCGGGTTATCGAAAAAATTACTTATTATCGTTCCAAAGTTTTTTTTGAGATCAAAAATCTTAACGAAGACGACATTGGTAGTTTTATATTTTTCAAAATTAAAATTTTTATCGACGACGACAGCGTGTGCTCCATTTTGAATAGCTTCAGGAATAAAATCTTCTCCATTAACAGAGACTCCGTGCAATGCAACGAATAATGTATTTTGTGTTTTTATTTTTTTAGAATTTGTTTCTATCTCATCGATAAAGTATCCTAAATCACCTGAAAATGTGGAAATGAGATTTGTAGGAATAAAATCTCGTAAAGTTTTCATTTTTTACTTTTATTTTTTTTCTTTTCAACTTTTGTCTCGTCAGGTTTAGCTTGTGCTTTTTTCTTTTCATCGTAGGCTATCCTTTTTTCGATAGATTGTATCGCTATTTCGAGAGGCACATTAAAGATATCACAATCAGGAGGTAAAGATGCATGGGGGGAATTCCATTTTATATAAGGTCCATAAGCGCCAATATTTACAATGATATCGAGATCATTATGAACACCTATTTTTTTTGGGAAAGAAAGTAATTGTAAAGCTTCTTCCAATGTTATCGTCTCCATGTTTTGTGTTTTTAAAAGATTGACATATTTAGGATTTTCTGTTTCCGTTTTATCTCCTAATTGTATCACAGAACCAAAATGAGTAATTCGAGTGTAGATAGGTTTATTCGTTACTGGATCATTTCCAAGAAGACGTGTTTTAGAGACTTTAGGTTGATCTTTTCCTGATGTAATGACAATCTGTTTAGCAAATTTATCATGAAATTTATGTAACATTTTAATCCAATCGTCTTTACCTTCAGCGATCATGTCGAGTTGATTTTCCACATCAGCAGTGAAACCGTAATTTGTAATTTCAGGGAAAAATTCTTCCAAGAAGTCATTGACGATCATTGCGATATCGGTAGGAAATAATTTATTTTTCTGAGAACCACTTCTTTCTTGAACGACCCCTTCCACAATCTCTCCATTTTCTAATTTTAAAGTTCGACAATCTATCATCTTCCCCATCTCAGATCTTTCGACGACATATCCACGTTTTTGTATCGTGCTGATAATAGGTGCGTAAGTTGAAGGACGTCCGATACCTTGTTCTTCCAATTCTTTGACAAGAGAAGCTTCATTGAATCTTGCAGGACCACGTGAAAATCTTTCCTTAGCATTTATTTCTTGTAAAGTTAAGATTTCATCTTTGGACATTTCAGGGATAAAGTTATCTTCGTCATTTTCCTCGTCACTGTTTTTATAAATTTTTAAAAACCCATCGAAAGTGATAACAGAACCTTTAACAACAAAGACATTATTTTTGCTTATGTTATTGTTGATAGTCACCGTTGTTCTATCGAGTTGTGCATCAGACATCTGTGAAGCTAAAGCTCTACGTCGAATCAAGTTGTATAATTTTTGTTCATTAACATCATCACTAACTTGAACATCAGAGAAATTAGTTGGTCTTATAGCTTCGTGAGCTTCTTGAGCGTTTTTAGATTTTGTTTTAAATTTTCTTTGTTCGAAATATTTTTCACCAAAATCATTCAAGATTACGTCTTTAGCTTGTTCTAAAGCATCATCAGAAAGAATTACGGAGTCTGTTCTCATGTAAGAAATTTTTCCGTTTTCGTAAAGATGTTGTGCCAAAACCATTGTCTGACTAACGTTAAATCCCAGTTGTTGGCTAGCTTCCTGTTGTAACGTTGACGTGGTAAAAGGAGGTTGTGGAGTTTTTGTAGCTTTTTTCTTTTCGATATCAGTGACAGTGAATGTTGCTTTTGCGAAATCGTCGATAGCTTGTTTAGTGTTATCAAAAGTATCGATATTTTTTTTCAGCTCAGCAGTAATCTGTTCATTTTTCGTTGTCAAAAAAGAAGCATTGACTTTGAAAGAACCAGTGCTTTCAAATTTTTGTATTGTTCGTTCTTTATCGACGATCATTTTTACGGCGACAGATTGTACACGTCCAGCAGACAATCCAGATTTTATTTTTTTCCATAGAACAGGAGAGAGTTCATATCCGACGAGACGGTCAAGGATTCTACGAGCTTGTTGAGAGTTAACGAGGTTTTCGTTTATAGTTCTAGGGTTTTTGATAGCATTCAAGATGGCTTTCGAGGTGATTTCGTGGAAGACAATTCTTTTTATCTTATCATCAGAGAGTTTTAAAGTTTCTTTCAAATGCCAAGATATAGCTTCACCTTCACGATCATCATCGCTTGCAAGATAGACGATTTCCGCATCTTTAGCTAAAACCTTTAATTCGTTAACCAATTTTTTTTTATCGCTATTGACGACATAAGTAGGTGCGAAATCGTGTTCAACATCGACAGACAATTCTTTTGCAGGCAAATCTCTGATATGCCCTTGTGACGATGTAACGTTATAATCCGAAGTTAAAAATTTTTTTATAGTTTTTGCTTTTGCAGGCGACTCGACGATAACCAAAAACTTACTCATATTTCTAAACTCTGTTTTATACTATTTTATTTACCAAAATAAAATACTGAAATATTTTTCCTAATGATTTGATGTGATAAGAGTTTTTTGTATTAGTGATGGATTTTATTGAGATGAGTAAAATAAGGATTGAATATTTTTAAAATGTAAAAAATTAGGATATCGATAATATCACAGTGATGAGGAATTTATGAAAACAGAGAGATAAGTTTAGAAAAAATAAATATAGATAAAAAGATATTTTTAAGAAGAAAGATTATTTCAATTCAACTTCAGCACCAGCTTCTTCAAGTTGTTTTTTCAAATTTTCAGCATCAGCCTTACTAACGTTTTCTTTTATTGCTTTAGGAGCAGCATCAGCAAGATCTTTAGCTTCTTTCAAACCGACACCTAATAAGTCTTTTAAGAGTTTTACAACACCTAATTTAGAAGCACCGGCAGATTTCAAAATAACATTAAAAGAAGATTTTTCTTCAGCGGCAGCAGCACCAGCGTTACCACCAGCAACCATAACAGGAGCAGCAGCGGCAGGTTCAATACCGTATTCATCTTTCAAAATTTTAGCCAATTCATTGACTTCTTTAACAGTTAAATTCACTAACTGTTCAGCTATTTCTTTTATTTCCATAACAAAAAATATTTACAATAATTCAAAATAAACAAAACCAAAAACTACTTTTCAGACAAAGTTTTCAAAACACCGCACAATTTATTTTTTCCGCTTTCCAAGCCAGAAACAACATTTTTAACAGGCGATTGCAGCAAGGCAATAATATCGGCGATAAGTTCGTTCTTTGACTTCAAGGAACTTAATTCTTTAATTTTATCATTACCGAAGAATAACTCACCATCAACGTAAGCACATTTTAAGACAGGTTTTTCGTTGTTAGTGTCTTTACGGAATTTTTCAATAATCTTAGCAGGAGCATTAAAAGCATCACCAGCAAACAAGATTCCGGAAAAACCATGTAAAGAAGATTGTTCGATAGAATCAAAATCTTTAATAGCTTTATTACCAAAGACTTGATTCAAAGCGATATTAATCAAAGAATTTTTAGCAACCTTATAATTTACATTAGCTTCAAAACAATTTCTTCTTAATTTATCAACATCGGGGACAGACAATTCGCTAGCATCGATGATGTAAAAACAATTATTAGTCGAAATTTTCTCAATCAAATAATCAACAACAGCTTTTTTCTTATCAAAATTCATAATTCAAAACTTTTAAAAAATTACATATCATGAGAAACAAAAACACCTTTACTCATCGTGCTTGACAAGCTAATACTTTTAACATAAACTCCTTTAACAGAAGCAGGTTTTGCTTTTATCAAAGTAGACATTAATTCTTTAACGTTTTCAACGAGTTTTTTATTTTCAAAAGAAACTCTACCAACGCTATTATGAATAACCCCAAATTTATCGACACGATATTCGATTTTTCCCAACTTAATATCCTTCACAGCTTTAGCAACATCGGTAGTAATAGTTCCAGATTTAGGATTTGGCATTAAACCTTTAGGACCTAAAATTTTTCCTAACTTACCAACTTTCGCCATCATGGCAGGCATGGTAACAATCACATCGAAATCAAACCATCCATCTTGAACTTTCTTGATATAATCATCATTTCCAGCAAAATCAGCACCAGCATCAAGAGCTTCCTGGATTTTATCTCCAGAACACAATACCAACACTTTTTTCACCTTTCCTGTTCCGTTTGGTAAAACAACAGTACCTCTCAACATCTGATCTGCTTTTTTAGGATCAACATTCAAATGTACGGCGATATCAATAGATGCATCGAATTTGGTAAATGTTAAATTTTTCACCATTTCGACAGCCTCGTCGATTTTATATTTTTGTTTCAGATCGTATAGACCTGCAACTTTTTTCTGATTTTTAGTTAACTTACGCATTTCTTTAATATTTTGCTCCCACTATAGTGGTAAATAAACAATACAATTATTTTTCAATCAAAACTCCCATACTCTTAGCCGTTCCAGCTATAATTTTTTCAGCTTGTTCAATGGTAAAAGCATTCAAGTCCTTCATCTTATTTTCAGCAATCTTTCTCAAAGAATCTTTAGAGAGAGTTCCGATTTTATTTTGGTTAGGGACAGACGAACCTTTTTGTACATTCAAAGCTTTCAAAATAGAAACTGAAGCAGGCTCACTTTTAACAACAAAATCGATAGACTTATCATCATAAATAGTTATAATGACAGGTAACAACTGACCAACTTTATCTTTCGTTTGTTCGTTAAATTTCTTACAAAAATCCATCATATGTTGGCTCAATCCCTTACTACCTAAAGCAGGTGCGATTGGGGGGCCTGGATTAGCTGATCCTCCTTTGATTTGTAATTTCAAATATCCTGTAATAGCTTTTGCCATACCGCAATATGTTCACCAATAATAGATGATAAAGATATACTCTTTTATAACCAAGTTTATATTTCAAATTATTGTTTTTAAGAATCTTTAGAATAGAGACAGACCCCACGCTGCTAATGCTGAAAAAATCCACGCTAACCCCGTCGTATATAAAAATGTGAATAACGCCCAAAAAAAACTCAATTCCTTCGCTAAGACTATTAACGTCGTTATACATGGACAATACAACGCAATAAAAATCAAAAAAGGTAACGCTACCTCTGGCTTTATCTTCTCCTCGCCTTTATTCAATACACTCAATGAAGAAACTATTAATTCCTTATGTGAAATTCCTATAATCAACGCTGAATTCATCTTCCAATCAAAATTCTGAACCTTAAATATCGGCTCCACTGTTTTTCCTATCTCAGCTATATAACTATTCGATATCTTCTCTTGAAAGGGAACATTATCTTGACGAGGAAAATAACTCAAACACCAAACTATACAACTCGTAAACATCACCGTCGTCATTATATTCTTAAAACACTCTATTCCCTTATGAAATGAATTTTTTAATATCAATAAAAAAGATGGTAAACGATAAGGATGTAAATCCATTACAAAATTCTTTTGCTTTTCTCCTTTAATGAAAAAATTTAATATCGAAGAAACACACAACATCACCACTAACGTAAATACGTATATTCCAACAAGAATTAAATACTTGTACTTCTCTGGAAAAGAATAGTTGATAATATAAGTGTAAACAGGTATAAGACCTGAACAACTTACAAACGAAGCCGTCAAAATTGTTATCAATCTCGATTTCCTATTTTCTATATTCCGCGCCGCTAAAATCCCAGGCACATTACAACCAAACCCCGCAACTATCGACAATAAAGATTTTCCATGTAAGCCAAATTTCCCAATGATTTTATCCATAACCAAAACCACTCGCGACATATATCCCGAATCCTCAATTATAGAGATGAAAAAAAATAAAACTACCATCTGAGGAAGAAATGCTAACAACGTACATATCGCTGGACAAATCCCGTCAACAATCAAAGACTTCAATATTGGACTTAGTGATGTCTTTTCAATATGAAAAGTAAGAAAATCAAAAAGAGGATCTATAAATTCCATACCAGACTCCCCGACGAAAAATGTTACAACAAAAAAAACACACATTATCACCGCGAAGACGATATAACACGAAAATTTATTCGTGACAATTTTATCGAAAATATGGGATACCTTATTTTTCTTTACAATTTCATTTTTTTTAAAATCACAACGAAAAAGAAGGTCTTGAATGAAATTTAATTTTTGTTCCGCTGTAATGCCTTTGTCAATATCAAAACTCGTACGATCCTTCTCTGTTTCGTAAGAAATAACTATGTTGTCTAAAATTTCTTTTGTACCTCGGTTATACTTGAAGGCTGTAGGAAAAACTTTACAATGCAATTCGGTAGATAATTTCTTAATGTCGATAAAGTTTTTTTGTTTTTCAAACTCATCAAACATATTCAACGCAACAATCACTGGCTTGTCCAATGAAAGTATCTCTGTCGTTAAAAATAAATTTCTTTCAAGAGCATTGGTATTTACTACATTAACGACAACATCGATATTTTTTAATTCGACATTTTGTAAAGAGTAAGTGCTAGGAATTTCAAAGATTTCAATTTGGTAGTTATTAAAATTTTCTATCCTTCCTTTCTGAATCCCGACCGCTGAATGACTATGACCTTCAGAATATTTATTATGTCCCGTGAGAATATTGAATAAGGTAGTTTTACCTGAGCTAGGATTCCCAATGATGGCTACATTTATCTTTTTATCTTGAGATTTTTCAAAACATATAGACTTACAACATGAACAGTGTCCACAATGTGTTGAAATAGGAGGAGTTTTAGAAATAAAAATTTTTTCCGCTTCTGTTTTTTTTAAAGCAACATGACAATTTAAAACTTCGAAAATAAAAAAATCTTCAAAAGGTAATTTTTGAACTAACGTTATCTTTGTCCCTTTTATAAAACCTAACTTTTCAATATGTCGTACTACTTCATCATCATTCGCATTATCTAAAATAAAACCAGACTCATTAACTTGAAGTTCGGATGATAACATTATGTATTATCTAAATTCTCAATCTAGATTTACAACTTTGGAATTTTGTTTTTTAGGATCAAAAAAGAAAAAGTTTTTAGGAAAATTTATTTTCGTATTCCATTTCATTAAACGTATAGCCATCCAACTTCCGTCCTCGTTGAAAATATTTAGTTGATGTATAAAATTATCATTGCATAGTATCTCGAAATATTTTACATCGTTGTTATCTTCATCTTGATTTGGAAACATTGTGATGATATAAAAATCATTTTTTTTTGTACACTCTTGAGGATGAAAATTTTTTTTATAGTTCGTTAACAAAAGAAGAGGATTATCTTCATCATCAATTTTTTTTATTATCGTAACAGTATTTTCTTTTGTGTCAAAATTCCATAAGGTAGTGCCGTTGCATATGATTTCTCTATCGTGAAATTTTATTCGGTATTTGTTTTTATAAAAAAATAAAGTTCCTTGTTCTCCTTTTAATGTATCGGTTCCTTCCTCGTGATATTCATACGCAAATTCAACTCGAAATGTATCGTAATTGATCTTCTTTAAATGCTTCTGAATATCGTCATTGGAATTTATTACAGCTGCTGCACTAAAAAGGAAATTTATAAACATTAAAGATGATGATGTTACAATTTAGAATTTAAAAATTAAGATTTAAATATTTGAAAAAAGAAAAGAAAAACAACTTTAAATTTATTTAGTCAAGGCCAATTTTTCAATCAAGCTATCCAATTTAGAATTGTTACCCTCTTTATCCAACGTAGCAGACTCTTTAATTAATTTTCCATCTTTGAACATATCTTCACTAAAACCACAACCATTATCCTTAAGCAAAAACTTTACTAAACCATTATAAAGAGGACATTCTTTTGTACTTCGTCCATCAGACTGTTGGTTTCTTCCCCCAGTCTCAGTTGAAGCTGTAAAATTATATTCACTCAACTCATTCTCTTTTGCTTCCTTAATAACATTCTCGTCAAGACCGAATCTTTTTTCATTCTCTAATAGTTTTTGATCTTGACTAGTAGAATCAAATCCACCCTTAGAAACGATATCTTTTACCCTTTTTAATGTTAAAATCTGAGGATCAACTAGATTATCTTTATCAGTTGCCTTTTCCCAAACCCAAGAATAAAGATCATAAAATACATTTAGATCAAAAACATTATCACCTAATTTTACAACACAATGTTTTTGATCATTTTGAATGATATTCTTAACTACTTTATCATCATTTTTATTATCATTAACAACAGTAGCAGACGAACCATTAGAACTATTACTATTACTATTACTATTACTACTATTATCTACACTATTTGTATTACCAGTTTTTTGAGATGTAGAAGAATTAGTAGTAGTCTTATTAGTAGACTTAGAAGAAGTAGTAGAATTAGAAGAAGAATTATTAATAGTCTTAGAAGAAGAAGTAGTAGAAGAATTAGAAGAAGTAGTAGAATTAGAAGAAGTAGTAGAAGAATTAGAATTAGAAGAAGAAGTAGAAGATATTATATTCTTATTTTTAAATTTATTAAACTCATTTAAATCAAAATTCTTT
>CAMEYY010000003.1 GCA_945947725.1 uncultured Cytophagales bacterium | reverse complement strand
GTTAGCCTCAATCAATTTTGTAAAGACACCCCCCATGGTTTCAATACCAAAAGACAAAGGAATAACATCAAGCAACAAAACGTCTTTAACTTCTCCAGTCAAAACACCTCCTTGAATAGAAGCACCAACAGCAACAACTTCATCTGGGTTTACACCTTTATTAGGTTCTTTTCCAAAAAATTGTTTAACGACCTCTTGGACTTTAGGAATTCTTGTAGAACCACCAACTAAAATAACTTCATCGATATCATTAGTTGTCATGTTAGCATCACTCAAAGCTTTTTTACATGGTTCAAGACATCTTTCGAATAATTCCGCAGTTAAATTTTCAAATTGAGCACGAGTTAAAGTTTTAACAAGATGTTTTGGACCAGTAGCATCAGCGGTGATGTAAGGTAAGTTTATATCAGTAGTTGTTCCAGCAGACAATTCAATTTTAGCTTTTTCAGCAGCTTCTTTCAAACGTTGAAGAGCTTGAGGATCATTTTTAAGATCGATACCAGTCTCAGATTTAAATTCAGATATCAACCAGTCGATAATTTTTTGATCGAAGTTATCACCACCGAGATAAACGTCTCCGTTTGTTGATTTAACTTCAAAGACACCATCTCCTAATTCAAGAATAGAAATATCAAAAGTACCACCACCAAGATCGAAGACAGCAATTTTTTCATTTTTACCTTTTTTATCGATACCATATGCCAATGCAGCAGCGGTAGGTTCATTAATAATTCTTTTAACTTCCAAACCGGCAATTTTTCCAGCTTCTTTTGTAGCTTGTCTTTCTGCATCGTTGAAATAAGCAGGGACGGTGATGACGGCTTCAGAAACTGTCGTTCCAAGATAATCTTCAGCTGTGGTTTTCATCTTCTGCAAAATCATCGCGGACAATTCTTGAGGAGTGTATTGTTTTCCTCCGATATTGACACAAGCTAAACCATTTTTACTTTCAACTTTGTAAGAACAGTGTTCCATAACACCAGAAACATTCTCGAACTTCTTCCCCATGAACCTTTTTATCGAACTTATCGTGTTCTCAGGATTGGTTACAGCTTGTCTCTTTGCAGCATCACCAACTTTCTTTTCATTGTTTTTCAAAAAAGCAATAACAGAAGGAGTTGTTCTTTTACCTTCACTGTTAGTGATAACTACAGGTTCATTACCTTCCATTACGGCAACACAGGAGTTTGTCGTTCCTAAATCGATTCCGATTATCTTACCCATAAATTTCAATTATACCTCTGTATAAACAAACAGCATGCCAACTCTTATTTCGATTTGTACGGGAAATAAAATTTTAAAAAGTGTAAAAGTGATAAAAGAAGGAATGTTTTTTAAAAAATGTTTTAGCAGATAGGTTTATTGTCCAAATCGAAAACCTGAGGTAAAGTTTGTTTCATCTTAGCAAGGTATTCATCATCTTGATAATGATTTATTGCTTCATCGATAAATTCAAAAACTTTCGTACAGTCGTCTTCTTTAAAACCTCTTGTTGTGATAGCTGGCGTACCGATACGTATTCCTGACGTAGTAAAAGCAGAACGATCATCAAAAGGAATCATATTTTTATTTACAGCGACACCTATTTTATCCAAAGCAATTTCAGCTTCTCTTCCCGTAATGTTTTTATTATGTAGATCTAGCAAAATCAAATGATTATCAGTACCTCCAGAAACAACTCTATATCCATTTGAATCAAAGAGGGCGGCGAGATGTCTTGCATTGTTACGAACTTGCTCAATGTATTTTTTATAATCATCAGAAAGATCTTCTCCAAAAGCAACAGCCTTTCCTGCGATGACGTGCATAAGAGGACCTCCTTGGTTACCTGGGAAAACACTAGAATCGATGATAGCAGAAGCCATCTTCAAATTTCCTTTTTTGTCGACGATACCGAAAGGATTTTCAAAGTCATTCCTCATCATTATCATTCCTCCTCGTGGCCCTCGTAAAGTTTTATGCGTCGTCGTCGTAACTATATGACAATAATCAAAAGGATCACTCAACAATCCACACGCTATCAATCCCGCAGGATGAGCTATGTCTGCCATCAACAAAGCACCAACTTCATCTGATATCTCCCTAAATTTTTTATAATCTATATCACGACTGTAAGCAGAAGCTCCACAGATAATAACTTTTGGTTTTACCTCATGCGCTATCCTTGATACTTCCTCAAAATCTATCCTCTCCGTCTCTTTAGAGACACCATATGAATATGCCTGAAAAAGTTTACCAGAAAAACTAACAGAAGTTCCGTGCGTAAGATGCCCTCCACAAGCTATGCTCATTCCTAAAATTTTATCTCCAGGTTTTAAAAAACCTGTCAATACGCTAGCATTCGCTTGAGATCCAGAATGTGGTTGAACATTAACATAGTTGACGTTAAATAATTTTTTAGCTCTCTCTATAGCAAGATTTTCAACTTTATCAACAAATTCACATCCTCCATAATATCGATGAGCTGGATATCCTTCAGCATACTTGTTTGTTAAAATACTTCCTACAGCTCTCATGACATTTTTTGAAACGTAATTCTCTGATGCAATGAGCTCTAAACCATGACTTTGCCTACTAAACTCTTTTTCTATGATGTCAAAAATTTGTTCTTTTAATTCCATATCTTAACGAATGCAAAAGTTCTCTTTATAAAAAACTCTACGTCGAAAATTTTTTATGGAAGCGTAAAGTCGTTCTGAGGATAAAGAATTTCGATATTATAGAATAATAAAGTTTTTGATCATGTTGGGTAAACGTTTTACTGTTGAGGATGAAAAGAAAATTCAAACCCTCTGGGAGGAAAATAATATTTTTGAATTTCATGAAGATGGACGTCAAGTTTTTTCTGTCGATACTCCTCCTCCAACTGTCAGCGGTAAACTACACATCGGACATATTTTTTCTTACACTCAAGCGGAGATGATAGTGAGATACCACCGCTTGAAAAATGAAAATGTATTTTATCCTTTCGGTTTTGATGATAACGGATTACCAACAGAACGTCTCGTTGAAAAAGAAAAAGGTATTACCGCTTCTTCATTGCCTCGTAGTGAATTCATTTCCATATGTAACGAAACGAAAAAAAAATATATCGACGAATTTAAAAACTTATTCAAAAGATTAGGAGTGAGTGCTGATTGGAACTTATCTTACGACACCATCAACGATTTATCACAAAAAATTTCTCAAAGGTCTTTTATCGATCTTTTAAAAAAAGGTAAAGCTTATAGAAAAGAAATGCCTGTCTTCTGGTGCCCTTGTTGTCAAACTTCCATCGCTCAAGCTGAACTAGAAAGTAAAAACGTAAAAAGTTATTTCAATCATATCAATTTTTCATGTGAAGGACAAAATCTCGAAATTGCAACTACACGACCAGAATTTTTAGGAGGATGTGTAGCTATCTTTGTCAACCCTAACGACGAAAGATATAAAAATCTCATTGGGAAAAAAGTTATAGTACCTCTTTATGAAAATGAAGTTGAAGTTATCGGAGATGAAAAAGTTGATATAGAAAAAGGAACTGGTGTAGTAATGTGTTGTACTTTTGGAGATCAAACTGACGTCAAGTGGCAACAAGAATACAATCTCCCTATAAAAAAAATCATGGACAAAGATGGTTGTATCTGTCCTGATGTGAAATTTGTCGGAGGGATGAAGACTTTGGATGCTCGTCTGGAAATTGTTAGAAGACTTTCTGAATGTGGGCTGTTAGTTAAAAGTGAAAAGATCGAACATGCTGTCAATACTCATGAACGTTGCGGAAATGGAATCGAAATAATAAACTCACAACAGTGGTACATAAAAATTCTTGACATAAAGGAAACTTTATTGAAAGCGGCAGATGAGATTGCGTGGCATCCTGAAAGCATGAAAATTCGTTATATCGAATGGGTTAACAATTTGAAATGGGATTGGTGTATCTCAAGACAAAGATATTTCGGTGTGCCTTTCCCTGTATGGTATTGTGAAAAATGTGGTGAAGTTTTAATCCCTGATGAAGATCAATTACCTCTCAACCCTCTAGAAACTAAACCTTCTAAAAAATGTGACAAGTGTGGTTGTGAAAATTTTATCCCTGAAGAAGCTGTTATGGATACGTGGGCAACATCGTCTGTAACTCCGCTTATAAATAAAAAATTTGGTGAAAAAGACGAAAGAAAATTTTTACAACCAATGACTATGCGTTGTCATGCTCATGAGATAATTCGTACTTGGACTTTTTATACCATAGTTAAAAACCTTTACCATGTCGGAGAGATACCTTGGAAAAATCTGATGATCTCAGGTTTCGTCTTAGCAAAAGGAGGAGAAAAAATAAGTAAAAGCAAAAATAATGCTGTCCTCTCTCCAAATGAACTTTTAGATACTTATGGTGCTGACATGGTGCGTTATTGGAGTGCTTCTAATAAACTTGGCACAGATACTTTTTTTGATATCAATGAAATGGATGGTAGTAAAAGATTTTTAAATAAACTATGGAATTTTGCTAAGTTCGTTGAATTGCAGTTGGAAAATGTTGATATAGTTGAAGTTAAAAATTTATTACCTATAGATTCTTGGATAATTTCACGATGCCATGAAACTTTCGGAAAATATTGCGACAATATGGAAAGTTATGAAATAGGGCTCGCTAGACAAGAAGTTGATAACTTGTTCTGGAAAGATATGTGCGAT
Organism: uncultured Cytophagales bacterium; assembly: GCA_945947725.1. Taxonomy (GTDB): domain Bacteria; phylum Bacteroidota; class Bacteroidia; order Cytophagales; family Amoebophilaceae; genus CAMEYY01. The sequence continues at coordinate 30,601 of CAMEYY010000003.1, read as the reverse complement.
TATTATCTCGAAATCGTAAAAGAACGTTTGTATAATAAGGAAAATAAATTTTCTGCTGATGATCAAAGATCTGCTCAATATGCACTTTTTGTTGTCTCTTTAGAAATTTTAAAAATGTATTCTCCTTTCGTTCCTCATATCACTGAATGTATTTTCCAAAATGTCTTTAAAGCGAAATGCGAAGAAAAGTTTTTAGCAACATCTATCTTTAAAAATTTACCTTTTGATGCAGAGGTTATAAGTTTGGGTGATGATGTGAAGTTTATCGTGGGAGAAGTGAGAAAATTTAAAACTGAAAATAATGTATCTTTACGAGAGAAAATTTCTGAATTAAAGATCTCTGTCTCTGATGAAAATGAAAAATTATTAATGCTTACTGCTGACGATATAAAAAATTGTACCTGTTCTGAAAAAATTTCTTTTAGTCGTGGTGAACAAATTAACGTGGAAATCGTTAAAGCTTAAGTTTGTAGTATATATTTTTTAACATTCTCTCTCTCATTTTCTATCTTAGAGAAAAATCCATGTCCCGGGAAAATTTCTACATCATCATCAAGAGTCATCAACTTTGTTAAACTTTTTTTCATATCTTCCTTACTACCCATAAAAAAATCCGTAATCCCAATGTGATCTTTGAAGAGAACATCACCCGTAAAACATTTTTTTTCTTCCTTATTTAAAATTGCGACATGTCCAGGAGCGTGTCCAGGTAGATGCCACACCTCAAATCTCGTTTTCCCCAACAAAATTTCATCACCCAAAAATTCATCAGGCAAAACATGTTCATACTTTTCAAAATGATATTGCGGGTAATCTATAGGGGCTCGTTCTAAAAGAGGAATTTCTTTTTCATGAATGAACAAAGGAATTTGATACATCTTTTTACAAAAAGCATTACCGAGGATATGATCTACATGACAGTGGGTATTGATAATTTTTACGGGTATCAATTTTTGTTCAGAAATAAAATTTGATAACATTGACTGTTCAACATCATCACCACATCCAGGATCTAATATAAAAGTTTCTTTAGACTCTTCTTCCCAGATCACGTAGGTACTTTCTCTGTAGCCGTTAAAACGAAACTTTTGAATCTTTATCATCGTTATCTTGATTTAAAACTTCATTACTCGACAATGAATTGCGCATTGAAGTGTCTGCTTTTATGTTTTGAAGTTTATAATAATCCATCACACCTAAATTACCATTTTTCAATGCTTCAGCTAATGCTTTAGGAACTTCTGCCTCTGCCATTATCACCTGAGCTTTTGCTTCTTGAGCTTTTGCACGCATTTCTTGTTCGATAGCGACAGCCATAGCACGACGTTCTTCTGCTTTTGCATTAGCAACTTTTAAGTCGGCATCTGCTTGATCTGTCTGTAACTTTGCACCTATATTTTCACCGACATTAACATCAGCGATATCGATAGATAAAATGTTAAAAGCTGTTCCGCTGTCAAGACCTCTTTCAAGAACTAACTGAGAAATTTGGTTAGGGTTTGCTAAAACAGATTTATGATTTTGAGATAGACCTATCGAGGTGACGATACCTTCACCCACACGCGCCAAAATTGTTTCTTCTCCCGCTCCTCCAACAAGTTGTTGAATGTTAGCTCTCACTGTCACACGTGCTTTTGTTTTTAACTGAATACCATCTTTAGCCACAGCAGCAATCTCTGGAGTATCTATAACTTTAGGATTAACAGAAATTTGTACCGCTTCAAAAACATCTCTTCCGGCTAAGTCTATAGCTGCAGCATTATTAAAAGAAAGAATAATATTCGCTTTGTCTGCGGAGATTAAAGCTTTAATAACATTTTGAACATTCCCACCTGCAAGATAATGTGTCTCTAGTTCAGAACATTTTATGTCCAAACCTGCTTTTGTCGCCGTTATCAAGGAGTCAACGATTAAACTAGGTGGAACACGTCGTATACGCATCAATACTAAATCTATCAACCTAATCTTCACGCCGCTGAACAACGCTATCACCCAAAGGTTTACAGGCACAAAATAAAAAAATAAAAAAACTGTTATACCGACTATCCACCAAACCAAACTTGAGTGAACGATGAAAAAATTTGAAAAAAACACTCCAGGAATATAAAAACTAGACAAGCTTATGATTCCAATAAGGAGTACTAATAAAACTATTGTCGTAAGCATATCAATCTGATTCTTTATAATAAACTTATGAATGCATTTGTCAAATGTTAGTGAAAAATTTTCCTGTAACGCTTCTATTAACTTTTTTATATTCCAATGTCATCTTTGCAACACCACAAAAAAAGACACAATCTAAAAAAACTACTCCTGCTAAAGTTGAAAATAAAGAAAAAATTTTTATCACTGCCGATATCTTTGAAGGTTATTCTTCTGATAATGAAGAAGATTCTTTTAAACAGTTTGTTGGTAATGTAAAAGCAGAAACAAAAGATTTTACGTACAAAGCTGACGTCGCTACCTTTTTTGATAAAAAACACCTTATTGAATCTGAAGGACATATCAGGGTCTTAGGTAATAAAAAAGATTTTCATGCGACAATGGGGAAACTTTTATATGATACAAAAAAGAAAATTGCTTACCTGAAAAAAAATATAAAAGCTAAACAAAATACACTTTCTTTTTTTACTGATGACCTAGAATACCACTCTCAAAAAAAACAACTCATCTACAATAACTCCGCTACTTTTCAAGACGACGAGATGACGACTACTTCAAAACGAGGTGTTATCAATACTAAAACAAAATTTGCAACTTTGACACAAGATGTTCTCGTCGACATGAAAGAACACGAACTCAAATGTCAAAAACTTACTTACAATACAAAAAATGAAGTTATTAAATTCGATCAAGATGTTAAGTTGACAGTAAAAAAAGATAAAAGTTATTTGACAACTCCTCAAGAAGGTATTTATAAAAAGAAAGAGAAAAAAATATTTTTGAAAAAGGGACTGTTCCATTCAAAGAGTGCATTGGGATTCGCAAAAGAAATCGTTATAAATCAACAGACTAATGTCATTCAAGCTGATGGAGATATCGAATTGGTAAATAAGAATGATGATTTTTTTACTGCTCAACATTTAACATACAACACCCAAGATAAGTCTGGTGCTTTTTATGGAAATCCTCTAATTCAAAAAAATAACGGTAAAGAAGATTTATATCTTATTGCTGATCGTTTTGAATTTTCACAAGATTCTCTTCCAGAAACCGAACATGATTACGATGTTTTTGATGATGAAGAAGAGGAAGAAGACGAAGAAGAGGAAGTTAATACAGAGGAAAATAAAAAACCTTTTTTAGTTAAAGCTTTGAATAATGTGAATTTGTATTCCAAAAATTTTCAAGGTAAGTCTAAAAATCTATATTTCGATGCAAAAAGTTCTAGGATTGTTTTTGAAGGAGATCCTGTCTTTTGGACTAATGATAGTCAGATCACAGGGCAAGATGTGGAGATGAAGATAAAAAAAAATGATATCGAACGTCTAGATATTTTTAAGAAAGCTTTCATGGTCATCAAAGATGAGGTCGGTTTTTATAATCAGTTCAAAGGGAAATCTATGCATATAAGATTTTTTGAAAATAAATTGGACGATCTTATCCTCAAAGACAATGTCGAAAGTTTACTTTTTATAACTAACGATGGAAAGTTTGTTGGAACTAACAATGTGAAATGTCCAAAGATGACTATCGATTCTGATGACGACTTCAATCCCGAGAAAATTATTTTCCTTGATCAATCTTCTGCGGTATTTTATCCTAAAGATCAAGTTGATATTTCTTCTTTGACGTTGAGGGGATTTTGCTGGAAGATAAAAGAGAGACCTAAATTAAAAATGTTTTTTAAGAGAATACCTGAAGAGTCAAATATCCCAGAAGATGAGGAATTTGTTGAAGAAGATAGTAAAAGTTTTGACAATGATGATTTGTAAAAGAGATTATCAGTATGTCTCATTCTTTGCACATACAAAATCTTGTCGCTGGTGTAGGTGAAAAAAAAATTTTACAAGGTATAGATCTAAAAATAAATACCAATGAAATTCATGTCGTCATGGGTCCAAATGGTGCTGGAAAATCCACGTTATCAAATTGCATTATCGGAAATCCTAAATATCAAATTCTTGGTGGTGATATCTTTTTTGACGATCAAAATATAAATAACCTTAAAGTTGATGAACGAGCTCGATTAGGTCTGTTTTTGTCTTTTCAGCAACCTATGTCGATAAAAGGAGTAAAAAATTCTGATTTCGTTAGACAAGCGATGCAAGCATGTGAAAAAAAATGTTCTCTTATGAATTTTTTCTCTCAGTACGAGAACGCATGTGAAGATTTATCCATACCTAAAAATTTTGCTGAACGTTATTTAAATGTCGGGTTCTCTGGAGGGGAGATGAAGAAAAATGAAATTTTACAGATGAAGATGCTGAAACCTAAGTTCGCTATCTTGGATGAAATAGATTCTGGTCTCGACGTCGACGCCTGTAAAATCATCGGTAAAAATATCTCTGAGATGGTAAACGAAAATTTTGGTTGCCTTATCATCACACACCAGGCAAAGATCCTAGAACATATAAAAATAAATTTTGTACATGTCCTCATCGATGGTAAAATCGTTAAAACCGGGGATATAAACCTCGTTAAAAAAATCGAAGAACAAGGATTTGAGTGGATAAAAAATGAAGTTTTATAGAGATGAAAAAGTTGAATATAGAGGAAAAAGATTTTTTACAGATCTCTGAAGACACTGAACTATTTATCTCAGGACAAAAAGATTTTTTTAAAATTGATATCGCAGAGAACGTCCATGCAAAGATTTTGTTTTTTAATACACAGATAAATTTTTTAGAATGTAAAATCGCGCACAACAGCTGTCTATATTTTGATGTTGTCTCTTTGTTTGAAAAAAAAAGTAAAATAAAATTCGACTTACAAGAGCATGCGCAGTTACATCTTAAAAATATTTCATCACAAAAAATTGAAGAAGAGACGATAATAAATTTAAACGAAGAGGGAGCTGATTTTCATGGGGAATACCTTATTTTAGCAAACGACTCTCAAAATTCTATAAAAACAAAAATCATCCACAATGCTCAGAAAACTTTTTCTGATATCACCAATTTCGGAATTGCTTTAACAGAAGGAAATATAAATTTTGAAACGATAGGAAAAATTGAAAAAGGAAAATCAAAATCTATCTGTAATCAACTTAGTCGTGGGATCATCTTGGGGAAAAAAGCAGAAATAACAGGATATCCTATCCTTTTGATCGACGAGTACGACGTGCAAGCGCATCATGGAATGACGATAGGGAAAATTTCTGATGATGAATTGTTTTATCTTATGTCTCGTGGTTTAACGAAAAAACAAGCTGAACAGTTGATAATCTCGAGTATTATAAAACCTTTTTTGGATACATTATTGGATGAAGATTTACGTGAGGAAGTTGAAAAGTCGATGTATAGTTTGATATAGAATTATAAAAATTTCCTTGTGTTTGATGAGATAAAAAAAGAATTTCCTATTTTCGAAAACCATCCGCATCTATGTTATCTTGACAGCGCTGCTTCATCGTTAAAACCTCGTCGTGTTATCGACGTGATGTCAGATTATTATAAAAATTTTTCTTGCAATATCAATCGTGGCAATTATCAATTATCATACGAGGCTACAAATTTGTACGAGAGTGCACGTTCGACGATAGCTCAATTTATCAATGCCGATGCCGACGAAATTATTTTCACACGTGGTGCTTCACAGTCTTTGAATCTTGTTGCGTTGAGTTGGGGTATGCAATTTATACAAGAAGGAGATGAAATTTTAACATCAGAGCTCGAACATCATTCTTCGCACATGCCTTGGTTGAATGTAGCACAAAATAAAAATGCCTTTTTAAAGTTTATTCCTCTCGATGCTGAAGGAAAGATCACTGTTGAAAATTTTTATAATTCTATTTCTTCAAAGACGAAAATCGTAGCTTTAACTTTTGTGTCTAATGTCTTAGGTTATGTAACTCCTATAAAGGATATCATCAATATTTGTCACGAACGAGGTATTATTGTCAGTATCGACGCAGCGCAAGCCGTTCCACATATGAATATCGACGTTAAAGATTTAGATTGTGATTTTTTATCTTTCTCGGGGCATAAGATGTGTGGACCTTTTGGTATCGGTGTTTTGTTTGGGAAAAAGAAATTATTAGAAAAGATGAATCCTCTTGAATTTGGAGGCGACATGGCTGATGAAGTAAATAAGTTTTTTCATTCATACAAAGATATCCCTCATAAATTTGAGACGGGGACTCCGCCGATTGCAGAAGTGATAGGATTGGGAGAAGCGTGCAAGTTTTTACAAGAAATAGGTTTAGAAAAAATATATCGTCATGAAAAAAATTTAAGCGAGAAAGCTGTCGAAATGCTCAGTGTTTTAGATGATGTAGAAATTTATAACAGAAAAGCAGAGACAGGAATCGTTAGTTTTAATATTCGAGGAGTACATTCTCATGATGCGGCAACTATCTATGATAAAAACCAAATTTGTGTTAGGACTGGTCATCATTGTGCGCAACTAGTTACAAAATTTTTAGGACAGTATTCGACGACGCGAGCATCTTTTTATTTTTACAACGATAGTAAAGATGTGGAAAGATTAGTTGCGAGTGTGCGAGAAGCATTGGAATTTTTTAAAAGTTTATGACATCGAAAGTTGAATCTTTATATCAGGTGCTCATCATGGAACATGCTAAAAATCCTCAGAATAAAGGTCTTGCTCATGATCCCAAATATTGTTCTTATCATCTTAATAATCCGTCGTGTGGAGATGAGGTTACTTTTGAAATTTTTATAGAAAATGGCGTCGTTAAAGATGTTAAACAAGATGGACATGGGTGTGCGATATCGATGGCTTCTGCGTCTATTGTCTCTGATATGTTGCAAGGTTTGAATATTGAAGAAGCGTTGGATAAGATTAAAGATTTTTATGAGATAGTACAAGGAAAAGAAGTGAAAGATGAAGAGAAGTTAGGAGATGCTTTAGCGTTGCGAGGTGTTAGTCAATTTCCGATGAGAATTAAATGTGCGACATTAGCGTGGAAGGTATGTGAAAAAATTTTAAAAGACCTACAGAAGGTCGAAAAATAACGAAAAAGAAACAGGAGCAAAATTTCTTGAAAGACCTAAATCTTCTCCTTTGTAATTGGCTTCTTTGTCTTTTAAAGTAGAAAAGAAATCCCCCATAATGTTCAAACCTATTCTCCAGTATCCCATCTCTACACCCCATAAAAAGTTAATATTTCGCATAGGAACATTGTTGAGAGATTTAGCAGAAAAAAGGAAATCTTTCTTTTTATAATCGACATTTTCTGCAAATTTAAAACCAATTCCTAACAACCCTTTGATAAAAAAACCATTTCGATGATCGTAGATATCACTCTTAAAACCTAAACCTAACAGCGCCGAGAAATCAACAAAATTCAGACGAGTAAAGTCAACATCTTTTTTAAAATCCTTTTGAAAAATAGAACTGTAGTCCTTTTGTCCGACAAATAAGTTTTTCGAATGTAAATTTTTAAAATTATTCCAAGTAAAAGTTCGATTACAAAGATCAAAAGCAATAGAATAGAAGAAGTTAGAAGATTGGATAGGCATATTAATAGCCAAAGTTACTCCTAAATTTCTAGAATGCAAAGACTCAAAATCTTCTTTATCTTTTTCTTCAGAGCTACGAAGTAAGTTTATTCCATACCTTGGACAAAAAGAAATATTAACTTGGGGTTTCCCTTGATAATTTTCAGAATCGATAAAGCTATCGAGAAAATCGTTATCTTCTTCTTTTTCAGACGTAATATTTTCAATAGTTGAAATATCTTTAGCGAAGATATTTTTCCCTGGAATAAAAGACAATAAGAATGTAAGAACAAAAATTCTTTTACACATATACTTATTGTAAAATATCCAAAAATATATATTATTAAGATTATCGATGAATTTGTAGCTTAACTGGATAGAGCATCTGACTACGGATCAGAAGGTTGAGGGTTCGACTCCTTCCAAGTTCACTTTTCACAAAGATCTGATAATTTTACCTTTAAAAAATTCCTCTTCAAAAAAGTCGTTGATGATAAAAATTTTATGTTTTGTCTTCGTTTCGTCGTTGTTACCGTTTAAATAAAAAATTTTCGTTTTCCCATTCTTGAGATTTTTTGTTAAAGCAACAAATTTATCGAAACAACACACACCACGTCCTATCACATAATCAAATTTCTCTTTTACCTTCTCGACACGTTCACACAACGTAGTAACATTTTGCAAGCCGAGGTCATGAATTATAGAGGTGACAGTATTGATTTTTTTATTTATAGAATCCACTAAAACAAAATTCGTTTGAGGAAACAATATAGCTAAAGGAATTCCTGGTAAACCTCCCCCACTCCCAACGTCGATAATTTTTTTACCTTGTTCAAAATCAACAACTTTCCCGATAGCAAGACTATGCAAAACATGATGTTCATACAAATTGACGATATCTTTTCGAGAAATTAAATTTACTTGTTCATTGTACAAACTATAAACTTCTCCTAATTTTATCATCTTCATCTTCTGGTCTTCGCTTAAGTTAGGGAAGTATTTAAAAATTATTTCTGGGTTCATCTTGCAAGATTATACGACGACATTAATCATTTTATTTTTTATAACGAAGATTTTACGTACGCTCTTATCTCCGACATATTTCGTTACCAATGCGTTTTTCAAAACTTCTTGTTTTATCACATCTTCATTTTCATCGAGAGCAAAGCTCATCTTACCACGAACTTTTCCATTTATAGCGATAGGATAATCAAAAGTATTTTCAACTAAAAAATCTTCATCCACTTTTAACGAGATGAGTTCTTTGTCAAAATGTAAAATATCAAAAAGTTCCGCTGTCATTTTTGGAGCAAAAGGATTGAGTAATAATAATAATTTTTTAAAGCTCTCTTCGGATATTTTTTCCAACTCAATAAATTTATTAACGCAAATCATCATAAAACTTATTGCTGTGTTGAAAGAATATCTTTTGATACAATCATCGACTTCTTTTATCGTCTTATTTAAAATTTTCTTTTCTTCGTTCGATCCTTCACCGCCGATTTTATTCTGTAAATTTCTAACTTTACTCAAGAATCTGTGAACACCTTCTATTCCTTGAGTATTCCAAGGTTTTTGTTGTTCGATAGGTCCAAGGAACATCAAGTATAGACGTAAAGTATCGACCCCATATTTTGCGATAACATCATCAGGATTAACGACATTATGTTTGGATTTGGACATTTTTTCGATAATTTTTCCACATTTAAATTTTCCATTTTGCAAGATAAATTCAGCGGAAGAGAAGTCAGGTCTCCAATTTTTACAAGCTTCGACATCGAGGAAGAAATTTTCATCGACAAGTTTAACGTCGACATGAACTTCGGCAGTTTTGTAATGATCTTTTAACTCTGCGCTAACGAAAGTGTTAGTGTTTTCGATTCGATAAGCGATAGCAGATTCACCTAAAATCATTCCTTGATGTATCAATTTTTTAAAAGGTTCATTATAAGGAATTTTGTTTATATCGTAGAGGAAGTTTGCGTAGAATCTAGCGTAGATAAGATGTCCCGTTGCATGTTCAACTCCCCCGAGATAAAGGTCAGGATTTCCCCATTCTCTTAAAATATTTTCATTAGCTAAATCGTTTTCATTTTTTGGATCTAGGTATCTTATAAAATACCAACTTGACCCTGCCCATCCAGGCATAGTACAAGTTTCTATATCGTATCCATCTTTATTCCAATTTTCGACATTGGCAAGAGGAGGTTTCCCTGTTGGAGTGAAGTCTTTTATATCTGGGAGTTCAAGAGGTAAATCTTTTTCATCGAAAACATAAGGAAGTCCATCTTTATAAAAAACAGGAATAGGTTCCCCCCAATATCTTTGACGACAGAAGACAGCATCACGCAATTTATAATTAACTTTTCTATTCCCAATTTTCAGATTTTCAAACTCGTCGATAATTTTTTTCCTTGCTTCGTCAATATTAAGTACATCCAAGAAATCGGAATTTATAATTTTATCATCATCGATAACATGTTTTATCTCTAGGCCATATTTTTCAGCAAAATCTTTATCACGTTGATCGTGAGCAGGGACAGCCATAACAGCACCAGTTCCATAATCAGAGAGTACATAATCGGCGATCCAGATAGGAATTAATTTTTTTGAGAAAGGATGTATAGCATATTTTCCTGTGAAGACACCACTTTCATTTTCTTTTAATTTCATTCCTTGTGCAAGAGTATGATCTTGTGAAATAGAAATAAAAGTTACACCGAAAATAGTCTCTGGTCGTGTAGTGAAGACTTCTAATTTTTCATTTTCATCTTTAACATCGAAGAAGAGTTTTGCCCCCTCCGAACGTCCAATCCAATTTTTTTGAATTTCTTTTGTCGACTCTGGCCAATCAAGAAAATTTTTCTCATGATTAAACATTTTGAGCACAATATGATGAGCAGATTTTTTACCTTCGAAAAGTTTATCAGAATTTAAAGCATCTTTTATCTCCTCTTTATACAACCATTTTTCCACTTGTTGATTTCTTTCTTTTTCAGAAACAGCAACTTTTTCGTCATCTGCTAATTCAACTAAAACAGGGTAAAATAAAGCATGTCTATTAACTTTTTTTATAGTATGCCAAAAACGTTCTTCAATAACAGAATCTAAAGCTTTTATTTTTTTGATATTTACATATCCAACTTCTTCTCTTATTTCACGGATAGCAGCTTCTTCAGGAGTTTCACCTTTTTCTATCCCTCCTGTTAGCAGGGCAGAAAAATCTTCTTTTACGTAATGGACAAAAAGAAACTTATCTTTTTCTTTCCAATGTTTTATGACGACGATAACTATCTTTCTAGATTGACAAGGGATACCAGGTTTTGAAGTGTCTTCTATTTTCGGCATTTCAAACTTTTCTACGTTGAGAGGTTCAAGGAGTCTATCAGCATAAGCAGTGATCCTTAAACACCATTGACGCATTTTCTTTTGTTCAACAGGATAACCACCTCGTTCAGAGAAACCATTTTTAACTTCATCGTTAGCTAAGACAGTTCCTAATTGAGGGCACCAATTAACTAAGACATCATCTTGATAAGCTAATCTAAACTTTAGAGATATTTCGTATTTTTCTTTTTCGGAAAAAGAATTCCATTGTTGAGCGGAGAAATTTTCAGCAGTACCACAAGCAAAAGTTCCATCGTTACCATTTTTTTCAAATTCTTGGTAGAGATCTTCAATAGGATGTGCTTTTTGATCTTTGAGGCAGAAAAAACTTTTAAACATCCAGATAAAAATCTGTTGCGTATGTTTATAAAAATCAGGATCTGAAGTACAAAATTCTCTATCCCAATCGAAATCAAGACAGAGGTTTTTCAGTTGTTCAGTATAACGTTGTGTATTTTTTTGTGTCGTGATAGCAGGATGTTGTCCAGTTTGAATTGCATATTGTTCAGCAGGTAAACCAAAAGAATCATATCCCATAGGATTTAAAACGTCATAACCTTTTATTTTTTTGTATCTAGCGAAGATATCACTAGCAACGTATCCAAGAGCATGTCCAACGTGTAATCCATTTCCTGAAGGATAAGGGAACATGTTTAAGATATAATATTTCGATTTTTTTTCAGATAACATATCAACTTCTTATAAATAAAAATCTAGTTCGTGAGCCAAAAACGTGGAAGAGTTTTTCTCGATTTGATAGGTATTTTTAGATTAAAAAAATTACAATAATAGAAGAGGTTCTTAGAGTGAAAATAGGGATTAAAGAGAAATGTATATGCTCAAATTTTTTAGAGTTTATATTTATAACAAATGTCAAAACCTCTTGCCGAAAGAATGCGTCCTACAAGTTTTGAAAATTATATAGGACAAGAACATCTCGTTAATAAAGATTCTGTTTTACGAAAGATGATAAATTCGCAGAAACTACAATCTTTTATTCTTTGGGGGCCTCCTGGAGTTGGAAAGACAACTTTAGCAAATATCATAGCTAATTATCTAGATGTACCTTTTTATACCTTGAGTGCAGTGACGAGTGGAGTGAAAGATGTTCGAGATGTTGTCGATCAGACTAAAATGTTTTCACAAGAAAATAAAACTCCAATTTTGTTTATAGATGAAATTCATCGTTTTAGTAAATCTCAACAAGATTCTTTACTTGGGGCTGTCGAACGTGGAGATATTGTTTTGATAGGAGCTACAACAGAGAATCCATCTTTTGAAATTATCCGTCCACTTTTATCTCGATGTCAAATTTATGTTTTGAAAAGTTTAGAAAAAGAAGATCTCCTTAAACTTATAACTTTTGCATTGGAACACGACGAGATTTTGAAAAGTAAGAACGTAAAAATCGAAGAGACGGATGCGATAATTTATTACAGTGGTGGTGACGCTAGGAAGTTATTAAATATTTTGGAGTTGGTTGTTGAGGCAAATGAAGGCGGCGTTGTCACTGATGAAAAAGTAAAAAAATGTTTACAACAAAACATAACGAGTTATGACAAGAATGGAGAGATGCATTATGATATTGTTTCTGCTTTTATAAAAAGTGTGAGGGGAAGTGATCCTGATGCGGCTATTTATTGGTTAGCTCGGATGATAGAAGGAGGTGAGGATCCAAAATTTATTGCCCGACGTCTTGTTATCTTAGCCTCAGAAGATATAGGTCTTGCAAATCCAAATGCTCTTTTGATTGCCAACGCTGCTTTTGATGTTATCGAAAAAATAGGTTTTCCTGAAGGAAGGATTACTCTCGCGGAAGCAACTATTTATCTTGCAACTTCTCCAAAAAGTAACTCTGCATACCTTGCCATCGATAACGCTTTAGGATGTATAAGAAAAACAGGCAATCCACCTGTCCCTCTTCACTTACGTAACGCTTCTTCACAACTTATGAAAGACCTTGGATATTCAGCTGGATATAAATATGCTCACGACTACAAAGATCATTTCGTTAAACTACAGTTCATGCCTGACAAACTGAAGAACGTGAAATTTTGGAAACCACAAGATAATGCAACAGAAAACAAAATGAAAGATAGAATGGAATTATTATGGGGGAAAGATTGGAAGTAAAACATCAGTTCCGTTTCGGCAAGAACGAAAAAATAAAAAAAAATAGTTTAATAAAGAAAGTTATCAGCAACGGAAAACGACTACGCACAAACATACTCGATTGTTATCATCTATATAATCAGGATAGTACAGTAAATAAAATTGCAGTTATTGTTCCGAAGAGAAATATAAAGTTGGCTACAGATAGGAATTTTTTAAAGAGGAGGATACGTGAGGCTTACCGTCTTAACAAGATGATTTTAACGAAGACAGGAAATTTATGCGTTTTTATTTTTAAGACAAAAGAAAAAAAATCTTTTCATGAAATTAAAACTCCTATGATCAACATTTTGTACATGATAGAGACGAAAAGGTAAGTGATGATTCTGCTTCCACGATTGACAAAATAATATTTTTACTGGTAATATAAAATGACTAAGAAATGGAACCTTTTTATTAAGTTCTTAAAAATGGGATATTTATCTCACAAATCAGGTATGTGGTACAAAAATCAAAATCTTTCTGAGGGTCCTGATGCTAAAATAAACGATGACTTAGTTGTTTTTATATAAAAAGTCCCACTTAACAGATACTCATAAATTTCCAATGATAACACGTCAGGCTCTAAGATGGTTTGTTGATAGATCTACCCCATTTATGTTTATGTTAACTTAGAAAAATAAATGTTGGTGATAGGATCGTTTTGGAGAATGTTAACAGTAACGATTTTGCTCTAGGAAAAGTTGTTTTTAAACATAAGTACGATTCTTTTAAAAATTTGATAAAAACTGAAGGTGTTAAAAATATTTTAGGGTTTTCAAATTTTTGCTCATTTGGTAGTTTTAGTTTTGATTGAGTTATTTTTGAAAATGGAAAATAAAAATAACGATAATGTTATCGCTGACTAAATTTAATTTCTAAGAAATTTTTTCAGCAACTCTCAACTTAGCACTACTCGATCTAGGATTGGCGACAAGTTCATCAGAAGAAGGTGTCAATGGTTTATTGTTGAGAGCTCGGAATGGAGATTTAGTTATAATGAAAGGATTATCTTGATCTAAAAAATTTCCATTTTTAATAAAAGTCTTAACAAGACGATCTTCCAAAGAATGGTAAGATAAAACAACTAAACGCCCTCCTTCATTCAAAAGATCTGTAGTCTGTAACAACCATTTCTTCAAATTCTCTAACTCGTTATTAACTTCAATACGCAGTGCTTGGAAAACTTTAGCGAGGTATTGGTTGATATGACTTTTTCCGATATTAAAACTATCATTAATGAGATCGACAAGTTGTTGTGTTGTTTCAAATTTTTCTATTTTCCTATGTTTACAAATTATCTCGGTGAGAGCTCGTGCATTGGAAATTTCTCCGTAATCTTCAAAGAGATGAAGCATTTGATTGGGGCTGTAGGAATTTAAAATTTGTTTTGCTGTCAACCGAGAATTTTTATTCATCCTCATATCTAATGGTCCTTCATAACGTATAGAAAAACCTCTTTGTGCAGTGTTTATTTGAAAAGAAGAAACTCCTAAATCAGCAAAGATTCCATCAACTTTCTCTATACCATAATATTTTAAAAATCTTTTCAAGAAGATCGCATTTGCATGAACAAAGGTGAAGTTATCAGATTTTAATTTTTCAGCATATTCGAGAGTGTCAGCATCTTGATCGAAAGAATATAAATGTCCTGTCTGTAATCTTTTTAAAATAGCTCCAGAATGTCCACCACCACCGAACGTCAAGTCAACATAGACTCCATCAGGTTTTATTTTTAGAGAATCTAAAACTTCATTCATCATCACAGGGACGTGAAAGTTTTTATCGTAACAATTCGTATCTTCCATATTTAGAAATAAGTTGTAAAAATTTTTCTGAGACATTAACGCGGTACATGCTCATGTACTCTTTCTTTATCTCGTTATCAAAAACTTCAATAGAAAGTAACGTATTACCTTCATTTTCTTTTATTATCGTTTTCAATTCAGAAATAAATTCCTTACTCAAATTTTTTAAATCTATATATAACTTTAAGTTCTTACACATAGTTTGTCTAACATCTTCAAGAGGAATTAAACTTTTAATTTTAAAATCTTTTACATCTTCCCTTTTAACGACTTCCCCGACGATATAGACAAGAGCACCAACTTTAATGATTTCCTTTTTTTCATTATAAATATTTCCAAAGGCTATCAAATTAGCTTCACCTTCAAAATCTTCAACGGTAAACATCATGAATGGAGTGTTGTTTTTCTTAGAAAGACGTGTCGTCGCTTTCGTTATTATTCCAGCAAAAGATTTATTTTTCTTGTTCTCGTCTAGGAGAGTTTTTGTAGAAGCCGAACAAAAATTTTTTATCTCTTGTTCAAAAAGATTTAGCGGATGTCCAGACAAATAAACCCCTATATATTCTTTTTCGAGTTCTAACATTTCCAAGGTAGAGTAAGGATTGCAGATAGGGAGTTGAGGTTTTTTGCTAGAGTAATTGTAGTCGAGGATATTACCAAATAAGGAATTTTTTAAAGTATCTTTTTCCTCTTTCAACTTGCCTATGTATTCTATCAATTTTTCAATAAAAGAAACATCTCGATCAACGTACATATATTGACGACGGTGTGTATTTTCAAAACAATCGAAAGCTCCGGATAAAGTTAAGGATTCCAAAGATTTTTTATTTACCGTTTTTAGTTCTATAGATTCTGCGAATTCAAAGATATCTTTGAATTTACCATGTTTTTCTCGTGTTTGTAAAATATTTGTTGCAGCGCTAATCCCAAGACCTTTTATACCACCGAGTCCATAAACGATTTCACCTTTTTCATTTGCATCGAAATCATAATTACTTTCGTTAACATTAGGGGCGATGATATTTATTCCCATTCTTTTACATTCATCGGTATAAAAACTCAACTGGGTTATGTCGTTTTGTTCATTTGTCAACATTGCGGCCATATATTCGACAGGGTAGTGTGCTTTGAGGTATCCAGTTTGAAAGGCAATGATAGAGTAAGCTGCAGCGTGGGCTTTATTAAAACCATACTGAGCAAATTTTTCCAATGTTTCAAATAAACTTACTGCGCTATCAGAATCAATACCGTTATATTCTTTACATCCTTTAATAAAAATTTCCTTTTGTTTTGCCATCTCTTCAGGTTTTTTCTTACCCATGGCTTTACGCAAAATATCAGCTTGTCCCATAGAATATCCAGCGAGAACCTGAGCTACCTGCATAACTTGTTCCTGATAGACGATGATACCGTAAGTATTTTGTAAAACTTCTTTTAAACTTGGGTGAGGATAGTTGATAGCTTTTACTCCATGTTTACGATCGATAAAATCAGGAATAAACTGCATTGGACCAGGTCGATACAGAGCATTCATTGCGATGATATCTTCCAAACATGTAGGTTTTAATTTACAAAGCGATTGACGCATTCCTTCCGATTCGAACTGAAAAACTCCGATAGTATCTCCGCGTTGAAATAATTTAAAAGTCTCTTCGTCGTCTAGAGGAATAGAATCAACATCGAGGTCTATATTATGATTTTTTTTCACCATCCTCAATGTGTTTTTGATAATAGTCAAAGTTTTCAAACCAAGGAAATCCATTTTTAACATTCCTGCATGTTCAATGAGAGAACCTTCATATTGTGTAACGAAGAGGTCTGTTTCTTTATCAACTTTGACAGGAATATAATTTTTCAAATCTCCAGGCGCAATGATTATTCCACAAGCATGTATTCCGGTTTGCCTTTTACATCCTTCGAGGACACTTGCTATTTCCAAAATTTTATGTTCTAAGGAATCTTTTTTATCATATAGAGCTTTTAATTCAGGGACAACTTTTATTGTTTCAGCCAAACTTGCCTCCATCTTTGCAGGAACGAACTTCGTTAATTTATTCGACTGTTCAAAAGGTAAACCTAAGACTCTTGCCACATCTTTAATAGCGACTTTAGCGGCCATAGTTCCGAAAGTTATAAGATGTGCAACTTGTTCACGTCCATATTTTTTCTTTACATATTCGATAACTTTTTCACGTCCATCATCTTCAAAGTCGACATCGATATCTGGCATTGAAATTCTTTCAGGATTTAAAAATCTTTCGAAGAACAAACCATAAGTTAGAGGGTTGACATCTGTGATACCAATGCAATAAGCTACTAAAGATCCCGACACAGAACCACGTCCAGGACCTACCATCACCCCCAAATCTTTTGCAGCCTGAATGTAATCTAAAACGATCAAGAAATATCCATCGAAACCCATGTTATGAATCATGTCTAGCTCGTATTTTAGACGCTTATCAACTTTGCTAGGAATATTTCCGTTATATCTTCGTTTGGCCCCTGCCCAAGTTAAAAATTGAAGATATTGAGACTGAGATGAGTAACCTTCAGGGATAGTAAAATTAGGGAAGAAGATATCTTTATGTAAGTTTGGTTCCCAGCATTTATCGACGATTTCTTGAGTATTATAGATAGCCTCAGGAAGATCTGGGAAAGCTTCAAGCATCTCTTCGGTAGATTTTAGATAGAAAGTGTCAGAACAAAAACGCATTCTTGTTGGGTCGTTAAAATCTTTTCCTGTCTGAATACAAAGTAAAATATCATGAGCGAGAGCTTCTTCACGATTTACATAATGGACATCGTTTGTTGCAATGATTTTAACGTTGTACTTTCGTGCTAGTTTTAATAAAAACTGATTGCATTTCTCTTGGTTATCATTGTTGAATCTTTGTAGTTCGAGGTAAAAATCATCTTGGAAAAGCTCATACAGTTCTAAAAAATATTTTTCAGCTAAAATTTCATCACCATCGAGGACAGCTCTGTTGATTTGACTACCCATGCAAGCGGATGTACATATGATTCCTTCATGATATTGTTTTAAAATTTTCTTATCGATTCTCGGTTTGTAAAAGAAACCATCAATAAAACTTAGAGAGCTCAGTTGGGATAAGTTTTTATAACCTTGTTCATTTTTTGCGATTAATATGAGATGATAACGATTTCTATCTACGCGGTCAAAACGATCTTCTACACAATAAAATTCGCATCCTAATAAAGGTTTAATACCTATTTTTTTTGCTTGTTCAAAGAAATGCATTACACCGTACATGTTGCCGTGGTCTGTTATAGCCAAAGCGTTCATCTGTTGATCTTTTGCTTTTTTGAGAAGACGTTCTATCGAACCAGCCCCATCAAGTAAAGAATATTGAGTATGAACATGTAAGTGAGTAAAAGAAGCCATAAAAAATTATTATTAGATCTTCAAATTGATTGGGACTTTTGAAACGTTTTTATTTTCTGAAAAAGTCTTTGATAGACCTCCATTTTTTATTAGAAATGGGAAATTAGAATAGTATATTTATACTATAGATGAAAAAAAATATATTTTATAATCAGCTCAATTTGGGAGCAAACGTTTTATCTGGATTGTGTTTATGTATTACGATGCATAGTTGTGATACTGATTCTGGATCTGGTGGTTACGGTTCTACAAGTTCAGATTTGTCTTCTAGTCCTTCTTCTGTCAACGTTAATTCTTTAAAACAGATGTTATCTCAAGAAAATATTCATGATAATAAAATTTCTAATGAATTGAAAATATATGAAGAGATAGGTAAGACTCTTTCCAAGGAACAAGTTGAGAAAGAATTAAAAGCAAATTATCAAAAGTCAAAGGATGGTAAAGGTGATTTTAAAGATTTATCTCAACAAAGTCAAGCCTGTGCGATAGCTGTAAATTTGTACGCAGAAGGTAAAGATATTTATTCGTTACAGGAGGATAAAGATTGTTTATATAAAATGATTTTTCCTAAATTCGCCGAGTTATGGAATGAAAATAAGAATATCGACAAGATTAAAGCTGTTGAAATATGTTTAAATAGACTGAAAAATGATAGTGAAGCTATAAAAAAGACATACTTAGAAAATATTTCTATGTTGGCAACTTCAATATTAAATCTTTTGCAAAGTGTAAATTCAGACTGCAATGAAATTAAAAATAATGTAGTGAATATTAAAAATAATGTTGGTGGTTTAAAACCAAAAATAGATGAAATTT
This sequence comes from uncultured Cytophagales bacterium, assembly GCA_945947725.1. Classification (GTDB taxonomy): domain Bacteria; phylum Bacteroidota; class Bacteroidia; order Cytophagales; family Amoebophilaceae; genus CAMEYY01. The sequence goes on along the minus strand of CAMEYY010000003.1, from coordinate 11,411 downwards.
TAAAGAAGTTTCGTTTGACAGATGATCAAGTTAGAACAATAAACTCAGTTCTCGATGGTTTTGATAGGAACATTACAAAACAAGTAGAATCTGCAAATAAAAAACTTAAAACCCAAGCTTCTGATTTGAAAAAGCAAGAGAAAAATGTTCAAGACATCAGATCTATGGTTCAGCAAACACAATCTCAGCAAGTTACATCTAACGAGTTATTGTTACAATTACAGGAAACTATGAGTTTACTTCAGAAAAATATTCAAGATCAGAATGATAGTAATAAAAAACAATTAGAAAATTCAAATAAAAATGAAAACAATGATATTAGTAATGATTTTAATGAGTTATGGGGGAATGAACTATAATTTGTATTAAGATAAAATTTTTCATTTTCTTTTCGATCATATTATCTTTTGAATCAATAGTTTTTCCTTTGAGCACATAAGAAAAATTATATAACATTTCTAGCTGAAAATTTTTACTGAATTTATATCCGATAAGACCTCCACATACAAACATTGGAATATTAAACATTTTACTTTTTATTCCCCCAAATTTCACCATCGGCTCACGCAAATAAATCTTTACTCCTTCTGTAAAAGTTGTTCCTAAAAATATGTCAGCATTAAATTTTTGCAATTTATACCTCACTGTTTCTAAAAAACCTAAGCCATAATTTTTTTTTAGCTTATCCACTTTATAAATGACTTTTGAAATGAAAAAAAAGTTAACAATGTTTTTCTGTCCTTCCAATTGTATCGTTGTTTTGTAGTTTTTTTTATTTTTACCTTGGATTTTAAGAGAAAGGTAATCTCTTTTGTTAAAAGAATAAAGAAGTTTCAAAATTCTATCCAATCCTAGTTCTTTTGGTATCGTGTAAGGAAAATAAAAATAATCCCAGGCTAAGGTGATATTTAGTTTTTTTATTTTGAATAAGTTGACATTACAAATACCAAATTCATTTTTACCTACGCTATTTTCACAAAAAGGTTTTCCATAAAAATTATTGAGATGTGAAGAAATATTTCTAATGAGGAAAGATGAGGTGATGTTTTTAACAAAAGTTAAAGAGCTACCTAAGATAAAGGAAAAATTTTTTAAATAAGTAAATTCTCCAAAAAGATTCAGTCTATCGAATAAGATCGTTTCTCCGAAAACACTTCCTTCATAATTTTCTTTACCTTGCAATTTATATTTAGATTCATTATTTATTTCGTGATCAAAATGTGTATAAACAAGATTCCAACCGATCTCTGAATTATCTTTTTTCCAGGAAAAAATAGTTCCTAAAGTATGTTCTCCCAATGTATTTTTATTTTTTAAATCGTGAAGAGTTTTATAGTGATCATGATAAGAGATCTTTGCTTTGTTATTTTCGATTTTAGAATTTAGGAATCTGTGCGAATAAAAAAATGTATATTCGAAATTTTCATCAAAAGTTATCGAGCTGGCGAGTCCTTGGAAAGAATATTTTGAAGGAGAAGATATTTGTTTAATTTTGGTATTGTGTTTAGCGAGATCTGGGTTTGTTAAAGTTTTGTAAAGAGAGAAAGAGGAATTTAAGATAAGGCTTTGTCCGCAGCCAATTTGATAGTTTCCGAAGATAAGTTTATCAAAAATAAATTTTTTTTCAAGTAAAAAGAATCCTCCAAAACGTCCAGGATAGAGGTATTCAGCGTATTTTTTTTTATATGATAAAGAAAATTTATATCCTTGGTCTGAAAAGTTGATCTTTGTTAAAAAATCATCAGGAGATCCGACATAATTTCCGTTTATATATCCTTGTGCTAATTCTAAAACTCTTCCATAACGAAATAGCAGTTGCAATTTTTTTTTCTTTTTAACAAATGTTTTTCCGTTGAAAAATGAGATGTTTTCTTCAGGCCAAAATTCTTCAACAAAAATATGAGGTGAAATTTTTTCTATAAGATACCTATCGAATTCTGGGATAACTTGAAGTTCATAAATAGAAATGAGGTTTCCATATTTTTTTCTATGCGATGATAGATTTTGCGATTGCGAGTTTGTTAAACCTAAAGATGTCAAATCATTGAAAGTTGCTGAGTTAAGATTTATTTTTGCAAAAGAGGGAAAAGAAGAGGTCCAAAATAGAAATATGAATAAGATTTTCAACTTCATAGTGAGAGCATAGGTGTTAGGTTATAATTTTTACGCATTGGAATATTTGCGTGATAAGTGTACGATGATAAAAAAGAAAATCAAGTTGTTTTTAAGAATTTTTTTGAGAAGAAGTGGAGAATATCGGACTCGAACCGATGACCCTCTGCTTGCAAAGCAGATGCTCTACCAACTGAGCCAATCCCCCAGTAGTTTATAAAATCATTTTAAATTAAAAATAATCTTTCCCCAAAGTAAAACAGGAAAAAATTAAGAGAACATAGGTAAATGTAATTCATTTAAAGTGATAAGATAATCTTTAGAATGATCTTCGGCCTCGAGAGGTTTATATTGAAGAAGCAAACCATTATCTCCAACAAAGATAGAATTATAATCACGTAATCTAGTTCTATTTGGTAATTCAGCATTTGTTTTAAAAAAATCAAGACCGACAAGATCAGATGCATTTTGAGATCTAAATCTATCGTCGACTAAAGTTCCAAATTTTACTTTATTCGAATTATCTACAAAAATAGTTGTAACGATAGGATTTTCACATTCTGTTTTCAAAAGAGTAACATCTTTTAAGTTTTCAACAAAATGAGAAGAAATTAATTTATAACAAACATTATTTTCAGAATCAAGAACAAATTTTCCAACGATTACAAAATCAGAAAAATCTTCCCCATTTTTATTTTTCAACTCTTTACCACGACAAACGATAGTGTCTCCACAAGATTTTAAAGAGGTAATAGAAAATTTATTAAAGTTACCATGATAAAAGGAATTATCGCTAGCAAGTTCTTGAGAAATAACGATTTGTTCTCCGTCGAAAAATAGTCCCAAATTTATATTAGCGAAAACCTTAACGTCCTCTTTTACTTCAGTTTGAATAAGAATAAAACATCCTTTTTTCAAATTATTTTTATTACCAATCACGCAGTCAGAACAACAATGAATATTATCAGTGAAAGAAAGTTCCAAATTTTTAAGTTTAAGAGAAGAATAAGTTTCATTCTTTATAGCAGCAGCTTGCCAGATATTATATTGTATTTTTTTAAAACTATTACCTAAATCATTTATATTTGCAGCATTAAAAGAAAAAGAGTTTGCAGTATTAAAATTTATTTTAGCTAAAGGAAGCACATCACCATCTAATTCAGAAGTTTTATTTGAACATTCATGAATAGTAATAGTACTTCCGTTTAAACAAAGAGCAAACAATTTATCTTCTAGAAAGAAAAAGGATTTTACATTTTCAAAATTATCTTGTAAGGAAATTTTTTCCATGTTAAAACAATTATTCTTTCCTTGTGATTTTGAGATAAGGAAAAAGTCTCCGTTGCTATTTTTGATAATACTTTGGTTTAATGTTTTAGCAATTTCTTGAGTTCCAGATAAATCTAATTTTTTGAATTTATTGGAAAATGTTTCTATAACATTAGGATCTAAAGAAGATGTTTTGGTTACGATAATTTTACTATCGACAAAATTTTCAAAAGAGGCACACCCTGTAGTGAATAATAAAAAACCAATCTTGTTTAATCTTTTTAACATGATGAATTATATTCACAATTTAATATATATCCTGTATGAAAATATCTGATGAATGTATTAACTGTGGGACATGTCTTGAAGTTTGCCCTATGAAAGCTGTATGTGAAGCTGGTGAGAAGTGGAAAGATAAGGATGGAGTAGAAAGAGAACCTTTATCAGAAGATCATAATTTTATTATTCCTGAAAAATGTATACGCTGTCGAGCTTGCTTCAATGCTTGTCCTATTCAGGCAATAAAAGATGAAAATTAAAAAATTTTTACTTCTAGGATTAATTTCGTTTGCTATCCTTGGAGGAATCTTTATCTATTTTATTTTTTTTTCTCCGAATACAAACGAAGGAAATGAACGTTTAGAATTTTCAGAAAAAACTTCTTGTAAATATTTGTACAAAGAGTTAAAAAGGAAAAAAATTATAAAAAATTCATTATCATTCAAAATTGCAGCTTTCTTTTTTAGGAAAAGATTTGCCAAACAAGGTTCTTATAAAATAAATGAAAATATTTCTAATTTTAAGCTTTTAAATAAATTAACGAGAGGAGAGCAAGATCCAGTAAAAGTTACTATATGTCAATGTGAAACTTTGTTAGAGTTAGCAAAATATCTTGATCAACATCTTCTTTTTAGTGAGGAGGACTTTTTAGACTTTTGTCGTGATAAGAATTTTTTTAAAAAATACAATGTAAATGAAAATACCATTTTAACTTTGTTTTTGCCTTATACTTATCAATTTTACTGGAATGTTTCTGTTGAAAAATTTTTTCATAAGATATCCAATGAGTTTAATAATTTTTGGACCCAAGAGCGATTAGATAAAGCGAAAGCTATGGGATTAACACCGACAGAGGTTATAGTTTTGGCTTCGATTATAGAAAAGGAAATTGTTAAAAAAGAGGAAGCAGAGAGAATTGCTGGTGTCTTTATTAACAGGTTAAAAATTAAAATGCGTTTACAATCAGATCCAACGACTTTTTATGCCCGAAAATATGATCCTCAAGATGGAGATAATGACAAAATTATGCGATGTGCAAAATCTCGATATAACACGTATAGATATGGAGGATTACCGATTGGACCAATATGCATACCTTCTTTAAAGACTATCGATGCTGTTTTGAATTATGAGAAACATAATTTTTTGTTTTTTGTTACAGCTCCAGATAAAACACATCATCTTTTCGCTCAAACTTTTGAAAATCACAGAAAAAATATTCGCTACACTTTCAAGAAGAATCAAAAATCACGATAGATTTGATATAAAAATTTTTTTCATTTCAGATGCGTGTTTTAGAGATTTTACATGGAACAATCGTTGATGGTCCAGGATTAAGAACTTCAATTTATTTTGCTGGTTGTAAACATTATTGTCCAGGGTGTCACAATCCTAATTCGTGGGATTTTAGTGGAGGTATTGAGAAATCTGTAGATGAGATTTTTGCAGAGATAGAGAGAAATGGTTTTAATGTTACGTTGAGTGGAGGGGATCCTCTTTATCAGAATATTGACGAGTTGTTAGCTTTAGCGAAAAAAATAAAATGTATTGGTTTAGATCTTTGGGTGTATACGGGTTTTACTATAGAAGAGATTTTAGATTTGCATGTTTATGATGAGTTCTTGAGGTATGTGGATGTTATTGTTGATGGTCGTTTTGAAATAAAGAATAGAGATACATCTTTAATTTTTCGTGGATCATCGAATCAAAGAATATTAAAACTTTTACATGATGAAAATGGGGATAAAATTTCTTACGAAATTATGGAAATTGAAAATTAAATATTTTTTTGTTATTCATAAGTTAATAGGTGATAAATTTACATTATGGATTCGTTAAGTATATTTGGTGCTGCCATAGGTGTTGCTATAATCGTTTTAGGTGTTGCTATGGGTATGGGAAAAATAGGTAAAGCTGCAATGGAAGCAATTGGTAGACAGCCAGAGGCTGCTGGTAAAGTTCAAACAGCAATGATTATTATTTCTGCTTTGATTGAAGGTGTTGCTTTGTTTGCTGTCGTTGTTTGTCTTTTAGTTGTCGTTAAATAATAAAAGGATTGAACTATGGATTTGCTTACTCCCGACTTTGGGGTTTTTTTTTGGCAATCTATAATTCTCCTTATTGTCCTGTTTATCTTAGGTAAATTCGCTTGGAAACCTGCTCTTGGTTTGATCAAAGATCGTGAAAAGTTTATCGAAAATTCTTTAATTAAAGCTAAGGAATGCAATAAGCGTGTAGCAAAAATCGAAGAAGAATGTTCTGAAATTGTCAAATTAGCTCATACTGAAAAAGGAAAAATAATTCAAGAGGCTTTAGATGATAGAAAGAAAATTATCGATACTGCGGAGATGGATGCCAAAAGTAGAGGGGATAAAATCGTTCATGACGTTGAGCAAGCAATGAAACTATATCAAAATGATACTATTCGAAATTCAAAAAATGATATCATTTCTCTTTCTGTTCAAATCGCTGAAAAGTTGATGGGAAAAGAACTAGAAGATGAAAATAAAAATACCGAATTTTTGAATATGCTCATGGATGAAGTTTTGACAAAAAAAACCAACCTTGTTCAAAATGAAACACTCTGATTTAAAAATTTCTTATAATTACGCCAATGCCTGGTTTGCTCGTGCTCGTGATTTAAATATTTTAGAAACAGTTTACAGTGATTGTTTGTTTTGGAAAAATATTTTGCAAGCGGAACCAATTATCAACATTATTTTTTCTAATCCTATTTGTCAAAAAGAAAAGAAAAATAATTTGTTTGATGGATTTTCTGGTGATAAAATTTCTGAAATTTCTAAGTCTGTTTTTTATTTGATGAATGAAAATAAGAGAGCAGGTCTTTGGGGTAAGGTTTTAGATTGTTTTATAAAAAATTATTTAGAATACAAAAATATCGTAGATACAAAAGTAGTAACATCGAGAGTTTTAGACAAAGAATCTTTAGAAAAAATGCATAAGGTTGTCAAAAGTGTTTTCAATTGTGATGATGCTATTTTAAAAAATGTCATTGATCCAAAAATCTTAGGTGGTTTTGTTTTGACTTCTAGCACTAAAATTTATGATAAAAGCTTATGTTCTGCTTTTGAAAATTTAAAAAAAAAATTAACTAACATTTAAAATTAAAAAAATGGCAAATTTTAATCTTGAGGAGATAACTTCAATCTTGAAAGAACAGCTTGCTAACTCAAAAACTAATGTTGAAGAGATTGGAACTGTTTTACAAGTTGGAGATGGTGTTGCTCACATATATGGTCTGACAAACGTTCAAGCTGGAGAGTTGTTAGAGTTTGAAAATGGAGTTTTAGGTCTTGCATTGAATTTAGAGGAACATTGTGTGGGTGCTGTTGTTTTTGGTGATTGTCGTGGAATTGAAGAAGGTAATATCGTTAAAAGATCTGGACGTATCGCTTCTATTAATGTCGGAGAGGGAATGCTAGGACGTGTTGTCGATACTTTTGGACATCCTATCGATGGTAAAGGTGAAATTCTTGGAGAAAGATATGAAATGCCTCTTGAAAGGAAAGCTCCAGGTGTTCTCTTCCGTCAACCTGTTAATGAACCTCTTCAAACTGGTATTAAAGCTATCGATACCATGGTTCCAATTGGACGTGGACAACGTGAGTTGATAATCGGTGATAGACAAACAGGAAAAACTACAATAGTCATAGATACTATCTTGAATCAAAAGGAATTTTTTGATAAAGGAAATCCTGTCTATTGTATTTACGTCGCAATAGGACAAAAAGCTTCTACCATAGCTAATGTCGTAGAAGAATTAGAAAAACATGGAGCAATGGCTTACACTGTCGTTGTTGCTGCTCCTGCTTCTTTTGCTGCTGCAATGCAATATTATGCTCCTTTCGCTGGAACAACAATAGGGGAATTCTTTAGAGATTCAGGACGTTCTGCTTTGGTTATTTATGATGATTTATCAAAACAGGCTGTTGCTTATAGAGAAATTTCCTTATTATTGCAAAGACCTCCTGGACGTGAATCTTACCCTGGTGACGTTTTCTATCTTCACTCTAGACTTTTGGAAAGAGCAGCAAAAATTAATGCTAACGATGAGATCGCTCGTAAAATGAATGATATTCCTGACTCTTTACGTGAAATGGTAAAAGGTGGAGGATCTTTAACTGCTCTGCCTATTATCGAAACACAAGATGGTAATGTCTCGGCTTATATTCCAACAAACGTGATTTCTATTACTGATGGACAGATTTTCTTAGAGTCTAACCTCTTTAACGCTGGTCTACGTCCTGCTATTAACGTTGGAATCTCTGTTTCTCGTGTCGGTAGCGCTGCTCAGGTAAAATCAATGAAAAAAGGAGCTGGATCTTTAAAATTATACCAAGCTCAATTCGCTGATTTAGAAGCTTTTGCTAAGTTTGGTTCTGATCTTGATTCCGCTACTAAATTGGTTATCAATAGAGGTAGAAAAAATCAGGAAATCTTGAAACAAGGTATTCATAAACCTCTTACTGTTGGGGAACAAGTCGCTATTATTTTTGCTTCAATGAGTGGTTTCTTAGATCAAGTTCCTCTTGAAAAAGTTAAAAATTTTGAACAAGACCTTCTTGAAATTTTAAAAGCTAAAAATAGAGATAGTCTTGATAAAATTTCTGCTGGAGAATGGAACGATGATTTGAAAAATATCATCACTGAAGAAGCTAAAATTATTGCTCAAAGATATCAAAGTTGTTCTTAATAATTTTATTTTAAAATGCCAAATATTAAAGACATTGTAGTCAGAATGAACTCTGTCAATTCCATGAGGCAGATAACTAAAACGATGCAACTCATCGCCGCGTCAAAATTTGGTAAAGCTCAACAAAATCTTCTCAAAATAAAAAACTACGAAAAATATTTGAATGAGATTGGTAACAAAATTTTGACCGATATAAATGATGAAATTATTAAAAAATATCGTTGTAGAGACGCAAAAGATAATCTTCTTTTGATAGCTTTTTCTGCTGATAAAGGATTTTGTGGTTCGTTCAATTCTTCTGTGATAAAAAAAACTGTTGAAATTTTTAATAAAAACAGCGAAAGCTTCAAAAATATCGACATATTACCTGTTGGGAAAAAAGCTTTAACTTATTTCAAAAAGAATAATTTTAAAATCATCGAAGAATTCTCTGATATATTCTCAAAACTACAAACTGAAAAAATTCATGAATTCGCTGAATGGATAAGATTAAGTTTCTTAGAAGGTAAATACGATAAGGTTTTGATTGTCTTCAATAGTTTTAAAAACGCTGCTAGTCAAGAAATTACCGTTAAACAATTTCTTCCTATGGAGGTAGAAGTTAAAGGTGCAGAAGCTGTCCCTGAAGAATATATTTTTGAACCTTCGAGGTTGCATATTTTAGAAACTTTTATTCCTTTTGCCTTAAAGACAGAATTGACTCATCTTCTTTTCGAATCTAATGCTTCTGAACAAGGTGCTCGTATGACTAATATGATGAAAGCTACAGATAACGCTGACGTCTTGATTCGATCGCTTAGAATTTTATATAACCAATCTAGACAAGCTATGATTACGAATGAGATTATTGAAATTTCTGCAGGAGCTAACGCTATAAAATAAATATTCTAATTTTCTTTAGATTTTAACTTTGACAAAATCTCGTTGATAATTTTTGTTCTTATATTTTCATTTTGATCAGCTAAAGCTTTGATTATATCTTCTAAAATTGGTGATAAAGATAAAATTTTTTTCAACTCTTCATCATTAAAATTATTGATAACATAATCCGCTTGATGTCCACTTGAAAAACCATGACCGATACCGATACGTAATCTTTTATAATTTTCTGAACCTAAGTTTAAAGCAATATTTTTAAGTCCATTATGTCCACCACTACTTCCAGAATTTCTAAACCTAATACTCCCAAGATCTAAATGTATATCATCGACAATAACAAGCACATTTTCTGTTTCAACTTTTAATTTTTCCATCCAATACCTAAGAGCGATACCACTGAGATTTACAAAAGTAGTAGGTTTTAAAAGATAGAAGTTGTGAGATCGAAAAGAAAAAGTAGTTATGTAAGCATGTTTTTTTTGAACGAATTCAAGATCATGATTTTTCGCGAATTGATCTAACAAGATAAATCCTGTATTATGACGTGTTTTTTTATATTCTTCACCAGTATTCCCAATACCAAGAATGCAGAAATTCATTACAAATTATTTAACAACAATTGTTTTACCAACATTCTTAAATGAGACTTCGATACTTTTATGAAGATTTCCTCCTAACATTTTATCTGCGGTATCATTAACACGATGAGTTTTAGATAAGAAAATATGTTCAGGACCAACTTGAAAACATTGATTCCAAGTAGGATCAAATTCAAAATTGTGCATACATTCTGGACAATAACAAACACACCAAGAGTGTTTTTCATAGGTAGAAAAATTATTACAACCTATTCCTGAAATTTTTACAATATTATTAATTCCTATACTACTACATAAACCCAATAATAGATGAGTATAATCCACACAAATTCCTTTTCTCAAAGTAAAAATCTCAATAGGATTCATTGCATGTGCTCGTTTATGATCTTGGTATGTCACCCAGTAATGAACAAATTTACATAAAGCTGCAACTTTAGTACAAGTACAAGCCTTTTCACTGACATGGAAAATTTCATTTAAAATTCTTTGAGCGTAAATACGTAAAAATTGATCAGAAGTCTTACTAAACTTAATATGATTTTCTTGTAAACCAGAATAAACTCTATCTTTGATATCTTTCAACATTTCCAAATTATTAAAAGAGATATCGATTTTATTACTTTTAACTCCTTTTATAAAAAATTCATGATCGAAGGTATCATATAAATTTCCTGCCGAAGAAACTTTTTTATCAGGCAAATTGGTTTGTTCGTAGACAACAGCATCTTTTTTATTTTTTTTTGCTTTATCTTCCGAGGCATTACTTATTTCACAATGAGAAAACAAATAAGGTCCACTATAGATAGGCATAGCCCCTTCCATACTTCCAATAGGTGTGTCGGCAACATAATGAAATTTGATATCGGTTTTAAGGTATTCATTTTTAGAAATACCAAAACAAAAAGCTAAATCAGATTCTATAGCATTATTATCTGCCTTCTCATAGCTATACACATTTCCCTCAATCAATTTTAAATAAGGAAATCGGTGTGTTATATGATACCCATTCGGAATCTCAAGCTGTATTTTAAAGTCATCACATTTAACAAAACATTCAGGAAAAACAACAAGATTAACGTCTATAAAAATATTATTACCCTCAGGAAAAGAAATTTTTTGTTCAAAATCAAACGTTTGAGTTTTTTTGCTAGAAAAATCTATAGTAAAATAGTTATCCTTGTCAATTTTAGAAGAACTACCATTCAAATAATATCGATGTATTTTTATGTTTCCTCCTGCATTTTCAGCCTCAATAGTCCATGTAGATTTAATAGTTCCACTGTTGTCAATTTTAATATCAGCCTTAAAACTTTTAATTTTAACACCGTTTAATTTTACCGGATCTTTAATTGTATCTTGAAAAATAGAAAGAGATTCTTCCTTTCCCTCTAAAAAACCATGACCTTTCAGCATTTTCATCGCCTCATTTTGTAATTGTTTTTTCTTACTTGAATCAGTTTCATTTTTTATCTGATTTAATAAATTTTGATACTTTTGAAAAATCTTATGTTCTTCGGTCAATTTGTCTTTTATTTTTTTTTCATCATCACTTAGTTCAG
>CAMEYY010000002.1 GCA_945947725.1 uncultured Cytophagales bacterium | reverse complement strand
ATTTGTCAGTTACGTTGTCTATTCACAAAATCGTCAGAAACAAATTCAAGATAATAAACAACAGACTGTTGCTGTCGTCGAAAAAAAATTCGATAATTATGATTCAGATTTCAAAAAAAGTAATTTTGAGTCTACAAAAGAAGATGTCGTAAATCTTAAAGATACCTTTTTCTACGATAAATGTGCTACAGCCGAAACTTCTGAAAAAATTTCTCTCGAAAATAAAGATTTAAAAGTCGTTTTTGATACTAATGGAGGACGTATTTATGATGTTATCCTAAAAAATAAAGTCGATAAAGATAATAAACCTGTTCAACTTGTTTCCGGGAAAAATGGAGCTAGCGGTTTTTGTTTTAAATATCAAAATAAACTAATAAATACCAATGATTTAGTTTTTGCTGTTGATAAAGAAAATTCTGATCTTAAAAAGATTTCTTTTATATGTGATCTCGGTGACGAAAAAATTATAAAACAAGTTTATTGTTTGAACGAGGAAGGTTTTGTTGTTGATCATCGTTGGAATTTTTTTAATAGTAACCAATATTTCGATTCTAATGAAATAAATTTTGTTTGGAATAATGTTTTATTGACCCAAGAAAAGGATCGTGATTACTGTTCTAAGAAGACGACTATAAATTATTTAACTTCCAAAGACAAATTCAATGGTTTTAATGAATATTCTCCAAAGCCGCAATCTGCTCAAATTGATTCTTTGAAATGGATAGCGATGCGACAAAGATTTTTCACCATTGGTATTGACGGGTTAAACAATTTTAGAAATACAAGTTTAACATTAACTCCAAATTATGATCAAAGATTCCTTAAAAATGTAGATGTTTTTGCCCAGATTTCAGATCCTAATGGAATTTCTTTAAAAGACATGAACGGTGATATCCGTTATTATTTTGGTCCTAACAATTACAATGATTTAAAGAAGTTTGCTTTTAAATTCGATAAAAATTTATACCTTGGAGGTTTTATTGTCCGTCCTATCAATGAATACTGTTTCTTGCCTTTGATAAATTTTTTACATAACCATGTTAATGATTTGATAGTATTGATTTTTCTTTTAGCTTTAGCTGTTAAATTATTGATTTTACCTTTTACGTTGAAGTCTAATATATCGATGGCGGAGATGCGTCTTTTAAATCCAACTTTGACTTTATTGCAGGAAAAATATAAAGATCAACCTGATGTGTTACAGTTAGAGCAGGTGAAATTATATCAAGAGATGGGGGTTTCTCCTCTGGGGGGGTGTTTACCTATTATTTTACAGATGCCTATTTTGTTAGCGATGTATCATCTTATTCCAAATCTTACATTTTTCCGAAATCAAAGTTTCCTTTGGATCCAAGACTGGTCTTCTTTTGATAGTCTTTTTACTCTACCTTTTAACATTCCTTTTTATGGTAATCATGTAAGCTTATTCGCTTTGTTGATGGCTGCTTCTTCTGTTATTTTTGCTTTAACAAATAACACACCTGCTTCCAATAATCAGATGGAAACTCAAATGAAGTTTATGAACTATGTTCTTCCAGTAACTCTCTTACTTTTTGCTAATAGTTTTCCTGCTGCATTGAATTTGTATTACTTACTGTTTAATTTGATTTCTGTTTTACAACAATATTTGACTTCAAAGTTTTTGAATGATGAGAAGATTAAGAAAAAATTAGAAGAACGAAGGATGAAAATAAAAAATGGAGGAAGTTCTTTCAATAAAAAAATTCAGCAGATTATCGACATGCAAAAGAGGTCTAACTGATTCCTTTTTTATTTCTTTTTATAATCATTTCAAAATAAAGTACAAAAATACTACATTTAATAATTATCGTCTTTATGTCTTCTTTTTAGTTTTTGTTTTTTTTATATTTGGGAACAATGGGCTATAGAAAAATTTTTGGCTTTTATTTGGTTAGAGCAGCGAAGTACAAGTGGTATTTTTTTTTGATGTTGTTGACTGTGGTAATTCACGGTATATATCCATTTTTTTATAGTTATTCTTCAAAATTAATTTTTGACACTTTACAGGGGGAAACCCTCACGTGGGCATCTTGTATTCGTCCTGTAATGATTTTCTGTTCTACGATATTCATGATGGAGTTTTCGTACATGATGAGTTCTTATGCTGAATTAAAATCTTATCCTCATATTCATCAGACTATAATGACTGATTTTTATGATATTCTTCAACATAAAGATTATGCTTTCTTTCAGAAGAACCAATATGGAACTATCACAGGAAAATTATCCGACGTTACATTTGTTTTTGACTACATTATAGAAGAGTTTTTTAAAGTTTTAGAACATATCCTCATTATCTCGATAAACTCTGTTTCCTTAATAATCGTCTGTTGGAAAATGGGAATCTTGGTTATTTCCCTCATATGTGTAGCCTTTGTTTTAAGTTATTTTTTGGCAACAAAGATAACACATTCTGTTAAAATAGAAGAGAATTCTTTTTATAAGGTTTTAGGAGGGATATCTGATAGGTTTATAAATATTTTTTCTATCTTATCTTTTTTCTCTTTATCAAAAGAAAAACATATTCTTCAACATTCCTTACGAAAAGATTTTGTTCCCAAACAGCAGAAAAGTTACAATTACAAATACTGGATGGTAGCTAATATGAGCTTTTTCTACCTTGGTGTTGTCTTAATTTCCTTTGCTTATGCTGTATACTTAAAAATTGGTGGAGAAATTTCTTTAGGAGATGTAAGTCTTATATTTGGTCTTGCTATTTTTTTAGCCGACGCAATGGTGGAAACTAGTGTTTCGTTACAGTCGATGTTATATGAAGTCGGTAGAATAAAAAGTGTTTTCGAAATCATCGACGAAGGACATTTTATGATCGAAGGTGATAAAACTTTAAAATTAACAACACCTACTATTGAATTCCGAAATATAACTTTCAAATACCCTGAAAACAACAACTCAAAAAATATTTTCGATGGTTTTAACTTAAAGATAAAAGCTGGTGAACATGTTGGTGTTATTGGAGAATCTGGGGTCGGTAAATCTTCGTTAATATCATTAGTTCTAGGTTTGTTTAGGTGTAATAAAGGAGAAATTTTAATAAGCGATACTAATATCAACGATGTAACTCTAAAATCTTTAAGAGAAAATATCGGTATAATTCCACAAGATACAATCCTCTTCGCTCGTTCTGTTATGGAAAATTTAAAATATGGTAATGACTGTAAAGACGAGGAAGTTATTGAAATATGTAAACAAGTTGGTTTACACAAAGTGATAATGAACATGCCTCAAGGTTACGACTCTTTTGTAGGAGAACGAGGTTCTAAATTATCTGGAGGACAAAGACAACGTGTCTCTATCGTAAGAGCTATTTTAAAAAAATCACCTATTTTACTTCTTGATGAAGCTACTTCTGCTTTAGATCCAAAAACTGAATATGAAATCCATAACCTCATCAATGAAATGTTTAAAAATGTTACAATGATCGTCGTTGCACATCGTTTGTCGACAATAAAAAATATGGACAGAATAATTGTGTTAAAAGATGGTAAAATATTCGAAGAAGGTTCTCATCATGAATTGTATAATAGAGACTCTTTATATAGAAAACTGTGGAACATTTAAATAAAAAATTTTTTTACGACTTATCATTTGAAGAATTAGAAACTTTTTTCATCAAATCTGATTTACCTAAATACCGTGCTAAACAAATTTGGTTATCCGTTTATAAACAAGGAATTTCCGATTTTAATTCAATAACAAATCTTCCTTTATCTTTAAGGCAACTTTTATCAGAGACTTTTACTTTAGAACGTTTAGAAGTTGAAAAAATAAGTACCTCGAAAGATAAAACTAAAAAGATCCTTGTCAAATGTTTAGATGGAAATACCTTTGAAGCTGTGATCATTCCTGAAAAAGATTATTTCACTGTGTGTGTTTCTTCTCAGATCGGATGTAACATGGGCTGTAAATTTTGTTGCACTGGCTCACAAAAAATGATTCGTAATATCTCTACTGGCGAGATTGTTATGCAATTTTTATTAGCTAAAGACTTAATTCAAGATTGGAAAAAAAATGTCAAAAAATTAAAAAATATAGTCTTCATGGGAATGGGCGAACCTTTATTAAACCTCGATAATGTCACTAAAGCTATAAAAATTTTAACTTCTCCTGATGGGCTAGCAATCTCTCGTCATCATATAACTATCTCAACTTGCGGAATCGTGCCAAATATAAAAAAATGTGCTAAAGATCTAAAAGTCAACTTAGCTCTTTCTTTACATGCTGTCAATGATGTCTCTAGATCTTCATTAATGCCGATAAATAAAAAATATCCACTCAATGATGTTCTAAAAGCTTGCCGTGAATATTCTCTTTTAACTAAAACGAAAATAACTTTCGAATACATTCTTATCGATGGTGTTAATGATTCTGAACAAGATGCAAAAAAATTAGTGAGCATCATCTCTGGAATAAATGCAAAAATAAATTTAATTCCTTTCAATGCATGGGATGGGTGCGATTTTGCTACGTCGAAAGAAAATAAAATCTTAAAATTTTCTAATGTGCTAAAACAAAAAGGTTATGAAATTTTAATTCGTCGTTCAAAAGGAGGAGATGTCGATGCCGCTTGTGGTCAATTGAAAATGAGAAATTTATAAAATATGGAAAACACAAAATTTATATCTTCATTTTTCGATTATAAAAAAATGCCCGATCCTAAAGGGGAAGTTGCTTTTATCGGACGATCTAATGTTGGTAAATCTTCGTTGATAAATTTTTTAACAGGAGTAAAAAACATAGCGAAAGTATCTTCGACACCAGGAAAAACTCAGAGTATCAACCTTTTCTCTTTTAAAAATAAATTTTTGGTGGACTTGCCTGGTTACGGTTACGCTGCAAAAGGAAAACAAAATAATGTCCTCCTTTCTGTGATGGTTCGTGATTATCTAATGAAAAGAGAAAATTTAAAGATGATCTTTGTCCTAGTCGACTGTAGAATCCCTGTCCAAAAACTCGACCTCGCTGTTATTCAACTTCTTGATGTATATGAAAAAAATTTTTCGATAATAATAACAAAGGTAGACAAGATCAGTAAAAATGCTTTATTTAACTTTATGACAGATCTTCAAAAAAATATTGCTGAAGTGATCTCTAAAGAAGTTCGTTGTTATACTTCGTCGTCAGAAAAAAAAATTGGGAAAGAAGATATCTTAAACGCAATCATGGAATGTTATGAGTAGGATAGCTTTTATAACTTTTGGTTGCAAAGTAAACTATGCTGAAACCATAACGATAAAAAAAAAATTAGAAGACAATAATGAAATCGTTAGTATCGACGAAAATCCAGAAATTGTTATCATCAACTCCTGTTCTGTTACCAATAATGCTGACAAAGAAAATTTGCAGACGATAAGGAAAATTTATAAAAACAATAACGTTATAAAATTTATTGTCACTGGATGTCAAGCACAACTTCATTCTGAGCGATTATCTTCTTTGCCGAACGTTATCGGTGTTTTTGGAAGTCAAGATAAGGATAAGATTGTTGATTTTTTAAAAAATTATTCTTCCGACGAGAAAAAAGTTGAAGTTACTGATTTACGAACAAATTTCGAATTTCATCATGCTTATGCATTGGGAGATAGAACGAGATGTTTTTTGAAAATACAAGATGGATGTAATTATCACTGTTCTTATTGTGCGACTTGTTTAGCGCGTGGAAATAGTCGTTCGGATTCTATCGAGAGTATCGTTGAAGATGTAAAAAAAATTCAGGGACAAGGTGCGAAGGAGATTGTGTTGACGGGAATAAATATTGGAGATGTTGGATTGATAAATAATAAGAGAGTTTATAATTTTTATGATCTCTTGAAAAGAATTTTGGAAGAGGACGATGTTCCTCGTTTACGAATTTCGTCGATAGAAGTGAATTTGCTCACGGAAGAAATTATTAATTTAGCTAAAGAAAATCCTCGTCTTGTTAATCATTTTCATATTCCTTTACAGTCTGGTAGTAATGAAATTTTGAAGAGTATGCGACGTCGTTACACTCGTGAAGAGTATGCGAAAAAGATTTTATTCCTTAATGAAACGTTGGAAAATTGTTGCATAGGATGCGATGTCATTGTTGGATATCCAGGAGAAACAGAGCAAAATTTTAAAGATACCTATGATCTTTTACATGATCTTCCTTTAACTTACTTCCATGTTTTTCCTTTTTCAAAAAGAGAAGGGACCTTAGCAGCGACGTACGAAGATGTAGATGTTAATATAAAAAAAGAACGTGTTACAATTTTAAGAGATCTGTCGAAACATAAGAAAGAGGAATTTTATAAAAAAAATATTGGTAATACTGTCGAGGTTTTGTTTGAACATACGAAAGATAAGTTTGGTAATATGATAGGTTTTTCTAATAATTACATCCGTGTTGTACATGATTATAAGGAAGATTTTATCAGTAAATTGGTGAAAGTTGAAATCATAGGTGTGGATTCTAAAAATGAAGTTGCAAAATGTAGAATCGTAGAAAGGGTATGAAGAAAATAGTTGTTTCTGGAATACAATTTTTATTAGTAGCAGGGGTTATAGGAGTTTATGTCATTTCTAATTTAAATAAAAAACATCCTCTTACTCATCTTGTCTCTGAACAGAAAAGTATTTTAGAATACGATATTCAATACCTAAAAAAGGATAAATCTCGTTTGCATAATAAAATCAAGGTTTTACTCACAGATATTCACGATTCTTTAAAAAGTGATCTTGCTAAGTCTGATATTTATAATTTCAACAATCAGGATTGTACTCCATATCTTCTCAAATTCCCTTATGCTTATCAAATTTTGCGAGTTTATAAGGATGTTTATTTTTATTCCAATGGATTATATGATCCAACATTAGAGTGTTTTTTAAAGAAAATACGAGATAAAGATAGTATCATACAAACGAAAAATCTCGAAGATACAAATTATAAAAACCTTTTTGAAAAGAGCAAACCTTACATAGGATTGGATTATGTGATGGTGAATAGTAATAGGTTGAAAAAATTAAAAGAAGGAGTGTGCTTAAACCTTGACTCTCTCATTCGTGCTTGTCAAGCTAAAAATCTATCCGAATTTTTAAAATCACAATCAATAAATAACTTTTACTTCATCCTAAATAATGAAATCGTGACAAATGGTTTTCGTGATGGTAAGGAAAAGTTGTGGAATGTTGTTTATTCTGTCCCTATAGAGACTTACGATGAAGAAAATCATGTACATAAAAAGAATGTTAAGATCGTTTTTAAGGTAAAAGATAAATCTATTGCTGCTTTCAATAATACTAACGAAGCTTCTTCTCTTGAAAATTTTTATGTCGACGATCTAAAAGAATTTGAGAAATGTGAAGAGGAGATGCGTTTGTTTATCAAACAGTGTAAATTTGTTTTTTATAAAAATCCTCCTAAGAAAAATACTTTAACACCTTTGGAAAAAATCTTGCTTCCTAAATTAACAAAAGAAAATAAAAGTTTATTTCAACAGGCTTTAAAGAAAAGAAAGGAGAGTAAAGAAATTCAGCAAAATAATTTTAATTGGGAAAAGGAAGGGCTAGTTGCGTTGAAAAAAGATATTTTTATTGATTATTTATCATCTCTAAAAAAACATATTTCCGTTTTACAAGATGAAAGAAGTCGTAACTCTTTTTGTGATGCTTTAAAAAAGAAAAAGTTTATTCATGTTTACGATTTTTGTGGACATGTAGATAATTGTGTCTTCAAATTTTTATTTGATGTTGATTGGGAAAAATTTTTACAAGTACAAAATTTGAATGAAAAAATAAAAGTTACTGAGTGGCAAGGAAAGAGTGATGAAATAAAAAGGTTGAGAGAAGAAATAGGAGATATATGTGTGAATTTTTTTTACAGTGAAGAGGTTCGAGAAAATTTTAAGGTGAAAAGTGTAGAGGATAAAGTTGAGAAGAAAGAAGAAAAGTTATGGGATGTTCTTGATGATTTTGCATTGAAATTTATTTTGAGTAAGAAGTATAAAAAATATTTACGACAGAATTATGTGAAAGAGATTGATGATAATGGAATTAAGAAAAGAGAATTTAATAATTTACATATTGATATATCGAAGAATATTTTGATTAATCCTGTAGATGGTGGTATTGTTGTTCCGAAATTTATTTGTAGTTTTGTTATTTCAGATAATCCTATTTTGTCGAAATCTCTTTCTTTATCGTGCAATATGAATAATTTTGTGAATGCTGATGAAGTGTTTAAAAATTTAAATCAACATCAATGTGAGTATTTTGTTTTGTATCAAGATGAGGATAAAAAGTTGCAATATAAAAGTTCAAAACAATTAAAAGTTAAAATAGATAATTATAGATATTCAATTTCGTTGTAAGTTGGTTAATATAGTTTACTTTTGTTGACGTATGGAGATAATGGATTTGGCATCAAAAGCTTTGAGTACAGTTAGTCGTAATAGATTTCCAAAATTTAAAGCTGGAGATACTATTGATGTTAGTTTAAAAATTTCTAAAGGAGGTAAGGAAAGAATACAGCATTTCAAAGGAATTGTTATTCAAAGAAGACATCCAAATACCAATGGAGAAACTTTTACCGTAAGAAAGACTGTTGATGGTGTTGCTGTTGAAAGAATTTTACCTATTTTATCTCCTATTATCGATAAAATCGAAGTTGTACAGTACGGTGTTGTTAGACGTGCTAGATTGTTCTACTTGAGAAACTTAAAAGGAAAGAACGCTAGAGTTAAACAAAAATTTATTAAAAAAGAAAATATCGTCGCTGAGGCTTAAGGTCTTCTCTCTTTTTCAAGATTTCTTTATTCATATATCTAAGATTCAAAGGTTCATAAAAATACTAATTGGATAAAAAGTAGCATAATAAAGGAGATTTCAGTTTGAAATTTGGAATGATAAATTTGTTTATTGCTCATAGTTTTAATACTTATCAGATATAAGTTGTTTTGCGTGATGGATAACGAAAAAATAGAGGACGTTTATTCTCGAAAGATACGTGCAGGTAAGAGATCGTATTTCTTTGACGTTAAGTTGTCGAAAAATAATTTGTATTACGTTGCTATAACAGAGAGTATTAAAATTCACAACACTAACGAATATAAGAAACATCGTGTAGTCGTTTACCCTGAAGATTTTAATAAGTTTTTAGAGGCTGCTCAGGAAGTTATAGATAGAGTTAAAACTAAATATATGCCTGATTACGATTACAAAAAATTCGACGAATATTCTGAAAACTTCGAGTCTGAAGACGAATAGTTAATATGTCATTAAAGTGTGGTATTGTTGGTTTACCCAACGTCGGTAAATCCACAATTTTCAACGTAATGACAAAAAGTCAATCTGCTTCTGTTGGTAATTTCCCTTTCTGTACTATAGATCCAAATGTTGGTATCGTTAATGTCCCGGATCAACGTATAGATGCTTTAGCTCAATTAGACAAGCCTGCAAAAATTATTTATGCAACAATAAAATTTGTAGATATTGCTGGTTTGATAAAAGGAGCAAGTACAGGAGAAGGACTTGGTAATAAATTTTTAAGTCATATTCACGAAGTCGATGCTATTATACATGTCATCCGATGTTTTGAAAATGAAAAAATTTTACATTCCTATAATCGAATAGATCCTATCGGCGATAAAAATATTATCGATACAGAACTCCAAATCAAAGATCTTGAACTCGTTGATAAAAAAATTGAAAAAGTTAATAAACTGATCAAGAGCGGGAAAAAAGATTTAGATAAGGTACTGGATGATTGTTTCTCGTTGAAAAAAATTTTAGAACAAGGAACAAATATTCGTAATGTGGAACTTTCTGATGAACAATTGGCTATTGTCAAAGAATTACAACTGTTAACTGCTAAAGATGTCGTCTACGTCGCTAATGTTGATGAACAAACTCTTAAAGCTGGAGGAAATAAATTCGTCGATGAGTTGAAAAAAATTGCTGAAAAAGAAAATACAAAAGTTATTATGCTTGCGGCAAATATCGAGAGTGATCTCGTTGAACTTTCCGATGAAGATAAAGAATTATTTCTTGCTGAATATAATATTAAGGAGTCGGGGTTAAGTCAATTAGCAAGAGCGGCTTTTGAAAAATTAGGTCTTATAACTTTTTTTACTTCTGGAACCGACGAAACTCGTGCTTGGACTATAACAAAAGGAACGAAAGCTCCACAAGCTGCTGGGGTTATTCACAGTGACTTCGAAAGAGGTTTTATTAAAGCCGATGTTATAAAATTTGAAGATTATATAAATCTTGGTGGACCTCTAAAATGCAAAGAACAAGGTAAATTAAATGTGGAAGGAAAAGATTACATAATGAATGACGGTGATATTGTCACTTTTAAATTTAACGTGTAATTTTTTTTACTAACATTTATTTATGTTTGCAAAAGAAGAACCTTGGTTCAAAATATATGATAAGTTAAATATCCCTAAGGAAATCAATATCGACGATAACGAAAATCTTTTAACATTCTTAAAAACACAATTTGAAAAATTCCGTGATCTACCAATGTACGAAAATATGAATAAAATTTTCACATACGGAGAGGTCGATAAAATTTCTAAATCTATTGCTAATTTCCTCATGGAGAAATTCGATAAAGGAGATGCTATCGCTATTCATATGCCAAACATAATTCAAATGCCAATAGCTATAATTTCCATCTTAAGAGCAGGAATGAAAGTCGTTCCGTTAAACCCTCTATATACTCCTACCGAACTAGAATACATGTTGAAAGATGCTGACGTAAAATGTATTTTTACATTGGAAAATTTTGCTTTTAACTTAGCTTCTATATGCAAAAACACTTCATTAAAAACTATAATTGTCACTAGTATTGGAGATGTTTTCGGTGCAACAAAAAGATGCTTAATCAATTTTATCTTAAGGCATGTGAAAAAAATTGTCCCTGATTATAAATTCGATATCGAAAATTTTGATTGGAGGACAGTGATAAAAAAAGGTAATGATAAAAAATATGATCAACCTAGCATCGTTAATGAGGATACCGCTTTTATTCAATACACAAGTGGAACAACATGTAAAGCAAAAGGAGTTTTGATTTCACATAAAAATATTCTTGCTAACATAAAACAAATTGCTGTCTACTGTTATACGCTCGAAGAAGGTAAAGAATGTTTTTTCACTCCATTACCTCTATATCATAGCTATGCGTTGATGTTAAGTTTTTGGACTCCTTTATCTATAGGAGCGATGAGTGCTTTGATTACAAACCCTAAAAAAGTACAGACAATGATTGATTGTTTCAGATTTAATAAAATATCTGTCGTAATTGCTATCAAACCTCTTTTCAAAATGTTACTCCAAAATGAAAAATTCTTAAAATTAGATTTATCTCATATAAAATTTGGTCTCTCTGGTGGAACTGCTCTTGATCACGATATAGAGGAAACTTGGTTCAAAGTTACAAAAAAACATGTTGTTGCTGGATTTGGTTTAACAGAAGCATCTCCTTGTGTTGCATGTAATTTTGTCGATAATGAAAATTTTAAAGACGGAACTGTCGGAGTCCCTTTACCTAGTACAGAAATAAAAATTGTTGACTTACAAACAGGGAAAGAAGTTGGAATTGGTGAAGAAGGTAATATGTGGGTGCGAGGACCTCAAGTGGCGAAAGGTTATTTGAATAATCCTATTGAAAATGAAAAGAATTTTGTCAATGGATGGCTTGTCTCTGGAGATATCGTCAAAATGGATGAAGATGGATTCTTAACTATCGTCGGACGTGTAAAGGAAATGTTAAATATCTCTGGTTTTAATGTCTCTCCTTATGAAATAGAAAGTTTATATAATGCACATCCTGATGTCGCTGAATCTATAGCTATTAAAGTTGTTGATGAAAGAGGACATGATACTGTTAAACTCTTTGTCGTTAAAAAAAATCCAAATGTAACAGAACACGATTTATTTGTATATGGAACTAAATTTTTAACGAATTATAAACGACCTCATATTATAGAATTTGTTGAAAAATTTCCAAAGTCACAACTTGGTAAAGTTTTGAGATATCAATTAAAATAAGAGTATCTATTTCTCTTGATTGTGATGAATAACCTTCTAAAAAGTACAATTGAAGATTTTAACAATCTGGAGAATTTTGATAGTTTTCATACTGTCGATATTTTATTTAGAATTACACAATTTGTTCTTCCTTTATTAAAATGTCAATCTAATGATAATGTAGCGATTGATCTTGAAAATAAAATTTTTAAATATTTAGATCCTATAAAATTTTATAATTACGTATTACCATGGACTGAGTATTTTCGTGATTGTGATTTGTTAATGACGTTTGTTAATGAGTTACGTACTGTTTTTTCAAATGCTGGATACAGATTTCAATACTTACAAAGAATAAAATCTGTGTATTCTACAATGAATAATTCGATAAAAAAAAATATTTTCATTTTCGATAAATTTGGGGTCCGTATTATTTTTGATAGCGATCCTCAAAATTTTTATCAGTTCGCCTGGTGGATTGTTGCTGTCTTGAAAGATAATTTCGAGGTTATTCTTGTTAAAGATTTTCTTGCTAATCCTCGTCGAACTGGTTACTCTGCTCTTCATGTAACTGTTTATTACCATATTTTTATCGAAATCCAAATTGTGTATTTAAACGATGCAAAAATAAAACTACCTCATTTCTGTTATAAACAACAAATATCTCAACATAACTTATACTTCGCAGAAAATGCACATTCTGCATATGATAGAATTTTTCAAGATTTTAAAAATTATTTAGAATGTCACTCTTAGATAAGATTATTGACTGGACGCAAAAAAAAACTTATTTTAGTTTCCGAGACGCTGAAAGTTTCGAAGAAAAAGATTGCCGATTACTTTCTAATTTAGACTTATTCAACATATCGATAGCTTTCTGTATTATCTCTGCTGCTTTAGGTATTTTCATATCAACAATTTTTTTTCGTCGCTACATTGATCCTTCATACCAAGAAGAAAAAAATAAAATCATGATCATAGAGCTGTATAAAGATCTCGACAAAATAAAAAAAAATAACCAACAGAGAAATAACTTTATGCTATCTTTACAAAATTTCATGAAAGACAAAGATGATTTTTGTGCTGAGACAGATATTAAAAACTATGAAATAAAACATTTTTGTTTACCTGCCCGTGGAGCTAAAATCCTTTCTACTTTTGAAGATGAAGACTTTAAAGCTAAAGTTAAAAAAAATGATATCATCTTCGCTGTCGATGATGGAACTATAATTTTAAATTTGAAAAAAAAAGATTGTACTGATCTTGTTATTCAACATGAAAATGGTTTAATCAGTGTTTATAATTTTATCGGAGAAAGTAATAAGAAAATTAATGAAAAAGTAAGTATCGGAGAAAAAATCGGTGTCATCAATAAAAATTCCGATATCTCTTTGCAAGTTTTTAGCAAGGGGCAAAAAATCATGGCCAATAATCTTTTTATAAACTAAAATTTTTACATACACTTACTTCGGTTTCAAAAACATCAAAGTTGAAAAAAATTTTAATATCATTTTTTATTTTATTACCAAATTCTACTTTGGGATGGGGATTCTTTGTTCATAGACATATTAATCGTTATGCTATTTTTACACTTCCTCCTCCACTTTTTCAATTTTATAAATATCACCTTGGTTATTTTACTGAACATGCTGTAGATCCTGATAAACGTCGTAGTTTTAATCTCTCTGAACGAGAAAAACATTTTATAGATTTGGATTTTTATATCGAAGATAAAAACTGCAACTATGATGAGGTAATAAAAAATTTTTTACAAGACGATAAACGTCAACATGGGAATTCTCCTTTTAACGTGATAAAAGTAAAACATGATTTGACAAATGCTTTCAAAAAATTGGATGTATATAAAATTTTAAGACTCTCTACAGACCTTGGACATTATATAGGTGATATCAACGTTCCTTTACATACAACGAGTAATTACGATGGACAAAAAGATGGACAAGAGGGTGTGCATGTACTTTGGGAAACACGTATACCTGAATTGTTTGAAAAAAATTATAAGTATTTTGTCGAAAAAGCTTCGTATGTAGATGATCCTGTAAAAGTTGTGTGGGAAACTGTTTTGGAAACACATAGAAAAATTGAAGCATTATTAAAAGCTGAAAAAGCAGTGTATAAAGAAATGAAAATTGGAACTCATGTCTTTGAAAATAAAAATTCGTATTCAAAGAAAGTAGTTTCGAAAGTTTATGCATACGAGTTTAACAAAAAATTAAATGGACAGGTTGAAGAACAAATATTGAAATCGATAAAGATGTTGGGAGATTTTCTTTTTACTTGTTGGTTAGA
The DNA here is from genome assembly GCA_945947725.1 of uncultured Cytophagales bacterium. Taxonomy (GTDB): domain Bacteria; phylum Bacteroidota; class Bacteroidia; order Cytophagales; family Amoebophilaceae; genus CAMEYY01. Next base: position 23,762 of record CAMEYY010000002.1, on the reverse strand, counting down.
TGCCGGGAGTCCTGATTTAAGTGATTTTACAAGGGAAAAAGATGAGGCTGTGGTTTGTTGTGATGAAAGTGTTAATCTTGAAGATGAGGAAGATAATTGTAAAGAGATAGAAGGAGAGGAGCGTTATTGTGAAATGAAATAAATTTTCCGATGATATAGTATAGACTCTAAAAATGTTTCGTAAAAATTTTATATTTCTGATTTTACCTTTTTGTTTACAATGTCATAGAAATGATTATGATAAAAATAAACAAAGTATTGAAAGTTCTAATGACAATCCTGATGGAGTTTTAAGGACGGATGAAAGAAGTCACGTCACTGTCAATGATGAGAGTAATGTTTTCTCTGACGACATAAAAAAATTGAGACAAAATAAGGAAATATTAAAATTACAAGACCCACAATTATTTGCTTCTTGTAAAGAATTTTTTCTTGGAAGTAACGATCAGGAAAATATCAAACAAATTTTGCAAAGTAAAGATAGTAGGCTGTACCTTGAAGAGAGTATTAAAAGTAAATTCGTTAGGCTTATTTTGACCACTGCAAAAAAATATTTTATACGTCACATTGACTATGATGATGAACAAAAAAAATTAAATGATATTATTTTAAATAAGAACTTTAAGTTAAGTGAGGATTTTATCAAGAATGTGTGTGATATTTTTGAGGATAAATTTAGTCAAGATGGAAAAGATCAATTTACCAAAGAGTTAACAAGTTTGGGAATACAATATAAACAAGCGCGGGAGATTATTAAAAGTGAGAAATTTGATTCTTAAAAATATTTATATAAATTTTACTACGTAATATGCATTTATTAATTATTTCATCTTCAAATACTATTTTAGATGAGAACAATATAGAATCCGTGAGTTTACCCGGTTCACAAGGAAATTTTCAGGTTTTAAAAAACCATTTTAACATTGTCAGTCAATTAGTTCCTGGTACTATAACTTATGTTTGTGAAGGACAGTCTGAAAAAAAACAATTGAAAATAGAAAATGGTATTGTAACTGTTCATAACAACACAATCGTTGTTGTTCTCGACTAAATATTATCTTTAATCTTATCTTTTTGTTCTCTAGTCATCCTAGTAGTTATATTCATTGCCTTTGTAATTAATAAGCTTTTAAAATTTTTAGCAATAATGAAGTCTTTTGTTTTTAAGAAAACTTTGATGTTGACGATAATAAACCAATCACTGTTAACAATATTGAATTCGGTAATGTTATCACATAAAACACTTACACTAGTGACCATGTCCAATTTTTCTATCGAGGTTTTAATATTTTGAAGTATATCTGATATCTCGTTAGAAAATCTAGAAGGCACATTAATACTAAAATTGATACATCGACAATCAGCCTTGCTACAGTTTATAAAAGAAGAGCTTTGAAATAATTCATTAGGGATGGTGATGATTTCTTTATCTAAAGTTAAAATTTTCGTAGATGTGATACCAATTTCTAAAACATTTCCAATGATTTTTTTATCTGGAAAGTTTATACGATCACCGACTTCAAATTTTTTATTTATCCTTATAAATAATCCGGACAAAGATTTTTCTATTATACTCTTCGCTCCCAAACCGATAATAACAGCAGATCCTCCTAAAAGAGTGATGATTTTACTTATGTCCATCCCGAGAGTATTCATAACGAGCACTCCCATGATGATATAAATAACAGTAGTTAAAGCTCGCCCGACTAATTGAACAAGGTTTTTATCTTTAATGATGGAACGAAAAATTTCTTCATTATGAATACTTAATTCCAATTGTTTGACGAAACGAGATAAGCATAACCATAATAACCAAGTCGTACTTATAGCCTTGATTTTCATGATCATATCAATGATCTGTTCTCCGAGAAATTTTAATAAAAAATTATTTCTAACAACGAAAAGATTTAACCAAACTAAGATTATTAAAGAAACAAATGAAGAATTAACAATCATTATAAGGAACCTTCCTCCTCTTTTATTTTTTAGATTCTGAGTAGAATTTTTAATTTTGACAATCAAATATGTTATTATACTCGCGATAAGTATGATGAGCAAAGAATATAGGCTATTTTCCTGATTTAATAATTCCTTTAACATTGGTAGATATCAGTAATATACTGAGCTTTTCCTTCAAACCATTGATCTCATTTTATAAATTGATGTATATAATTTTTAGTAATGAATCTAAAATCTGTATGGGCTTTTTGTCCTTTGGTTTTAATGCTGCCAAATTTAAAAAGTTACGCTGGAGTTTTAAATGAGGAGACAAAGAAAAAAAGATCGGAATTTTTAGCTAAAGGAAAACATAATTGCGAATTCAATATTTCCATCGGGCATAATTTTTCAAGAGTCACTTATAATACAGGTCTGTACGCAAAATTTTATACCGGAACAGGGGCTATTGCTTTGTATGATATTTTTGATGAAAAAAAATATTATCGCCTTCCAACACTAGCGAGTCCTGGTTTTGCTTATTCTATAAACGACATTTTAAACAATAATGATTATGCTATAATGTCTAATAACGATGATGTTCAAAAAGTTTTCGATTTAAAAGATAGTTTGGATATAAAATTTATTGGTAGCGTTATCCCTATTCAATTTGATTTTAATTATATCTTCGGACGTCGTTTTAAACTTGGAATTAGTGAACAAATTGCCTTTGGTTTTTATTATTATCTTTCCTCCTCAAATCTAGGTACACTTTTATTCAATATTAAAACAGATAAAAAAGCTTCTGATACTATTCTCTTGAAAAGATTTATTCATACCAATTTAAAAAAGAAACTGTCTATTGATTCCAGAACTTATCTCAATACTGATTTTAAACTTTTAGATTATAATCCTTATTCTTTATGGTTGAATATTCAAAATGGTTTGGCTGTTAAGATGGGAAATAAAATATCTTTGAAACAGTTTTTGATGCTTGGATACACTGGGAATGTGTATTTATCTTTGGAAAAATATTTATCAAGACATACCAAAGCTTTCTTCAATGTTGGTTTCGGATGCAATGTCTACTATGATGACGAACCTTTTAAAGACGTAATAAGTCGATTGATGGTGTTGGATTTATCTTTGCTTAATCTTTCTTTTGGTATTTCTTTTGGTTCTAACGATGGAAGATACGAAGATTATATGTATCAGAAAGCGGAATACGATTTCTATATCGATAAATATCAAACAACTTTTGATTATTACGATGAATGTTTTCCAATTCCTGAATTATAATTTTTTGATTTTTTAAGTATGATGAAAAACTACGAAACTGTTTTCATTATGACTCCTGTCTTAACGGAGAAGCAAATTAACGATTCGTTGAGTAAGGTTACAAAATTTATAACCGAATGCGGGGGGAGTATTGTTGATTCACAAAATCTTGGGTTAAAAAAATTAGCTTACAAGATTAAAAAGAAGAGTACAGGTGTTTACCTCTTTATTGAGTTTTTAGCTGAATCTGATTTTATTAATAAACTCAGAATCATGTTCCAACGTGACGAAAATGTTTTGAGATTTTTGATCTGTTCTCTTGATAAACATGGGGTTGAATATAATAAAAATGCTCGTGCTGAGAGAAAAAAAGGAAATTCTGAAAATAATAACGTTAACTTAAATAACTAATAGATATGATTGATGAAGAAAAAAAAATAAATGAAGATACCGATTCTGAAATCGTTGAAAATGATAGTAAAGAGGAAAAAGAAAACGAATTTCAGTCTTCTGATTCCGTATCTAGTTTTGCTGTTTACTGTGGTAATGAATTATTAAAGAAAAAGAAAGCTCCTAAATTGTACTGTCGTTTTAGAAAATTCAAAATCAAATATATCGACTACAAAAACGTGGATTTCTTGTTAAAATTCGTTAACGAACAAGGAAAAATTTTACCTCGTCGTTACACTGGTAATAGTTTGAAATATCAGAAAAAAATTGCTTTAGCGATAAAAAGAGCAAGACATTTAGCTTTGTTGCCTTTTGTTTCTGATAATTTGAAATAGGTTTTTTAATTGTTTGAATATGGAAATTATTTTAAAAAAAGATTACAAAGGTTTAGGTTATAAAAACGAAGTTGTCGAAGTCGCTCCAGGGTACGCTAGAAATTTCTTGATCCCAAAAGGTTTTGCTTTGTACGCTACCGAATCTAACAAAAAAGTTGCTGCTGAAAATATTCGTCAAGCTCAACATAAAATTGCTAAAAGACGTGAAGAAGCTACTAGTATCGCTGAAAAAATCTCTAAAATGACTTTTGTTATTAAAGTTAAAGTTGGGGTTAAAGGTGCTTTCTTCGGTAATGTTAATTCGCAAGTTATTGCTGATGCTATCAACGCCCAGACTAATTATAAGATCGATAGAAAAGATGTTAAAATTGGTAGTCCTTTGAAAAAGTTAGGAAACCACACTATTTCTGTTGTTCTCTTTAAAGACGTTAAAGCTGAAGTTAATTTGAATATTATTGCTGAGTAATTTTTACTCTCTTATTAAAATCTTAAATTCTTTTCTTTATAATAAAAATCTCAAAATCTTAAGGAACTATAATCTCTTGTTTAAAGTCAAATTTTAAGCCAAGAAATAAATTGAAACCTAAATTAACTTTGTATTTAGAATGTCCATAGTCTGGAATAAAATAATTTTTCAAACCATCGATATCTTTCTTGTTAAGTAAATAATTCATCTGAAAATCAACCCCAAAAAATAATGGAGAATCATAAATTTTATTTTCAATAGCAATAAGAAAACCAATCCAACAAGGCTGATATTCTGTTTTATTTCCTGAAGTACATGTCTGATCTTTTAATTTTTCAATCGCAGTTCGAGCCCACCCAAATTTAAAAGCAAAGATGACATCATTATTTTTATCAAAAACATAATTATATCCAGTTATCACATTAACATAAAAACCACTACTTAAATGAGAATATTTAGTATCTAATTTTTGATTTTCTTTTTCATCACCTCCTTCCCAAACACACTCTTTTCCTGTCGAAAAACCAGCGTCTCCACCGATATATATGTTTCCACCCCACAATGTCCCAATGCGCCCATGAAAGTCGAAATCGTAATTCCTATTTTTTTCCTTTCGCTTAGCGATAACATACCAAAGATCTTTGCATAATGAAGCAGTCTCTAAGCCTATTTTGAAATTTTTAAAAAAAGGTTCATAAATTTTCACCCTACGAACTTTGTATTTATTAACAGACAAATCCAACGCACGATTCAAGTTAGGACATATCGGTCTCGCATCTGGTAGCTCTTGCAATGGTTCAAAATCATTATCTTTTTCCTCTTCGTCTTCAATATTCTCCTCCTCTTGTAGATCTATTTCTTCAGCCCAAACTTTTTTTTCTGTAGACAAAAGCAATAAAATCGCAAAAGGAATTATTTTAAAAATCTTGCACTTATCCATCTATCTTTGCCGTTTATATCTTTATGTATAGTCACGTTTTGTAAGTCGAACATTAATCTTGCAGTCTCTTTACCAAAATTTTCATTTATCTCGACAAACAACCATCCTCCATCATTCAAATTTGTCTTCGCCAACGCAATAATTTTTTTATAAAAAATAAGAGGATCATCATCTTCAACAAACAACGCTATCGACGGTTCAAACTCACAAACTCGTCTATTCATACTTTTTTTTTCACTCTGACAAACATAAGGAGGATTACTAACTATCAAATCATATTTTTCTCCAAGATTATCCATTTGTAAAATATTCCTCTCTATAAAATTCACCTTCAAATCATTTATCTTAGCATTCTTTTTCGCCACATCTAAAGATTTTGGATTTATATCTATAGCATCAACTTGCGCATCGATAAATTTTTTTTTCAAAGATAAAGCAATACATCCACTTCCCGTTCCAATATCTAGGACTTTTTTTATTTCTATATCAGGACAATTAAAAATATCTAAAACCATTTCTTCAGTCTCCGGGCGCGGTATTAAAACGTTTTTATCGACATAAATAGGTAGGTTTAAAAAAAAAGTTTTTTGCAAGATATATTGAATAGGTTCATCATTTTTCAGTCGTTGAAAGATTTCATCAAGAGAAGAGATATCTATAGGTTTTATTTCTTTATCTAATAACAAAGCGAATTCATCGTCGACAAAATGTTGAAAGATTATAGAAGATGTAGGTTGAAATTCTTTTTCGTCTTGTAAGATTTGAGATACGTTGGAAAATATATGTTGATAAAAGACTTTAGCCTTCATAAGTTTTTAGCAAAGTATTTACTCTGTTAAAAGATTCCTCTTTGCCGAGGATGATCATACTTTTTACAACATCAGGACCATTACTAGAACCGAAAAGTGCAATTCTAAAGAAAGGCATTACATCTTTATATTTTAAATTTTTATTTTCAAGCATCGTGTTCATCAGTTGATGTATGTCCTCGTAAACAAAATTTACTTTTTCAGCTTCGAGGAGGAAATCTTTAGCAAAAGAGGTAGAAATTGTATTTATAAATTTATCGTTCTGTTCTAATTCTTTTGGTGCATGGAAAAATGTTTTTGAATAATTCCAAATATCAGGAGTAAAGGCAGCTCTTTCACGAACGATATCGCAAATACTATTTAATTTTTCAATATCATTTTCATCGACATGTTCCTTAATGAAAGGAATAAAGAAATCATTAGATTTACGACTTAGGTATTGTTTATTAAACCATTCTGCTTTTTTGATATTGAAACGGGCTCCAGACTTTCCAAGGTGTTCCAATGAAAAATTTTCTATAAGTTCATCGAGAGAAAATAACTCTTGATTATTACCAGGATTCCATCCCATGAGAGCTAAGAAATTTATCAAAGCTTCAGGAAGATAACCTTTTTCTCTAAAACCTAAAACTTCTTTACCTGTTTTAGCATCTGACCAAGAAAGAGGGAAAATAGGAAAACCATGTTCTTCAGCGTCTCTCTTACTTAATTTACCTTGTCCTTCAGGTTTCAATAAAAGAGGAAGATGTACAAAAGTTGGCATAACGTCTTCCCATCCAAAAGCTTTATACGTTAAGATGTGTAGAGGAGCAGAAGGGAGCCATTCTTCACCACGAATTACGTGAGTTATCTTCATTAAATAATCATCGACGACGCTAGCAAGGTGATATGTAGCCATTCCATCGGACTTTAATAATATTTTATCGTCTAAAGTTGAAACGTCAACTTTTACCCAACCACGCACTTCGTCATGAAAACGAACCACTCCTTCTTTAGGCATTTTAAATCTTATAACGAATTTTTCTCCATTTTTTATTCTGCTTTCAACTTCAGACTGCGATAACGTCAAAGAATTTTTCATCCACTCACGACTTATAGCATTATATTGAGGGTTGGCAATTTTGGCGCTCTCTAATTTTTTATGCATAGCATCTAGCTCCTCCGCAGTGTCGAAAGCATAATAAGCATGCCCTAAGTCAACTAATTTTTTCGCGTACTCTTGATAAATCTCTTTTCTTTCAGATTGTCGATAAGAACCATAAGGACCACCATTGATAATTCCTTCGTCAGGCATGATACCTAACCATTTTAAACTTTCAATAATATATTTTTCAGCTTCTGGAACAAAACGTGTCTGATCAGTATCTTCAATTCTTAAAATAAAATTTCCATTAAACTTACGTGCCAGTATATAATTGTATAAAGCCGTTCTCAAACCACCTATGTGAAGCATCCCTGTCGGACTAGGGGCAAATCTTGTTCGTATAATCCTACTATTCATACAAAGAATATAAATATAAATAAAAAAATATACATACGAAATAGTAGACTTTAATTTTTTTAAAATTATAAAAAATATGTGCATTTTATTTTTACTCAGACTATTTAGTCCTTATCATTTTATTGTTTAGTAAAAAAATATTATATATGGGACGTAGAGTTAATCCAGCATCAATGTATAGAGTTTCTATTCATAAAACTAATGGTTATCGATATGCTAGTACTCAACCTTCGGTTTTTGATGAAGTTTCTGGAAAAAATGTGCACTATCATGTTCACTGGGGAGTAGTTGACGATAATCTAAAATTTTATCCTGGTAAAAATTATTTTTACGCTGATATTGAAGAGCGTTCTAAATTGATTTTCCCTCAAGATTGGGATTTATCAGAACTTAGCAGATTCTATGGTCAAAATACTGTAAACAGAGTTAATGTTGATGCAAGGGAAAAAGAGAGTAAAAAGAAAAAATCTGGAAATACAGAGGTTCGTTCTAACCTCTCTGACATTCATGAAGTTGAATATGATGAAGAGATTGATGAGGAGATGACTTCTGAACAAGCTGGTGAAAGTGAAATTTGTGCTGAAAAATAAATTTCTTTCTTTTTCTATAATAAATCATTTAAATTTTCCAACTTCAAAACCTTAAAGATAGACTCACCATTGGGAGAAAATTTTGATTCTTCACAGGCAAAAAGTTGATTTATAAGACTATCTATTTCTGTTTGTGTCAAAAAATAATTATGATTGATAGATCTCGTAAAAATTTTAATAAATTGATCAAAATCTTGTTCTACATCAAAAGCACCATCAGACTTGATCTTTTCTAAAACTTCTTCAAAGGAACTTATAATTTTATTTTCATTCAAAAAATTTGGATAACCAACAATAGTAACTTGTCCTTCTGTCCCAAAATCTAGATTAAAACCTAAACGTGTAAAAATTTCTTTATTTTCTTTAACGATATTAAAATCATTAGAATTCAACTGTATTTTCTGTTGAAACAAAAGCTGTTGAGATACATTCGCATTATCTTTTATATTTTTAATACTTCTTTCATAAAAAATTCTCTCTTCTGCACGATCTTGATGAATAAGTAATAATCCAGATTTTACTGTCGTAATGATAAAAGGAGGAATTTGAATTTTATTATTTTCTCTCGGTGAAGAAAAATCATCTGCAAAATCAGATGTTTCACGATATAGACTTTTTAATGTTGACGTAAAGATTCTTTGTTGAGGATTAAAATTATCACGAGACTTTATGAAATCTGAATTTTTATTTTCCTCTTCGGACAAAATATCTCTATTAAAAAAATTCTTCTCTTCGGTAAAAAAAGTATTCTCGCTATTAAAATCTATTTCTGTAGTATCATATTTGTACAAACATTTCATCACAACGGACTTGATCATAGCGAAAATCAGTTCTTCATTATGGAAACGAATTTCTGTTTTTGAAGGATGAATATTAACATCTATCTCTGAAGGAGGAATTGTTAAAAATAAAATATAACATGGATATTTGTCGTTTGGGATAACTTTCGAATAGACGTCGAAGATAGCTTTTTGTAAAATAGGACTTTTTATAAAACGATTGTTGACGAAGATAAATTGATAGTCACGAGTTTTTCTTACACAAGAAGGATCACATATATAACCATCTAAATTGGCGAACTCTGAATTTTCAGAACAAGGAATTAATTTTTTTTTATAACCTTCACCGAAGACATCGATAATACGGTCATAAAGTTTCGTTGCTGGCCATTTATAAATTTGTTCTCCGTTATGTATCAAAGTGTATTCTATTTGTGGTTGAGAAAGAGCACTACGTGTGAATTCGTCGACGATATGTCTCATTTCACTTTTTGGAGATTTTAAAAAATTTCTTCTGACAGGAATATTATAAAAAAGATTTTTCACAGAAAATATCGTACCTTTCGCTGCAACTACAGGCTCTTGAGATTTAACGACAGACCCTTCGACAATTAACTTAGATCCTAAGTCATTTTCATCTTGACAAGAGATTATTTCAGTTTGAGAAACAGATACTATAGATGCGATAGCTTCTCCTCGAAATCCCATCGTCATTATGTTAAAAAGATCATCACCAGACTTTATTTTTGACGTAGCATGTTTTTCCAAACTCATTCTTAAGTCAACATCAGACATCCCGATTCCGTTATCGATAACTTGTATTAAAGAATTTCCGCTGTCTTCAATAACTAACGTTATCTTCGTACTCTGAGCATCAACAGAATTATCTAGTAACTCCTTAACTACCGAAGCTGCCCTATGAATAACTTCTCCCGCTGCAATTTGATTACAAACGGCATCAGGTAATAGATGAATAATATTTTTCGACATTTAACCTTTTTATAAAATATTCACCAAAAAACCTTTCACCCAAGTCATTAGGCACATTGTAATTAGATCTATCATAAAACTCAGGAAAAGGAAATATTAAAAAAACAATTTGGATTTGATGAAAATATTACTAGAAACTTTTTAGTGCGTAAAGTTATCGAATAAAAATATGCAAGATAAGTCAAAATCAAGGTAAAGAAAACGTTTTTATACCTATCATGAAAATTGACATTAGTATTCTGCTGATGGATATATAATTGGCTATACGTTTCATATATGTATCATTATTTACATTTGTTCTTCACTGTGAAAAACTCACTTTGAAGTTTTTATAAAAGTCGTCGCTTTATAAATCTTAAAAAAACATATTCCATATTATTCCGATAATCAGCATGGTATTGTTCCGATAGTGTTGAAATCGTTCCGATAATTAGATATAATCGTCTTATAATGATTGAGTAAAATGTTTTTAACGGTTAAAGAAGTTGCTGAAAGATGGGGTATTTCTGATCGCAGAGTGCGTGTTTTGTGTTCGGAAGGTAAAATTTATGGTGCGTATCAAAAAGGGCGTGGTTGGAAAATACCGATTGATGCTAAAAAGCCAGAAGATAGCAGATATAAGTCCGCGCAAAGTATTGAAGATATAATAAAAGAAAAAAAGCTTGAGCTCGATTCCAAGAGACCTCTTACTCAAGGTGAAATGGAACGTCTTAATGAAGAATTTATCGTTGAATATACTTATAATTCCAATGCAATAGAAGGAAGTACCCTGACGCTCCGAGAAACCGACATGGTTTTGCGTGGACTCACGATTGATAAAAAACCTCTCAAGGAACATATGGAGGCCATCGGGCATAAGGAAGCTTTTGAGTTTGTAAGTGGTTTGGTGAAAGATAAAGCTCCTTTAACGGAAAGTGTTATCAAGCAAATTCATTACTTGGTTTTGGTAGACAAAAAAGAGGATAGAGGAGTTTATAGGCGAGTTCCTGTAAAAATCTTGGGAGCTAAACATGAACCTGTACAACCGTATTTGATACAAGCTAAAATGGAACAACTCCTTGAAAGTTATAATGAAAGCAAAGAAGAAATAATAGGGAAACTTGCACGATTTCATATTGAATTTGAAGGAATACATCCATTTATTGACGGTAACGGCAGAACCGGAAGACTACTTGTCAACCTTGAACTTATGAAATTCGGATATCCACCGATTGACATAAAATTTACAAATAGAGTTTCTTACTATAATGCATTTGACGCCTATCACGAAAAACATGATCTCTCTCCTATGAAAAAACTTTTTGCGTCGTACATTAAAGAACGTTTGGATTCCTATTTATCTATACTAGAAAGATGAAATTTGAATAACCACTAGTATAAGAGATGAAAACTCGCTATGAAGATTAATTTTGGAGATTGTTGGAATGAGCTAAGAGTTAAAAAATTTGGGAAACAATGACTTATGATAAAAGTTGTGGATGAATTAGATCCATTCTATTCACGGAGAGAATTGCTCTGACAAGCAAGGATCATCGAAGAAAACTGAAGATGAGACTTGACCAGAATGCAATTTCCGACGACGAAGCTTTAGCGGAGTCGGATATATTTAAAGTCATTAAGATAATAGATGGAATTGACCAGAATGCAATTCCCGAAGATGAAGCGTAGCGGAGTCGGAGAAAAAGAATTAAAGTCTGTAAGACCAATTCCCGAAGATGAAGCGTTAGCGGAGTCGGATATATTTAAAGTCATTAAGATAATAGATGGAATTGACCAGAATGCAATTCCCGAAGATGAAGCGTAGCGGAGTCGGAGGGAATTGAACCCTCGTCCAAACTTACAATTCAACAACTATCTACATGCTTAGTTATTTATTCAATTTTGAATTTTTCCAGGAAAACACCAACCTATAAAAAAATTCTAGACATTATGGAAATCATTTTCAGCATCATGTCAAATACTGAGAACTTAACTATTGAATTTTATAACAACCTAAGTGCAACCAATAGTAACCGCACAAAGATCGTAACCGCTCAAATGTTATTAAGCAGCTAAACGAACAACTTCGTTGGATAAACTTCTGAAGCTAGCCAAGAAGTTCGACTTTTTGTCATTTATTTTTTTGAAAATTTGTTAATGGTAATATTTTCAACACCAACATGCAAATTGTATCGTCGTAGAGCTGTCAAAACCAAACGACCCCAATAATTTCATTCTAAAATTACGAGAACAAAAAAACACATGTTTATATATTTTTTTATGTTTCGTAGTAAAAACAATAAAGACGGTAATAGTGAAGGATTATATAACACCACGATCATTGGAAAGGATTTTAATTTGAATGGGAACATCGACTCGATGAAAAATATTCGTCTCGACGGAAAAATCGACGGTATTATAAATTGTCAAGGTAAGGTCATTATTGGGAAAACGGGCAGCCTAAAAGGAGAAATCAATACACAAGACGCCGAAATTTATGGATCTGTCCAGGGAAAAGTAAAAGTTATGGGTACTTTAGAATTGAAAAATGGATCCAATGTTAAAGGTGAGATGTATATTAAAAATCTAGTTTCAGAACAAGGTGCAAAATTTAATGGAACTTGTTATATGGATAATTTGGAACAAAAATATGAAACGAATAATATCGTTGAAATTTCAAATGAATAAAAAACTAAATTTATTTTGTTTCTTCAGCTTCTACATTTTTCTTTTTATTGTCATCAACAACCTTCACCCCTTTATAGTACAAACAATTTTCAACCCAATATGCAACATGAGGTTTGTGGTAAATACCAGAGACAGGACAAACATGCAACAAAGGAGTTTTTAAACTATCGTGAGTTCTCCTTTTATCTCTTCGAGTTGAAGAATGACGTCTTTTTGGTACAGGCATACAAAATTTTTATCTAATACATAATACCTACAGATAAATTATTAGTTAGTCAACTTTTTTTACACCAATTGATTACTAAAATCTTTTTCAATCCACTTATCTGGCGTAAAGCATATTCCAAATACAACTTTTGCATTCCTTATAATATCCGTTCCACAATTACCAAAAAATGTTAAAAGATCAGAATAAACATAATTAGCTCCGAAAACAAAATATAAAACATTTGAAATACTACCTTGTGCATGCATCAAAAGTCTCTCTGTAACGTCGTAAGAAACATCACATTTTGTTTTGAATTTGTTTGTGTGCCTACATTCTTCTTGATCTTGTTTTGCATGTTGAAACTTCGAAAAGCTAGTACTAACTAAAATTGTACAACGATCAAACTCATAAAGAACACCAATATTTCCTTTATAACGTTTTACATCCTCAATATATTTCAAAGATTCTTTACTACACCAATGAGGCAACACATCATAACTATTAATTTTTAATCCAGCATTAAATCTGAAATTTGAGAAGATCTGAGTATTCGCTTTAACACCAACCTCCCATTTATTATTTGAAGCAACAATAGCTTGATGTTCTCCCCAACGATTATGTTTATAAATTTTATGAAAAGTATTCGGTTTTAATCCCTCATTAATAAAAAGATTGACATTAACTTTATTCTTAAACTCGTATCCAACATCAACTCCCAATGCAAAATTTGTATTATCCGATTTAACGAAATTTTTATTAGAACAGTAATCAAAACATAATTTTGGCGAAATTTCTACATTATTAAAGACAAAACCTATTTTTGGTATTGTTTTTATAAAAGTTACTTCACTTTCATCGTCAAGTTCTTTTAAAGTAGGTCCGTTAAAATTGTAAATTTTACTTTTTTTATCGTAATACAATTTTTTAACCTTAGCATCACAAGAAAATTTGATATTATCAATAACTTCAAAACCGCAATCTAAATTCAAATCAAATTCTTTTTCAGTAAACGTATGCTCTTTATCGTCTTTTTTATACGCAAAATTAGAATGTCTAAAACTCAAATCCGGCTTATATTCCCCCTTTTCAATGATAATAGGACAACCAAGTTTGAAATCTAAATCTAAATTTGAACTAAATATTTTTTTCACTGAACCTTCTTCTTGTCTCTCAAAATTTTTCCACCCTTGATTAAAAACAAAAAAAGGTTTACAAAAATCTACACCAGAGTATTCAGTAAAAAATTGTACAATTTCTTTCCAGCCGTTAAAATAAATAGCCTTAGGTGTTTTGGATCTAAAAATAAGATGTCCAGAAAAATCTCCTATCTTCTTTTTCAAAAAAACGTCAGCAACATGATCAAAACTTATAGGCTCATGATCCTTATTTTTCCAACCAGCACCCAAACGAATTAAATTATGCCTCAACCTTCTATTTTTTTTCTCTTTATCTATCAAATTCAAATTAATTGGAAGAGCTTTGACCTCAAAATTCAAATCATCAAAACGAAAATCATAAGGAATAAATTTCTGATCATCGGAATTGATAATCAAACTTTTTGGTTTTTGAATACCTTGCAAAGACTCGTTACGATTTTTCTTTATGATAAATTCCTTATCTGTTAACTTTTTAGTTTGCTCTCCAAATACTTGATGAGAACATAATACACCTAAAACAGAAAGTAAAAATTTTTTTTTCATTTGATTTTTTAATCTTATACCTTTTTGAAAATACTGATATTTTTATAGCACTTCATTTTTGAAAATTTTAACATCTTCATCAGAGTGGAAAGCTTTTTCGTCTATCTTCTTAAGATCATCGACGAATTGTTTTCTTTTTGTTTCACTGAAAGTTAAAAATTCAGCAGTTCTTTTCCCTTCAGCGTCTAAAATAGGAGCACATTTTTTATCGAGTAAAGACAAAATAAAACATCCTTTCTCATCTCGTAATAATCTCGACGTCTCTCCTTTCTCCATGTTCAACGTCTTAAACAAAGCATACTTAACAAAAACTTTATCGCCGAGTTGTTGTTCTTTACATTCCAAATTTTTAGCTTCTCCAGAGATAACTTTCCCGTCAAAACTACCACTCAACTTCTCCAATTTTATAGAACTGATTTTCTCTTTTAAAATTCTATATTTCTCTTTCAATAAAACTTTTTTAAAAATTTCATCTCGTACTTCATCAAAAGGTTTTGGACCTTTCTTCTTACTATTTTCAACAAAACCAACTAAAAATCCTTTGTCAGTTTCAAAAGCATCAGAAACCTCTTTACAAGAATTTCCTCCTCTGAAAAATACCCAATGAATAAAATCTCGGATTTTAGAAAACTCGCCGATAGTTGTGTCTGTACATTTGACTTTCTCCGTTTTTAATATTAAACCATGATCTTCAGCAAATTTATCAAACTGTTCAATAGTTTTACATTTTTTAATTTCTTTCGTTGAATTCAAAATATCTCTCTTTGTCTCATCACTAAAAACTTTATCTTGTTCAAGAACGACATATTCGTAAGTTTTTTTATTTTTAGAATCTTGCTTGTTAATGAATTTATAAATTTTATTTTTTTCAAAAACATTATTGGATTTAACGAGTTTTACTTCTCCTACCTTCATGTTTTTCAACTCCTCAGGAATATCTTTTTCGTCTTCATATTTCTTTAAAACCTCTTGAGATTGTCCATCAGTATTAGATTCAGCAAAATTGATAGGATCTTCAGAATCTTTAAAGTTTTGTAATAAAGTATTTAAAGCCAGCTCTTCTTCTTGTTGATCAACTTCAGATTGTTTAAAATCAAAAACGACATAATGTACAAAATTGACTTCTTCCTTATTTTCGAAGTGTTTTTTATATTTTTGATAATAGTTTTTCAACTTTTCTTCTGTGACATTGACGTCTTCGTCTTTGATGATTTCATAAGGAAAAAATAAATATTTAACATCGACTTTTGTTTTCTCGACATCCCATTCCCATTTCAAATCGAGAGTGTTTAAGTATGCTACCGAATTTAAAAAATTTTGAACCTTTTCTTTTAATCTTAATTTAGCAATGCTCTTTTCGAAATTATTCCACCCAGCTTGTTGTTCAGGATTTTGTGCAATTTCCGTCATCCTCTCTAATAATTTTTCCTTACTAAATTCGCCAGTATTAGGATCTTTAAAATAATCTTTTATCTCTTTATGAACGTGCTCACCTTGAATTAAATCGATCATTTCTTCTTGCCCGACTTTAAATCCATAATTTTGAACTTTTTCATATATGATATCGTCGATAAGATCGTTTAAAATATTATCTTGGTACATCTGAACAAAAAAATCAGGCATTGGAAACTTGTAATGAGCCTGGAAATTATATTTCATCCTGTCGACCTCGTAGAGAAATTTGTTTAAAGGAATTTTTTCAGTTCCAACTTGTGCTATAACTTGTTCCTCTTGACTTTTCATCTGATCTTTTCTTGTTAGGTAAACGATAAGTTCTTCTGCCGCGAAACCTAACATCGTAACGACTAAAATCCCAACTAATAGTTTAGAATGGTCCCTTATTTTTGATATCAAAGACATATATAAATCTATAATTCTAAAATTTTTGTAAAACTTGAAACCTTAATGATTTAACACAGAAAGTAATTATTTAGTTTTCTTCATTATAATACTTATTCCATTTTTCGGCGAATTTTTTTTCACGCAGCTCATCAGACATAATCTCACACATCAACATCTGAGCAACCCCTAAATACGTTGGCAAATTTTCATATTTTTTTAAATCTGGCTTCTCTTTTATGATCTCTGGCAAAATTTTTTTCAACACTTCGTCATTAAATGCTTTATTTAAGTCAAAATTCTTAGAGTAAATATCTTGGTTTGATTCATTATCTAATTTTGTTAAAATACCAATAATTTCTTTTTCTCCATCTTCGAGATATGTTTTAAAAGATGATAAAAGTAAATTTTTTTTGTCTGAGGATTCTGCACAGATTGTTTCTATTAAAAGTTCAACCCAGATTTTTTCTTGAAGGCAGCAACGTAAAAAACTTTCCAAAACGATATTGTTATTTACATAAAAGAAATCTTTAGTTGAGTTCCCATCAATCTTGCTACTCTCAGGTAAAGCATTTTCAATAGATTTTAAAATATCATTTTCAGATTGTTGTTGTCCAGATTGAAAAGTGACATTCCAGCAATTTGCAATTTTTTTTCGAATATTAGCGTAAGCATCTTTACAGATTGTATAATTTTCTCTAGAATCATGTTTAGTATTTTCAACAATTTCTGCATCATCCATACAACCATCACAAGAGTATGTAGCACAAAGCAAACACAAAGTTAAGGCGACATTATTTTTTTTCATAAGGGATATAAATGACTTTATTATTTTTTTTACTATCGACATAAATCAAGCAACAGAAAGCTCCTGGATTTTTATAATGTTCCTTAAATAAAGCTGGATTGTCAATTATCTTCGTTGTTTTTAAAATACCAATGTAGGCTGCATAATAATTGGCTTCATTGTTCATATCTCCAGAACTTATCAAATTCGGGAAAGGTAAATTTAAATTTTCGAAAGACATAACAAAAACGGGGTCTTCAAATTTCTGCATTATCGCTAAGGAATAAACTTTTAATCTCTCAGCTACTTTATAAAAATCTTTTTCTAACTTTAAAAAAAAATCTTCTTCCATAATTTTTTATTTCATTTCTATTATCAAAACAGCATCTTCTGTCACACGTGTTCCAGGTTTTAAAGACTGAGAAACAACTTTACCATAGATATTTCCTTGTATCTCATATTTTATATCTCGTGCCATCAAAATTGATAAAATATCTTTCAAAACCATACGAGATAGATTAGGAATTTTATTTTCGTCTTCAACACTTATCTCTTTCCATCCTTGAGATGTTTTTTGAACAAATTTAGCGTTGTTACTTTTGAAATCATCTATGTCAAAATCTAAATCATCAGCGATATTTAATAAATTTTCCACTTTAAAAGTCGTACCATTTTTGATTATCGTTTTCTGAGGATATTCTTGAGGAGAGGCTTTTATATCCATAGAAGCAACATTATCAGCAATAGCTTTTAATACAGGAGCACCTACCTGACTTCCAAAATGGTAATCATCACCTTTAGGTTCATCAACAACAACGATACAACTATAAATAGGGTTGTCACTAGGAAAATATCCCGCAAAATTAACAAGAGTATCAGAAGTATACATTCCGTTTTTCAATTTGTTTGCAGTACCAGATTTTCCAGCAATCTGATAAAAACCATGTTTATACTTTTGTGCTGTACCGTTTTGAACAACCCCTTCCAGTAAGATTTTTATTTTCTTTAACGTTTCTTGCGAACAGATCTCTTCACATAAAACTTCAGGAGAAAATTTTTTAACTGTCGTCAATCCTTTCTTCACTTCAGAGACAAACATAGGTTTGAGCATGACTCCATTATTTGCGATGGCATTGTAAAAAGTTAAAATCTGTAGAGGAGACATTCGCATCTGATAACCGATAGACATCCAAGGTAAGGAATCTTTAGACCAAGTCTTGAGTTTTGGATTATTAAGGAAAGGTTGACCTTCACCACTTATCCCCGAATTTAAAGGTTCATCTAATTTGAGTTTGTGGAAATATTGCAAAAATAGATTTGGGTCGTTTTGAAATTTTTCTCTCATAACTTTTGCGATTCCAATATTAGATGATTTTTCAAAAGCTGTCTTTAAATCGATAACACCATAACCTAGAGGATTCACATCATGCATTACCAAACCATGGAATTTATAAGAACCTTTTCCTGTATCAACTTTATCTTCAAAACTTATTTCACTTTCCTCGAACAAAGCTAACATCGAAACTGTTTTCATGACAGAACCCGGTTCTACACATCCTAGATTTCCTATCGCATAATTATACGATTCTCGATATTGTCCATCTTCTCCTCTCTCCAAATTAACTATTGCTTTCACATGCCCTGTCTTAACATCCATGATGATCACCACTCCATAATTACCTTGACATTCTTTTAAAATTTTTAACAAACTACTGTGAGCAATATCTTGTAAATTGACATTCAAAGTTGTGACGATATCTAGTCCATCAATAGGTTTTTGATTTGCTTCATTGTTGATGATTTTATAATTATTACCAATGATTTTTTGAAATAAAGCTTCTCCATTCGTCCCAGATAATACTGTATCAAAACATTTTTCTAGTCCAACTTTTCTATCTTCACGCACATAACCTATTGTTCGTCGAGCTAAACTTTTGAAAGGATAAAAACGTTTCGTCTGTTTTTCCAAAATCAAACCTCCACGATATTTACCAAGCTTGAAAATAGGCCAAGAGAGAATTTCATTTTTTTCATTATGATTTATCAAACGTTCCTTAATTCGAATATATTTTTTGTTTTGTTTTCGCGCCGAGATAAAAAGGTTATTATAATAAGCTCTGTCGTGTGTTTTAAAGAAAGTGCTAAATTTTTCTGATAAGTCGTTTATATTTTCTAAAAAAACTTTTTCGTCGACGACGGTAGGATCGAAAGCTATCTCGTAAAAAGGAAGAGAAGTTGCTAAAAGATCTCCACTATCCGATAAAATATTACCTCGTGTAGCTGGAATTTCTTTGATAACAAAAAATTTTTCATGTAATAACTTATCCCATTTACTCTTGTTGACGAATTGAATGTTGATGATCTTTGCTACGATGTAAAAAGAAAATACAACTATAAATAAACTCACCAATTTGGCTCGTGAATATAAGGAATTTTTCATTTTTCTAAATGTAAAGTTTTTGGAGGAACATTACTCTTTTTTAATCCTAAATCATCTCCTTGATTAATAACATTCGATTGCAATTTCAATGTATCGAAATCTGATTTTAAAACCATGTACTCTGTCTTTAAAGTTAAAAGTTCATCGTTGAGTTTATTTTCTTCATTCATAAGATAACTACTGTTATAACTGTTGAAGATGTACACTATTCCTAATAAAAAACCGAATAACACAAGAGAGACATACTTCAATGGAATTCCATCGCTGAACAAATCGTCGAAAGAAATGAAATTTTTTATGCGAGAAAAAATGTTTTTCTGTCGTATCCTATGGCCATTATGATGCTGCATACTCAAAACCCATATAAAAATTTATATGCTTTGTTAAAAAAAACTCTATTTCACATTTTTATTATTGCGGCACTTTTGTGCTCATGTGACAATGAACATAAAAATTTATCTTCGAGTAAAAATGAAGATGAATTAGGTTTCGTTTTTGGTGATAATCCACAGTCGCAAAGATTTTATGAAAAAGTCAATTTCGAACTCAGCAAAGCTTTTAATACAGAAACTCATAATCATCAAAATTTATCTGAATGTTGTTATCAACCTAGATTCTCAAGAAATATTAAAGACGCTTATTTAATTTGTTTGGTCCCAGGTTTTAAAATTCAAGATGTAGATCCATATTCTCCTAAAATTGCGAAAACATTAAAAGATATTATCATCGGAAAATTTAAATGTGAAGAAGATAAAGTGTCTGTCGTAACAAAAATATTCTCACGATGGGGAAATTTTTCTCCAGATAATAGAGATAATGAAACTTTTCAAACTCAATATTTCATCCTGCGAAATCAGTTAGATCTCCAAATAAAGAAATTAAAAGAGCTAAATAAAAATGTAAATGTCCATGTTATTTTCATCGGTGAAAGTTATGGAGGGAAAATGTCTCTTTTCTTTTTAGATCAGCTGTTAGAAAATTTTAAAACTCCTAATGTCTCCTTCGATATGTTCATAACTATCCATTCTCCTCTCTACAAAATGCAAATGACTTATTATGCTCTACGTAGTAAATTTTTGAATAGCGCAGCAGCTTATTTGTTGACAAGTTCTATCGATATTTTAGACGTCCTTAACGTAAAAGATTATAAGACCACTTTTGAAACTTTAAGTTCTGAATACATCAATGATACTTCAACTACGCAAGCTTTAGAAAATCTGAAAAAGAAAAATGTTAAAATTTTTAATTTCATTGGGACGCCGAATACAATACAGTTCGCTCACAAAACTATGACTTTTAAAAAAGCTACAATTACATTTTTAGATAACATTAAAACAATTAACTTTGGGCTGAAATGCACTTTTCAAGATCCTATAGAAGATCAAGATTCTTTACTAACTTTTTTACGCGACAAAGATTATGTTGAAAATTCTGATTTTGTTGTAAAAACTTCAGAGATCGTTCGTGATAAAAAAACAATAGAACAAATAAAATCTCATCGTGATTGTTTTCAAGTTTATCAGTCGGAAGGAATGACTTTTTTTGTTAGCCCCAACATTATACATCTTGGAGAAGTTTTTAATCTTGATTGTTTTGAAAAAGATTTGAATGATAGAAATTTACGAAATCAATTGTCTCAAGCTCTTTGTTGTAAACTTTAGAAAGAGATAACGCTTATCTTTTGTTTGTCGTGGAAGATTCCTATTTTGTTTTGCAATATGTTGTCTAAAATATTTTGAAAGGCATTATAATTAAAAAACATTTTCAAGGTAGGATACTTTTTAAACTGGTCGAAATATTGACTTTTGAAATTCAAGAAGCATATATCATCGTAACCGAAATCATTTGACGTAAGATAGAAAATATTTTCTCTATGAAAAATTTCTTCAGCGAGATTAGTATTTAATAATTCATAATCACAGAAAATTTTTGGCGAGATATTGAGCTGTTCTGTTATACCAATGACATTCCCCATCAAAACCATATTAGGAGAACCGACGAAAATATAGTTACTATCTTCCAAAATTTTTATTATCTCTAATTTTTCCGTTTCCTTTTCTTCTTCCTTATTTTCTTCGATGATAACACTTTGTTCTTCTTCCGACGTCTTTTGTTCTTCTAATAATTGTTGAGCTTTTAATTTTTTTGCTTTTTCCTTTTTTATCGTGTTCAGATTGACTCTAACTTGATACAAAACATTTTTCAAATCTTCTTGAGTTAAAGGAATATCATTCACTTTTGCATGATGGAAGTTCAGGTAATTTATAAAAATTTCTGCATTATTATCTTCGGCGAGATGAACGATAGTAACGTTTTGATTACCCTGACTTTTTTGTATTTCTTCCAAAATAAGTTTTGCAGCTCCGAGGTTATAAGTTTCTTGCGAGGTTTGAGTTAAAAACGCAAAGTCGTTATCGTTTATAGCGTGTAAATTTTTAGTAGAGAAATCGTAAAGAAGGATTTCATTATCTTTGGAGAATTGTGATACCTCGTCAAGATTTTTTTTCGACGTGTTTATGATAACGTCCATATTTTTTAGTTCCTCCAAAGCTAATATCTCCTTGAGTGAGTCGGTATTTTTTTTTGTGTCGTAAAAATGAATAGCAAATTTGTCTTTATCTGAGAAATCTTTGAGAGCCATCGAAAACAAATTATAAAAATCATAGGAATGCGAATTTTTAGGACTATTGTCCAAATCGAGAGGTAATAATATTGCGATGTTATATTTTCCTTTTTTCTTAATCTTTACCTTATTGCAAAAAGATTTTTTGTATTTGTGATATTTATCATTATGTAAAAAATAATTTATAAGCCACATGTATTGATCAGCGAAAGAAGATTGTCTTTGTCGATCTAGCCATTTTTCAACAATGAAATCATTATCAGGATTTTTACATACACAACGATTTAGTTCGATATCATCAATCTCACCAGAAAGAAAATTTTGAATTATATTATTGATTTCTTCGTATGAAATTTTTTCTGGGTCTATAGTTTTTAAAAATTCTATACCTTGTGAAAACTTTTTTTGTAAAAAAGAAACTTGAGCCAACCAATAATAGACTTCCGATATTTGTTCCCAATCATTTTTTAGTTCAACGATTTTAGAAAAAGATTCTTCTGCTTTTGCGTATTCATTTTGTTCGATAAGAATTAACCCATCAAAGAAAAGGGCAAAAAGTTGTTCTTCTTCGTCAGTTTGTGAGATATTTTCAGATTGATTTTCATCGGTAATATCTTGTTGAGTAGGGAAATTTTCTTCGTCAGGATTGATATTTTGTTTTTCGTTTGAGTTTAGGATTTCGTGAATAATTTCTTGGGCTTGTTGAAAATTTTTTGATTCATAAAGTTGTTTTAAGTTTTCTATTCTTGATGTCTCAGCGAAAGTTTGCGAAGAGAATAATAAAGTCGTAAAGATTGCAAAATATTTCATTTTTTATATAAAACTTGTGATGCAAAATAAAACCTTATGTCACTAAAATTCAGTAATTCCGAAACAAAAGGTGCTGCTATACTGTCGATTATAATTTTATTTTTCATCTTAACAAAACATTTCTATTTTGATTTCATTCAAAAGAATACCAAAATAACTATCGATGATACGACTTTGCAGGAGCAGTTCCAAAATTTTCTCAACACACATAAACAAGATCTCAACTTTGTGAAGGAAGAAGATCTTACAAAATTAGGAATTTATAAAAACAACATCCTCAAATATCGTGATCAGCTTGGGGGATTTGTTGCATTGGAACAAGTGAGAGAAGTTAAAAATATCGACGAGCAAACGTTGAAGATTTTAGAAGAATATACTTTTGTAGATAAAAATTTTATTCCTAAGAAATTGAAGATAAATAGTGATGAGTTCAAGGTTTTATTAAAACATCCATACCTAGGTTTCGAAGATGTAAAAAGTATCTGTAATTATAGAAGGTTTGAAAAAATAACAGACGTTGAAGTTTTAAAAAAGGAAAAATTATTAAAAGAGGAGACCTTAAATAAGATAATACCTTATTTGGATTATTGTTAAAAGATATAAAATTTTGCCAAT
>CAMEYY010000001.1 GCA_945947725.1 uncultured Cytophagales bacterium | reverse complement strand
TATGTTATTTCAACAAAAATTATATTTCATATACATAATTATGTCAATATGTATACCTTTATATGCAGGGCTTTATCCTTATTTTTCAGCTGTGATTTCTCATCCTGACAGGAGATTACAATTCCTGTAGGGATATGCGTTAAACGAATAGCGGAATAAGTTGTATTAACAGATTGTCCCCCGGCACCAGAAGAACAGAAAGTATCTTTACGTATATCGTTCATATTGAGGTCTATATCTACATCATCGACTTCAGGTAAAACGACAATACTTATTGCTGAGGTATGAATACGTCCTTGCGTCTCTGTTGCAGGTACTCTTTGTACACGATGGACACCGGATTCGAATTTTAATTTTCCATACACTTCATCCCCCGTTATATTACAAACGATTTCTTTATATCCTCCAGAACCACTTTCCACACTTTCTACGACACTAACCTTCCACTTCATCTTCTCTGCATAACGACAATACATTCTAAAAACATCTCCTACAAAAATTCCTGCCTCATCTCCTCCCGTTCCTGCTCGCAATTCCAAAATCGCATTTTTATCATCATTGGGATCTTTAGGAACTAATAAACCTTTCAACTCTTCCTCCATAACCTTCAACTCCTCTTCCAATGCGAAGATATCTTCTTTAACCATCGCACGGATCTCATCATCTTTCTCTTGATTTAATAAAACCTTATCATCTTCAAGCTGTTTCGATTTCTTCATGAAATTTTCATAAACGACGACGATAGGTTCTATTTTTTTTAAAGACTTATTCAACTCCGAATATAACGCAAAATCAACAACAACTTCCGGCTGCATCAATTTATCGCGGAGAGTTTCGTATTCTTTATAGATTTCATTTAACTTATCAAACACGGCTAAACTTTATATTATAATAAAGTAGTAAATCGCTCATAAAAAAGACCAAAATAAAATGTTTAAGTTAAGTCCTGTCGTCAAAAAAATTCTCATCATCAATCTGTGTGTTTACCTGGTGACGAGTTTCTTGCATATAGATCTCATCCGTATTTTTGGGCTGCGAGATCTACACTCAAATTATTTTAGACCGTACCAAATTTTAACACATCTCTTCGTCCATGCTAACTTTTCACATCTCTTTAGTAACATGCTTACGTTGTGTACTTTTGGACCTATTTTAGAAAATACCTTATCATCGAAAAAATTTACTGGTCTTTACCTTACAGCAGGAATCGGTGCTTCGATTTTATATCTTGTATACCTGTATTTCGGAAATGCTAATTTGGATTTTTATAATCAATACATTTTAAATCCTACACCTGAACTCTTTAGCAATTTTCTGAAAAATCATTACGAGTTGATGTACAATGCATATTATGAGTTCATTTACGATTTCTCTCATGATGCTACAAACCCTGCATTGGTAGATAAAAGTATTGCTATTTTAAAACACATATGTTCGTTAAAATTTGATGTTCCTATTGTTGGAGCTTCTGGAGCTATCTTTGGACTCTTGGGAGCTTTCGCTTTCCTATTTCCACATACAAAAATAGGTTTATTGTTATTTCCTATTCCTGTCGAAGCTCGATATTTTGTCGTCTTTTATGGTTTGTATGAATTACACGCTAGCTTCCAGTCCAATCCTGGTGATAATGTCGCTCATCTCGTCCATCTCTGCGGAATTTTAATTGCTTATTTATATCTAAAAATTGTTAATAGAAAAAAACTTTTTTAAAACTATTATTATGAAAATCAGTAAACAAGTCTTAGGCTCTTTTACTTTATTACTTTTAACTTCCATTGGAATTGTTATAAAACATAAAACATCGACAACAAGAAAGACAAAGACTGTCAAACTGCTCCAGAGTAAAAAAAATGAATTTTTTACGAAACAACAAGTTATAGAAGATATCGACTTTGCGATTAATAAAGTCAAACAACACCACATGAGTTGTATCAAGGAAGTACCTCAAGAAGTTTTGCAGCAGAGAGATGTTGAAATTGCAAATTTGCAAGATCATACGAGTACTATAGAAGTTTGGAAAATACTTTCTCGTATCCTAAAAAAATTACATGACGCACACTCTGTTACTTATTGTCCTAAGTTTTTAAATTGTAAACAACTACCTTTTCAGACTCGTAATATAGGTAATAAAATTTTCTGTGATAGTGGAAGATTTAAAGACGCGGAGATAATGGAAGTTAACGGGGTCAAGATTTCTGAATTGTATGAAAATTTCAAACAACACTGGTCTTATGAAATTGAAGAATGGGCTCATGCTATTTTCTTTGAAAGGTCTAAATGTTTAAGCGCTGATATTTTAGCACGATCGGGTGTTGATGTGACAAAGCCTGTTGAGATAACTTTTAACACAGATAAAGGTATTGTTAAGGAACAATTTTTTAGAATTTTTAGAAAAAAGCATTTTACTGCTGCTCCGCCAGTGTCGTACGTCATTGATGAAGAAAATGATTTGGGAATTTTTAAGATGGACGATTGTAGAACCGATTACGCACCTATGATTGACGGTTTCTTTGTCGATGTTGCAAAAGATAACATAAACAATATCGTAGTTGATTTGAGGCGTAACAGGGGTGGAAATAGTTGTGTTATAAATTATTTTATAAAGTACTTAAAAAAATATCCAAATTGTAAAAAGTTAGGTGGAAGAAGTGAAGTTCGAAATGGAAATAAAATAATAAATAATAAAGAGGAAATAAACGAAGAAGCACTCAAAAATTGGATGTCGAAGGACAATCTTTTTGATGGTAACTTTTATATTTTGACTTCTAATTTAACTTTCAGTAGTGGATTAATATTTGCATACTATTTTTCCGACAATAATTTAGCGACTGTCATAGGAGAGGTCCCAGGCAATTCACCGGAAAGTTTTGGTGATTGTACAGGAGATTTTTCTTTGCCTAATTCACACGTGGTCTTCCATACGACTTTTAAAAAATTTTACCGTCCTGATCCAACAAAAGATCCTGCTCGACTAACTCCAGATATTTTAGTTAAAGCGGAAGATGCGATGGATAAAGTTTATGAATTGATAAGTAATAAAAAATAAGTTGATATTTTCTTGATTTATTCTTTTTTGTATCTCACGCTCTCGGCATGAACAAAGAATGTGTATTTGCGAGAATACATGATCTTTGTGATTTGTGTTTATAAATAAAATGTTGAAAATATCGAATTTTGTCGAAACTGTTGAGTTTTGTAAAGATAATAAGGATTTAGTAGCAATTTTTAATTCTAAGAATAGTAAGCTCTCTATTGTTTCAAAAGTCTTTTGGGAAGAGATTAACGTGATTTTGCAAAATGGAAACTCTCTTGAGAAAATACCTCAAGCTTTCGTGGAAGATTTTTTAGTTAACGATACTGTAGATGAGTTTAAAGAAATTTTAGAAGAGAATAAAACTCTTGTAAATAGGACGTTGAGATATGTGGTGATGGTAAGTGGAACTTGTAATTTTGGATGTGATTATTGTGGACAAAATCATAAAAATGTAAAACTGTCAAAAGAAAATCAAGATCGTATTTTTGAAGATATTAAAACGAAATTACAAACAAAAAAATTTGAAGAGTTGTTTTTAGGGTGGTTTGGAGGAGAACCTATATTGGCTTTGGATGTTATTGAAAGTTTAGCTCCAAGATTGATACAACTTTGTAAAGAAGAAAATGTTAAATATGTATCTCATATTGCAACTAATGCTTCTTTATTAACAGAGGAGCGTGCCAATATTTGTGTAAAAAAATGCAAGATCAATTTTTGGGGAATAACAATAGATGGTAACGCAGAAGAACATAATGCACGACGTTGTCTGAAAGGGAAACAAGGAACTTTTGATGACGTGTATAATAACTTTAAAGGTCTTTTGAAAATTGTTGAAAATAATCCTGAAGTTGAAGTAACATTGAGATGTAATGTCGATATGAGGAATAGCGAGGCGATTTTTCATTTGATAGATATTTTACATGCAGATCATTTGGAAAGATATAAAAATCTTTTTGTTTACCTTGCGCCTATTCATGATTGGGGTAATGATGCAGGAGAAAAAGCTATAGAACAAGAAGAATTTGCTAACTTGGAGATCCAGGCAATGTCGAAGTTGATAGAACTAGGTTTTAGAGTGAAACCTTTGCCAAAACGAAAATATGGTTGTTTGTATACTAGTGAACATGCGATAATGTCCGATCCTGAAGGCAATCTATTTCCTTGCTCCGAGGTGGGTTTAGTTGATGCGTATATAGAGAATGGTTTACATAAATATCAGATTGGTGATTTAGAAATGGGAGTATGTAGAGCGAGAGATGTGTTTGAAAAATTTAAAAAGATTACCGACGCTGATTCTCCATGTAGAAAATGTAAGATATTTCCTACTTGTGCAGGAGCTTGCCCAAAACAGTGGCAGGATGGAAATCTACCTTGTCCAACAACGAGGTATAATCTAAAAGAGAAGATGTTACTTGCGTACTTACTCTCTCAACAATAAACCTATTGTTGCGCAATAAGTCTATTGTCTTAAAACATAATGACATGTTTATATTTTCCACGGCTATAAAAATACCCCACAATAACTCTATAACCAATAGAATCAATGCGCCTACAAGATGGTGTAGAACATGTATATGGAAATATTTTTCAAAATATTGAGTTTATTTGCTATCATAACGTCGACCATTGGTATAGGATTGGGTTTGAAAAAATCTATAGAAGAGACTATCTCTCAATCAAGGGTTGTAGCAAGTGCTATTGTTTGTATTATTCCTATTGTTTTGTGTATCGCGATTCCCAATGCCTTTATCAACATACTCTCGTTCGGTGGGATGATAGCGACAGTATTTGTTATCTTTATTCCTTATTACCTATTGAAAAAAAAATTAAAACGACAAATGGATTTTGGTGATAAGCTATGTGTTTTATTTGGTATTTTAGTTATCCTAATTGAACTGTCAAAGTTTGTGTTTTAATGAAAGAAAATTTTTATATAAAACTAGATAGAAATTAAACAAAAGACGACTCTAAGTCGAGTCTTAAGAAAGAATTAGACAGTAGTAGCTGATTTTTTTAAAGAACCACTAAAATTACAACAATATAAACCATTTCTTTGAGCAAAGCCTACACAAGGAAAGCCAAAATTTAAAAATCTTTCATCGGTAATATCGTTATAACAACAGCAGTGGCAAAACCATTTAGAATAATCCTTAAGTTTATCAAGAAAAAACA
This sequence comes from uncultured Cytophagales bacterium, assembly GCA_945947725.1. GTDB lineage: Bacteria > Bacteroidota > Bacteroidia > Cytophagales > Amoebophilaceae > CAMEYY01. The sequence continues at coordinate 36,286 of CAMEYY010000001.1, read as the reverse complement.
TTTCGTCTGTACTTTCTTTATAAAAAGCAGACAATTTATCCCAAATAGATTTTTCATTACAGAAGAATCTAATCTTTTTAGAAATAATAGTGTTATCTTTCAAAACAACATTCTTAAAGATTTCCTTCATTGTATTAAAACATTTTTCTTGACGCTCTTCACTTACATTCTTTTCAAAAAGAAGTCCCCACTGAATACAATTTAAACCATCACAAACGAAACCTTTACCGATGTTATTTCCGTTATCGTCTTTAAATTCAACAGGCAATAATAAATTTTCAACAGAGTAATATCCGAAAAGAGAAACCAACTTAAACCATTCATTCAAATCCTGACATTTATAATCAAAATCAAAAATCTTAGATAAATCGTCAAATTTTAAATTTTTAACATCAAAAAGCGAAACCTTTATATCCTTACATGCAACAGAATTAATTTTGTTATTTATTTCATCACGTTTGTTAAAGAAATCATTCACAAAATTCGTTTTCCGATTTGTTTCCTGATATACAGGATTTAAGAAAAACTTTAAATTAGAATCCAAAAACATCGCAGTCCCTAAATTTCCGAACTTATTTTTTAAATCATTCAAGGTATTTTCATCCTTTAAAGATTTAGTAAACTGTTTACCGCTCTCATCCTTAATACGATTGTCTTCTTTTTTGACTTTATCTATTATCTGTTCTTCGAACTTTATAAAATCTGAAAGATTTCCATTACTAGCCTTTTCGAAATTTGTTTTAATATCTTCTAACTGTTTTTTTAGATTTTCATCAGGATAATCTATCTTCTTGCATCTACAATCAACAGGTTTTTCAATCACACATGAAGAAACAGCTGTAGGCAACATCACCAATAATACATTTTTTATTTTCATAAAAATATTTTATACGTAAACGCTATAAATATAAAAAAATTTACCACTACTAAAGAAAAGTTCGGATTACTACCCCGTGGGTCGTCTGAAATAGTATTTTTCCCCTTATCTTGGGGGGATAGACTACTCAAAATTCTCTTTTCAAAGAAGTCATATTTGTATCTTCAGTGTGGAAAAATTTTAAAACAAAGTTTTTATTAGAAGGCTTATATATCCCCCTTTGAGACGGGGTAGACGTTTAATTTTTTAAATAAAAGGTGCAATAATAAGTGCGACGATAGAAGATAATTTAATCAAAATGTTCATAGAAGGTCCAGAGGTATCTTTAAGAGGATCCCCGACAGTATCTCCAGTCACAGAAGCTTTATGAGGTTCAGATTTTTTATAAAACATCTCACCATCGATTAAGACACCTTTTTCAAAACTTTTCTTAGCGTTATCCCACGCACCTCCAGCATTAGATTGGAACATAGCCATCAACACACCAGAGACCGTTATCCCAGCGAGAAAACCACCTAAAACTTCAGCACCAAAAATAAAACCAACACAGATAGGGCAAGCGATAGCAAGGATACCAGGAATCATCATACCTTTTAATGCAGCTTTTGTTGAAATAGCAATACATTTTTCATATTCAGGAGTTCCTTCTCCCGACATTATACCTTTAATTTCTCTAAATTGTCTTCTCACTTCTTCAACCATGGTCATAGCAGCTTGCCCAACAGAACTGATAGTCATAGCAGAGAAAACAAAAGGAATCATAGCTCCACAGAAAAGTCCAGCGAGCACAGGTGCTTTATAGATATCGATAGTTGCAATGCCAGTGATCTTAACATAAGCAGCGAACAAAGCTAAGGAGGTTAAAGCAGCAGAAGCGATAGCAAAACCTTTTCCTGTTGCAGCGGTAGTATTACCAATGGTATCGAGGATATCTGTATTTTCTCTCACACTTTCATCTAAACCACTCATTTCAGCAATACCTCCAGCGTTATCAGCAATAGGACCAAAACCATCGATAGCCATTTGTAACATCATAGTCGACATCATACCAACGGCAGCCATAGCGACCCCATAGAAACCAGCAAAAGAGTAAGATAAAAATATTCCTGCAGCAAAAAGAATCATTGGTAAAGCAGTAGAACGCATACCAACGCATAAACCGGCGATAATATTTGTTGCATGTCCTGTTTTAGATTGAGCAATGATAAAGTCTACAGGTTGTTTACCTTTACTCGTGTAAAACTGAGTGATAATACCAACTAAAAAACCAACAATAAGACCTACGATTATAGATTCAGCTATAGCACAGCTAGCAAAAACTTTTCCTCTCATCATCAAAGTATCAGGGAAAAGAGAAGAACATAAAATCCAACCAATACCAGCGGAAATTATAGTTGCAACGATCAAACCAACGTTAATAGATTTTTGAATTTGCTTTCCAGTAAAAATGTTGATAGCAAAACCAGTTAAAACAGAAATAATAGTTCCAGCACAACAAAAAACAAGAGGAAAGATAACAGGCATGATTCCGCTTATTTTCGAAGAACCAATAAAGACAACTTCGCTTCCCAAAAGCATTGCAGCTAAAATCGTTGAAACATAAGAACCGAAAAGGTCCGCACCCATACCAGCTATATCACCAACATTATCCCCGACGTTATCAGCGATGGTAGCAGGATTACGAGGATCGTCTTCAGGAATATCTTTTTCTATTTTACCAACCAAGTCAGCTCCAACATCAGCAGCTTTAGTATAAATACCACCAGCAACTCTAGCAAATAAAGCCACACTCTCTGCACCCAAAGCAAAACCAGTTATTGTTTCGAGAATTATTTGAACAAGATGAACATTAGCATACTGATTGATATCAAGACCAAGGATATTGAATTTTTTAAAAAATAAACAAACAAGACTTCCCAATCCTAAGATTGCAAAACCAGCAACACTTATTCCCATGACGCTTCCACCAGAGAAAGAGACGTTAAAAGCCTCCTTAAGACTTCGTCTAGCGGCGTTTGTAGTACGAACATTAGCTTTTGTTGCAATAAACATTCCACACCATCCAGATAAGGCTGAAAATACAGCACCGAGGATAAAAGTTAAAGCGATGGTAGGTAAAGCTAAATTTTCCCCATTTCTGTTGAGATAAAAAAGTATAGCGGCAATGCAGATGATGAAGATAGCGAGACGAGAGTAAACAGATTTTAAAAATTCCATAGCTCCCGACGCTATCAACTTGGAGATATGTGCCATTTTACTTTCTCCTACATCTTTTTTCAAAACCCACTGAGCCAATAATAAGGCCACTATGAGCAGAAATAGCCCAACAGCGGGGATCCATGTGATAAAAGAACTTATCATAACCTAAATCCTATAAAACAAAAATATACGTTACAAAATCAACATTTGATACGAAATGAAAAAATACCATTTTTAACTAAGTTATCCACATTTTTTGCAAGATGTAAAAAGAAGAAATTTCCCCCCAAACCCCCCTTATAAGAAGAAAAAATTTTTTTTATTATTATAATAATAAAAATATATCAAAATTTCATTTTTTTATTTTTTTGCCACAAAAACGTGCAAAAGCCTTCAATTGCCGGCGGATTTTCGGGGCCGGCCGGGGCGCAAAAACGGAAAGTTATCCACATTTTTTTGTTAAGTTATCCACATTTTTGAAAAAGTTATCCACATTTTTTGAAGGTCTCTAAAAGTTATCCACATTTTAATTTTTTACGTTTTCACCAAACCTCTCATCTGTCAGTCTATTATGACCTATTTTTATAAAATGTGGATAACTTTTTTGTTGATAAAATTTTAAAATATTTTAATAGAAAAATCTTAAAGTTTTTCATATAGACTCATAATGTGTAAAACTCATGAGCTTTCTGAAGAGGAAAAATATTGACGCTGATGATAGTATTTGACAATTTTTAACTAACAAAAAAACAAGGATGTTATAATAAAAAAATGATTTATGCAGATTATGATGTTAACTATAAATTTTAAACACAGAGTTGGATATCTTAACGAATAAATCGTACATGATCGTTTTAACGGGCAATAAAGTGAATAAACAAGAAATGCAATTGCTATTACGTTGAAGTTGTTTTTACTCAACTAAAAGTCGTATCAAATTTTAAATAGGAAAAGGATAGTGACTATCGAACAGTGAAGATAATGTTGAATAAATAATCCTTATTCAAACCAAGAGATGCAAGAAATTAAAAAATAATCAAGTAAAAATTAATTTACATTTTGAATTTGCAATGTACTATCATGCAGATTTCCACAAAAGTTTACATCACCTATCGCTCTTATACCCGAGACGTATGGAAAAATAGAAAAGATATTATTATGACGTCCTTTTATTGTATTATCAATACAGCGAAAAGCGTTAGATAAATAAACATTGCAAAAAACATTTTTCCCTTTAAACGTTATAAATATTGGGAAATTTGGTTTAGTCAACATTGTATAATTCAACAACCCAGCACCTCTTAGATTAATATTTCCGAATATCTCAAAAAGAACTAAATTAAATTGAGAGGCTCTTATGTTGACATTACCTGATATTCTTTGAAAATTTCCTTGTTCTATAGGTCCAGAGTGTATATCTATATTTCCGGTTATATTTTCGATATTAAATTTGGATTTCCCTGTGTCTAAGTTAATATACCCTGTAATATCTCTCAAAAAAATATCACTAATACCCCCTTCCAAATTCAAATTCCCAATAAAATTATCCATTGAAAATTTTCCACGTCCCATTTTACATTGTAAAGAGTTAACAGTAGGAGCAATGTATAACGTTATATTTATAGGTTTTGGTGCATAAAATAATACCTCATTAGGATTACCTGGCCTCGTCACAAAAAGTGTGGAACCTTCTTGCTTAACATTCACCTCATCTCTCTCTTCACCCTCTAATTCTAATATCGTTTCATCGTTATTAGCATCTGCTGTAGGTTGAACTGTAATATTACCAGGTCCATTTTTGATTGTTATATTTTGAACACCTCTAAACTTTTCATCATTGGAATAATTTGCAGCTAAATAATTTCGAGAATTACAAGAAGGAAATAAATTACAAATACCTAAGGCTAATACAAAAAAATCAAAATTTTTCATGTCTATGAACAATCTTCACAAAACACATTCATCTCGTCGTGCTTTAGTAATTGCTCTGTATCAACATTAATTATTACATCGTTATAATCTAACTTTTGATTTTCGGTATTCCTTATACCTTGGGCAAACGTCATCCCATAAATACTCAATAAATTGAGGAACACATTTTTCTTGTTCATGCCGAGAGCATCGGACACAAAAATGAATTAATCAAGTAAAATTAAACTTATTTTTTTCGTTTTTAATTTTTAGATAAACGGCGCTATGTAGAGCTAAAAAAAAGGATGTTATAATCTGTTATTCTTCAAAAAATTGCTATAAGTAAAGTAAAGTTTGCAAAAATGACGAAATTAAAAATCGGTGTTTTTTTTGGAGGAAGATCAAAAGAAAGGGAAGTATCATTTGCGGGGGGACGTACTGTTTATGATAATTTAGATCGAAACTTATATATCCCTGTTCCTATTTTTATAACTAAGAAAAACGAATTTTTTAAATTGAAATGGGAATTTATCTACAAAGGTAGCATCAAAGATTTTTATCCATCTCAAGAAGAAGAAATGGGAGAAAGAATTCCTATGGAAAATTTAAAGGATATAATCGACGTCGCTTTTTTAGTTTTGCATGGTTTAGATGGAGAAGATGGACATATTCAAGGTGTCTTGGAATGGTTGAATATTCCTTACACTGGGTCGAAAGTCCTCGGTTCAGCACTCGGAATGAGCAAATTTATCCAAAAAGAGCTGATGAAAAATTATGGTTATAAAACAAATAAATATAAATTCCTCTTCCGTGATAAATGGTTAAAAAATAGAAATCTATACCTTAATGAAATTACCAATGAATTTAATTTTCCTTTCGTCGTTAAAAGTGCAAATCAAGGTTCTTCTATTGGGGTTAGTATCGCTCATAATGCCGAAGATTTAGAAAAAGCTATTGATACTGGTTTTGGAATTTTAAAATTAAAAAAAAAATTCTGGGATACACTCACCTCGAAAGATAAATATGAATTTTTAAAACAGAATATAACTGAAAAAATCGAATTTGAATTCCCTGTTAGTATCGATGGTAATAATTTTTGTGATGCATATTCTTTAATGAACTATCTAGATAGTAATACTGATGAAGAATTTTTTATTCATGCTGATATTCATGATGATGAAGTCCTTATCGAAGATTTTATTAGCGGAAAAGAATTTTCTTGTATCGTCTTGCAGAAAAAAAATGAAGAACCTCATGCTCTTTTCCCAACGGAAATTCTACTCAAAGATAGCGAATTCTTTGATTATAGAAGCAAATATATGTTGGGGGCTTCAATGAAAGTAACACCTATGCAAATCGTCGATGATACAATGAAAAATATCCGTAATACTAGCGCAAAATTATTTAAAGACCTCCATTTCAAAGTCTTCGCTCGTATGGATGGATTTATCACTAATGAAAATGAAGTTATTATCAACGATGCTAATTCTATTTCTGGAATGGAACCTATCTCTCTTTTGTTTCAACAAGCTGTCTATTCTAACTTATCTCCTAAACAACTTTTAACTTTCATCATTACTAATTCTTTATAGAGGACATTGTTAAAAAGGAGAATCTTTCAAATTTCATATTTCATCGTTTATATTGAAAGGTAATCATTAAAAAAAAATGTTTGATAGGTACGATGTTATCGTCGTTGGAGGAGGGCATGCTGGATGTGAAGCTGCTGCCTGTGCTGCAACGTTAGGATCAAAAGTTTTACTTATATCCTCTAATTTAAAAACTTTAGGACAAATGTCTTGCAACCCTTCTATCGGGGGAATAGCGAAAGGACAAATCATAAGAGAGATAGATGCTTTAGGTGGTTTCTCTGGAATAGTAACAGATATCTCTTCAATTCAATTCCGCATGCTTAACACCTCCAAAGGACCTGCTATGTGGAGCCCACGTGCACAATGTGATAGAAATTTATTCTCAAAAACATGGAGACAAACTCTTGAAAATATTCCTAATGTAGACTTTTGGCAAGATACCGTAACCGAAATTTTAGTCCAAAATAATACCGTCATCGGTGTCAAAACACAAATGCAAATTTCTATCTTATCAAAAAGTGTTGTCATCACAGCGGGAACTTTCTTAAACGGAAAAATATTCATTGGGAATAAAAATTTCAACGCTGGACGTATAGGTGAATTTCCTGCTTTAGGTTTAACAGAAAACCTTATTTCTCTCGGTTTTAAATCTGGAAAAATGAAAACAGGTACTCCTCCAAGAGTCGACGGAAGATCTTTAAATTATGAGGCGATGATAGAACAGAAAGGTGATGAAAATCCTGAACATTTTTCTTTCGATAAAAAAATACATAGTCCTTTGACAACAGAAAATCAAATGAGTTGTTTCATGACTTACACAAATGCTAAAGTTCATGATATCTTACGTTCTGGTTTCTCTCAGTCTCCTCTTTTTAACGCAATAATAAAAGGAAAAGGGCCTCGTTATTGTCCAAGCATCGAAGATAAAATTGTTCGTTTCTCGTCTCGTGATCGTCATCCTATTTTCGTTGAACCTGAAGGACGTTGGACAACAGAAGTATATATAAATGGTTTTTCTAGCTCACTCCCTGAAGATGTTCAATATAAAGCTTTGAAAGAAGTACCTGGTTTTGAAAATATGAAAATGATAACTCCTGCTTATGCTATCGAATATGATTATTTCCCTTCAACTCAACTTTTCAATACACTAGAAACAAAAATTATAAAAAACCTTTATTTTGCTGGTCAGGTAAATGGAACAACAGGATATGAAGAGGCTGCATGTCAAGGTCTTGTCGCTGGTGTAAATGCTCATTTGAAAATAAATGATAAAGAACCTCTTAACGTCACAAGGACTAATTCTTATATAGGTGTTTTAGTAGATGATCTTGTAACAAAAGAAAATGATGTAGAAGAACCTTATCGAATGTTTACTTCTCGTGCTGAGTTTAGAATCTCCTTACGTAACGATAACGCTGATTGTCGTCTCTCTCAAATGGGATATGAAATTGGTTTGTTATCTCAAGAACGTTATGATCAATTCCTTGAAAAGGAAAAAAATATCGAACAGTTAAAAAATTCTCTCAATATAAAATTAAATCCAGGAGAAATTTCTCAATGTTTGAATACTAATGAAACAAAAATGGAGACTGTAGCTGCGTTAATACAAAGACCACATGTGACTTTGCATGATTTTTCTAAAAATGAAAAAATGGCAAAGATCATTGGTAATTTTGATAAGGAAGTTGTTGAGTCTGTTGAAGTCGAGATCAAATATGCTGCATATATAGAAAAAGAAAAAGAGCTTCTAGAAAGATTCCAAAAGTTGAATGAGATAAGGATAGCAGATGATTTCGATTATGATAGTATTAAAAATTTATCTAACGAAGGAAGACAAAGGTTAAAAATGATAAGACCTAGGACTTTAGGAAGTGCATCACAGATTTTAGGAGTTTCTGTTTCTGATTTAACGATATTGATGGCTTACATTCGTAAGATGTAAAAATATTTTTCTCTGTATCATTAAGCTAAATTTTCATAAAATTAATTATGAAACATTCTCTAGCTTTAAAGTTTTTTTTTTATTCTGCTTTTTGTTACTTCCCTCACACATTTTCTTTCGCGTTAAACGTTTCTAAATGTGAATTGGTAGGTGCATATGTCGGAAATTGTTCGAATGCTGAAAAAATTATTCCTCTTGCAAAAAAAGGTATCAATGCTATCGTTGTTGATGTAAAAAATGATGAAGGTAGGCTTTTGTTAGATCTTGATAAAGACGGAGAAAAGATTTCTAAGTTCGTAAAAACATTAAAAAAAAAGAATTTTTATACCATAGCTCGTATCGTTGCTTTTAAAGACAAGATTCAAGTTAAACAAAATCAAAGTTGGGCGATATGTAATCCAGATGGTTCTCTTTATGTGGACAAAGAAAAAATGTCATGGTTGAATCCTTACAATAGAGAAGTTCAAAAATATTTAATCAAATTGGCTAAAAAAGCTATCAAGGCAGGTTTCGATGAAGTGCAATATGATTATATCCGTTTCAGCGCTTACAAAAGTTTGAACGAGACAGACATCGCAGAAAATTTTATCATCAAAAGTAAAGTTGAGATAATAAACGATTTTTTAACAAAGGCTACGAAAAAAGTTCATAAACATGGTGGGAAAATATCAGCTGATGTCTTCGGTTGTATTATTCCATATTTATTTTCTGGGTGGGAAGACAATGCTGCTGTATTAGGACAAGATTATGAAAAAATAACGGAAATAGTGGATTATATCTGTCCTATGGTTTATCCTTCTCATTTTCCTTTAAAATTTTCTCCTATGCGTGATGTTGTTTTACAAAATGGAAAAACGAAAAAGATATTTTTTAGCGCTCCCGATTTACATCCTTATGAAATAATAAAAGAATCTCTGCTCGCCTCAGATAAAAGTTCCGTTGATAAAAATAAAGTTAGACCTTGGTTACAATGTTTTTCTGCTCCATGGCTTAAAGATAAAAATTGGAAAAGGTATAATAATGCTGATATTCAAAAACAAATCGACGCTACAACAGATCAAAATTACTCCCAATGTTGTTTATGGAATCCTGCTGGTAATTATAGCATTTTAAATTAAAATTTTCTTATGGCTGTCAATGATCTACAAAAAATAAAAACTCAATTCGGAATCATTGGTAACTCAGAATCTCTAAACAAAGCTATAGAAATTGCTACCGTCGTAGCTCCAACGATGCTTTCTGTTTTGATAACAGGAGAAAATGGTTCAGGAAAAGAATCTATAGCTAAGATCGTTCACACTCTGAGTAAATGTAAACATGGAAATTTTATTAGTATCAACTGTGGTGCTATTCCAGAAGGAACTATCGATGCAGAACTTTTTGGTAATGAAAAAGGAGCATTCACTGGAGCTGTCGCTGCACGAAAAGGATATTTCGAAGAAGCTAATAATGGAACTATTTTTTTGGATGAGATAGGTGAAATGCCTTTAAACACTCAGACGAAATTATTACGTGTTTTAGAAAATAACGAAATTATCAAAGTAGGATCGTCGAAAGTGCAAAAGGTTAATGTTAGAATCGTTGCTGCGACAAATGTCAACTTGCTTCAGGCGATACAAAAAGGAAAATTTCGTGAAGATCTCTATTATAGAATCAACACCATCCCAATAATAATTCCTCCTTTGCGAGAAAGACATGATGACATTTTACTTTTAGCAAAAAAATTTTCTAACGACTATGCTATCGGTTATAACAGAAAACCTATTTCCTTCGACAGTGAAGCAGCGGAAGTATTAAAAAATTATTCTTTCCCTGGTAATGTCAGACAACTTAAAAATATCATTTTCCAAATCTCTGCTCTAGAAAAAAGTGATGTTATAGATAAAAAAACGATAGAAAAATATTTACCTAATCAACAGCTCGTGAAAGTTTGTTGTAATGAAGAACAGGAGAAAAAAAATAACTACCTTGTTGAATTGGAATTTTTGTATAAGATGCTTCTTGAATCTAAAACAGAAATATCGAATATAAAAAACCTTTTGACGCACATGTTACAAGAATTTCCAATGAGTGAAAAATTATTAGCAGCTTACACTAATTTGCTTTCTCCGAATTTCGATCCTACCAAAAATTCTCAAACTGTAAAACATTTATTGAAAAATCACGATAATAAATTGAAATAGATGGCTCACGAAAATAAATTCAGGGAAAAACGAAATAATGCCCGTTCCGTAAGGCGAAATCGTTTTCATGATGAAAATGAAAAAATTTTATCTCGGATGATCTCTAAGTTGATAGGTCTCTTGTCTCTGTTTTTTATTGTTTTTTTTATCATCTCCTTTATCTCATACCTTTTTGTTTATAACAACGACCAGATTATTGTTGAATCTCATTTGAAAAATTTTTCTTTTGATTCCGTTGATAAAATAAAAAATTTAGGAGGTTTATTTGGTGCTACATTATCTTATATTTTTATCTACAAATATTTTGGTTTTATCTCTTCGTTGATAATTTTGTTTTTACTTTTTGTCGTAGGTGCAAAGTTAGCTCGTTTAAAATTTGTTGCACGATGGGATATTTGGAAAATTATTTATCGATCACTTTTCCTTGTTTTTTTTGTTAATAGTAGTATTGGAATTTTTCATCTTGGAAATCTTTTTAGTGGTAACTTCTCGGGGTTTTTATCTGATGTCATCGCCTCGTTTATGTTTAAAAATTTTGGGATAGGAACGTATTTCATCTTCGTTTTGTGTATTGTCAGCTACGTTTTACCTTTTTTTAAAAAATTTTTTAAAAAGAAAAATACAGAAGAAGTAATGTCAGAAGACAAGGAGGGTCAAAAGAGTGTGGATGAAGATAAAATAGCCGAAAATTAAGAGAATTTGGTATGCAGTTTTTTAGTTCAGAAGATAAATATTTATTCATTAAGAATTTTGTCAATTTAGCTTTTGTAAAAGGAATTTCGAAATTATTGCCTTTATTTATCACGGGTTATACTATTAGTACTTTGGGGATGTTTGAGTTTGGACGTTTAGGATTTGCTCGAGCTATAGCTTTTTATTTTACAACATTGATAGCCTATGGTTTCGATTATACAGGAGCTCAACAAATTGTTCAGGCTTATTCTCAAAAGCATAAGATAAAATTAAATTATATCTTTACCAATATTCTTTCATCTCAGGTCATAACGATACTACTTTGTTTTTGTTTATATCTAGGTCTTGTTAAACATTTCCCGGCTATTGCAGAGGTTAAAATGGAGTTATTGTATTTTTTTGGAATATCAATTTTCTCTGCTCTCTTTCCTATATATATATTCCATGGTATAAATCAGATTTGGATCGTCTCTTTGCTTTCTTTGTTGAGTAAAATAACAATTTGTGCTCTTATTCCTTTTTTTGTAAAAACACCTGACGATAAATTGACTTTCATTTTTATTCATGTTGCTGTCGACTGTGTTCGTTTGATAATATCGTATCTTATTTTGTTTTTTTATTTCAAAATTAGAATTACGGTGCCGAATGTTTTAGATGTTGTTGAACAGTTTAGGAATGGTTTTAGCTTTTTTGTTTATAAATGTTATCTTTTGTTCAGTACAAAGTTTTCAATCGTGTTTTTAGGTTTTGTCGTGCACGATGCCGTTCTTATAGGAATTTTTTCTTTATGTAATCAGATTTTTGGAGCTGTAAAAGAAATTTATAACGTAGCGCTACAAGCTCTCTATCCTATTGTCAGTACTAAGTTTAGTTCTAGAGATAATGCACAAGGTTTTTTATTTAAATACCTTTTTGTTGTTATTTGTCCGATGATAATAATTTTTTCCTTACTCAATTATATCCTTGCTCCTTACATATTGAATTTATTTATAACAGAAAACCTTGCTCTTAACGTTAGTCTTTTGCGAGTTTTTACTATTGTCTTCGTTGTTGGTGCGTTAAATGAATTTTTAGGTACTAATATATTGATTCCAATGCGAAAAAGTGTGGCTTTTGTTGTGATGATAATTGCATGTATATTTTTGTCTGTTATTTTCCACGTGTACTTCGTTAATGCATATGGAATTTTAGGAGGGGGATATGCGACCTTTTTTCAAGAAGTTTCTTTGTTGTTATTACAAATTGCGTTTTTCTTATTCTATCAATTTTTTGGTTGATAAGGTCTAAAAATAAAAAGCTGTCTTTTTATGTTAATACATGGGGAAATTTATTTTTGTTACTGGAGGTGTGATGTCTTCCGTTGGGAAAGGAATCGCTTCTGCTTCCATTGGAACTTTACTTCAAAGTAGAGGCTTTTCTATTAAATTTAAAAAATTAGATCCTTACCTTAATGTCGACTGTGGAACGATGAATCCTTATCGTCATGGAGAAGTCTTTGTTATGAGTGATGGAGGAGAAGCTGATCTCGATTTTGGTCATTATGAAAGATTTACTGAAGTGGAATCTACGGAAAAAGATAGCATAACAACAGGAAAAATTTATAGTACCGTTTTATCTCGTGAAAGACATGGTTTTTACCTTGGATCTGACGTGCAAGTTGTTCCTCATGTAACTGACTTAATTAAGGAAGTTATTACTTATAAAAGTGAAGATGTCGATTTTACTATTTGTGAAGTGGGGGGAACTATAGGGGATATTGAAGGGTTACCTTATATCGAAGCTTTACGTCAACTGAAATTGGAACTAGATCCTTCTCAAATAATTTTCGTGCACCTCACTTATCTTCCTTTTATCAAAACTTCTGGTGAACTAAAAACAAAACCTACACAACATTCTGTGAAAACTTTACAGAGCTTAGGTATTCAACCAGATATTTTACTTTGTCGATCTGAACAACCAATTTCTCAAGAGATAAGAAAAAAAATCTCCATGTTCTGTAATGTTAAATTTGAAAATGTTATAGAAGCTCTAGACGCTGAAAATATTTACTTTATCCCTAAAATGTTCCATAAAGCAGGTCTCGATAGTCAAATTTGTGAACACTTCGGTTTGGAAAAAGATAATGCTTTAGCTGAAAAAAATATTGAACAAAAGTGGGGCTCTGTCGAAAACGCTATTAAATCTGCAAATGAAAAAGTTCGTATCGCTGTAGTGGGAAAATATGTAAAAATGAAAGATGCATATATTTCTTTGAATCAAGCTATCGGACATGCCGGTTTTGCAAATGGTGTGAAAGTCGATGCTGTTTGGATAGACACAGAAAATGATTTTGATGATATAGTTAAAAGTTTGGAAGGTGTTAAAGGAATAATCGTCCCTGGAGGTTTTGGGGTTAATGGTTCCGAAAATAAAATCAAAGTCATCCAGTACGCAAGAGAAAATAAAATTCCTTTTTTCGGTATTTGCTTCGGAATGCAATTAGCTGTGATCGAAAGCTGTCGTAATATCGGTAATGTCAAAGATGCAACAAGTCGTGAATTCGGTGATAATGGAACTTGTGTTATAGACTTCATGAAGAATTGGAGTACTGGTGATAAAGTTGAAGAGAGAAATGTTGATGGACAGATGGGGGGAACAATGCGGCTTGGTAATTATGATTGTTTGTTACAACAAGGTACTCTCGCTTTTGATGTTTATAAAAAAGATAAAATCGTTGAAAGACATCGTCATCGTTATGAAGTGAACATAAAACTGTATAAAGACCTCTTTGAACGTTGTGGTATCGTCTTCTCTGGGATGTCGTTAAATGGTGAAGTCCCTGAAATTATGGAACGAAAAGATCATCCTTTCTTCATCGCAGTGCAATTCCACCCAGAATTAAAATCTCATCCTTTCAACGTCCATCCTCTTTTCTTTAATTTCATCAAAGCTGCTTTGCAAAAATAAATTATCATGTTGCATGCAAAAAATATTTGCAAAAGCTTTGGACAGTTGGAAGTTCTAAAAAATATAGACATAGACATCAATGAAGGCGAAATCGTTACTTTATTGGGAGAATCAGGAGCGGGGAAAAGTACTTTGTTGAAGATATTAGCTACCTTTGAAAGTTTTGATCAAGGAAAAATTTTTATAAACAATCAAGATATCTCACAACTTTCCGGCAATAAACTATCAAATTTTCGTAATTGTCATATTGGGTTTGTCTTTCAAGAAAAAAATTTATTACCTGAATTAACAGCTTTGGAAAATGTTTATCTCCCTCGTTTGATCCATAATGCAGATATGAAAATTGCTGTCGAAGATGCGAAAAAAATTTTAACTGATTTAGGTTTAGAAAAAAGATTTGATCATCTTCCTGCAGAATTATCGGGAGGAGAACAACAAAGAGTAGCTGTCGCGCGGGCTTTAATTAATAATCCAGATATTATCTTCGCCGATGAACCGAGTGGTAATTTAGATAGTAAAAATGCAGAAAACTTACATGAACTGTTTTTGTCTTTAAGTAAAAATTTTCATCAGACCTTAGTTATCGCCACGCACAATGCTAATCTTGCAAAATTATCAGATAGACAGATTTTTATTCGAGACGGACGTCTCTCTTCTTTTTGAAAAATTAAGAATAGATAGGCATTACCAATGAGGTAATTTTCTCTTCATCGCCAGAGTTTGGTGAGATAACGACGGCTTTATTTGATTTTCCATTTTCATCTACATCAGAGAATTTAAAAGTTATTTCATCGAAGTCGATATTTTGCAAAAGATCTAATAAAATTTTAACGTTGAACATTATCGACATAGGTTGAACACCACGATAAGAACAAGGAATAGTTTCAACAGCCATATTTCCACAATTAACTTCCTCTGCTAAAATAGTCAGTTTGTTGTCTTCGATAGAAAATTGAATTTGATGAGAGACAGCATTGGTATAAATCATCAACCTTTTTAACGAAGCAACTAGGTCTAAACGGTAAATCGTCATTATGTTTGCATAGTTGTGAGGGATAACGGTGTCGTAGCTAGGGAATTTCTCATTTATCGTTGACGCGATGATTTGTGTTGCTCCTTCATGGAGATAAAAACAAACTCTTCCATTATAATTCGTAATTTGTAAATCTTCGGCATCATCGATAAGGTTGATAAGTTGTTGAACAGATTTTTTAGGAACGATAATAGATTTTGCTTGAGCAATATTTTCGTCGACGAGTTCGTATTTTACCAATCTATGTATGTCTGTTGAAACACAAATTAATTCATTATCAATAAAATCGAAATAAATACTGTTGAGTGCAGGTTTGAGCGCATCGTTACTAGAGATAGGGAAACAAGTTTGTAATGCTCGTTTTAATTTTTTCCCAGAGAAAGTAAATTGGTTTTCGAAATTATTATCGATGGTTACTGTTGGAAATTCATTAGCGTTGTGGCCAGCGATAACATATTCACCAAAATCTGATTTGATAGTTATGTTGTTACATTTTTCTTCCGAGATTATGGTAATATTTTGATTTGATAAATTTTTCAATGTGTCTAATAAAATCCTTGATGGTATAGCAACAGAGAAATCGTCAGCGTTTTGAACTTTCATTTTTGTCGTTATCGTTGTTTGTAAATCGGAAGCAGTAATAGATAAAACGTTATCTTTGACAGAGAATAAAAAATCTTCCAATATAGCAACTAAAGGTTTAGCATTGATAACTCCTGCAAGCATCGTTATTTTTTTGTACAATGACGATGATGATATTTCTAACTTCATACATTTAAATATGAAAAAATGGAAAACCTTATTCCTATGTTTGCTGTTAAATTGTAATATCGAAAAAGATCAACATCAAGCACCAGTAAAAAAAACGGAACTCCAAGAAATAAATAAGATAGTCTATGAAAATTTTGCTGCTTTGGATTGTTTAAGAAGTATAAGTAATGTCTTGAATTATAAAGATGTACAAGATAAAAAGGAAAATCTTAATTTCTTTTGCAACTGTTCTACCAAAAATCTTAAAGCAAACGAAGAGGAAATATTTAAAATCCTAAATCAAAAATTTAGCGAAGGACGTCTTAAGGATCAAAAAAATCTTTTGCAGCATCTCCCTAAGGAATGTATGGATGTAAATATTTTAGAAAAATATAAAATTCCTGAAAGCGACAATTTTAATACGGTATTATATAAAGTTGTTGAAAAATTTTTAGAGGATAATATTCAGTACTTTGAAAACCTGAAAAACAATTTAGATGATTACAAGAAGAACGTCGAAAGTATAGAAAAATTGAAAAACAGTGTTGAAGCTTTTAAAAAACTAAGTGATTATCTAAAAGCTTATTCGGAATCTTATGTAAAACTGAATGTTAAAGGTCAAGAGTTTTTAATTTATTTGTTTTTCTGTAATATTTTACCTCAGTATTATAACGTTTACTATGAAAACATTTTACGTTTAAAACAGAATAAAAATGGAGAGTTTCTTAATAATTTATCTTTAGTTGGTGCTATTCAGTAGTTAACTATCGTGAGTAGTAAGATGTGGCCATGGTAGGAATCGAACCTGCATCAAAAGTTTAGGAAACTTCTATTCTATCCATTGAACTACACGACCGATATAATAAGGATAATACCTAAAAATTGAAAAATAAAAATTATTTAGCCGCAGCACGAATTAGTCTATCGTTTATAGCTCTACCAATGTGATTATCAGGAACAAGTTCAGTTAAAATAATATCAACAGGCATAGCATCTAAGATTTGCATTCCTTTATACAAATTTTGAGCAGCTTCTTCCAGATTTCCTTTTTCACTCAAGATAAATTGAAACTCACTATTATAATTTTTTTGAAAACTTAAAATACCTATTTTTTTATCTTTATGTTCGAGTAAAAGTTCATCAATATTTCCCAAGATCAAAGGTTTATTTGTTGAATAATGAAGTTTTGCATTTCCTGGTAAATTATAATTTCCTCCTTTGACGACGATATTAAAACCGTGCATAACGCTTTTTAGATTTTCAACAGTGATACCTCCTAAACGATAAACATTGATAGTTTTTTCATCTTCTTCATCGAAACCGACAATAGTTGATTCAACACCAACGTTACATGCACCTCCATCTAAAATCATTGGAATTTTATTACCAAATTGTTTGTCAACATGTTGAGGAGTTGTAGGACTTGTTTTTTGAAATAAATTAGCACTTGGAGCAGCGATAGGAAAATCCAATTTACTCAACAAACGTAATGTTAATTCATTTTTAGGTAATCTTACAGCAACATATGGACTTCCAGAATTGACGATATCAGGAACTTTTTTCTTGCTATTCTTAAATAAAATTGTCAGAGGGCCAGGCCAGAAATGATTAAACAGAATAGAAGCATTATTAGGGATTTCTCCTATCATATCTTCGAGCTGTTTGACATCATGAATATGAACGATTAGAGGATCATTTTTAGGTCTTTGTTTAGCAATAAAAATTTTTTCAACAGCTTCAGGATTATAAGCATTAGCAGCAAGTCCATATACTGTTTCGGTAGGAATTGCAACAATCTCTCCTTGTTTCAAAAGTTTTGCAGCTAAATCGATATCATTGCTGATCATATTCAACGAGATTATAGTTAAAATTACATTTATAGTTTTGATATTATGATACCATTCAGCGGAGAGATAAGACAAACTTTTTTTGATTTCTTTAAAAGTAAAAATCATATCTACGTACCTCAGTCTTCGATATTACAACCGAATGATCCGACAATCATGTTTACGAATTCTGGGATGGTGCAGTTTAAAGATATTTTTTTAGGGAATAAAACTATATCCGACAAACGTCTTTTCAATTCGCAGCTTTGTTTGAGAGTCTCTGGTAAACATAATGACTTGGATGAAGTTGGTGTCGACACTTATCATCATACTCTTTTTGAAATGTTGGGTAACTGGTCTATCGGTGATTATTTTAAAAAAGAAATTATCGAATGGTCGTATGAACTTTTAACAGAGCGTTATAAACTTCCTAAAGAAAGAATTTATGTTACGGTTTTTGGAGGATCGAGAGAAGATGGACTGGATAAAGATGATGAAGCTTATAATTTGTGGAAGAAGATTGTCCCTGAAGATCATATCGTTTTAGGAAATAAAAAAGATAATTTCTGGGAAATGGGAGAAATAGGACCTTGTGGCCCTTGCTCTGAAATCCATGTTGATTTACGTGATGATATATCAGAAATTCCTGGACGTGAACTTGTAAATAAAGATAATCCAGAAGTTATTGAAATTTGGAACTTGGTTTTCATGCAATATGAAAGACTTAAAGATGGTAGTTTAAAACTTTTGAATAATCACTACGTTGATACTGGAATGGGATTTGAACGTCTTGTAAGAATTTTACAAAATAAAAAATCTAATTATGATTCTGATCTTTTCTTGCCATATATCTACGGCCTTGAAAATATTTCTGATTATAAATACGGGGTTAATAAAAAAGTGGACATTGCAATGCGAGTTATCTCCGATCATATACGTGCCGTGGTTGTTGCTATTTGTGATGGAGTTCTTCCTAGTAATGTTAAAGAAGGATATGTTATCAGAAGAATTTTAAGAAGAGCAATAAGGTATGGTTATTCTTTCTTAGATTTGAAAGAACCTTGTTTATATAGTTTAACCAATAATGTTGTTGTTCAATATCGTTATATCAAACCTGAAATAGAAGTTAAACAACTTTTCATTCAAGATCTTATCAAACAAGAAGAGGAAGATTTTTTACGAACGATAAGTCGAGGAATCTATAAATTGGATGAAATAATAAAGAATAACTCAAAACCTATTATCGATGGGCGTGTTGTTTTTGAATTGTATGATACTTTTGGTTTTCCAGCTGACTTGACCGAACTTATCTTGAAAGAAAATGATTTATCTTATGATAGAGAATCGTTTAATCAGGCTTTAAAAGAACAAAAACAAAGATCTCGAGCTACATCATTTGTTGATATAGAAGGATCTTGGACAGAGGTAAAACCAGGAAAACAAACTTTCATTGGATATGATACTTTTGAAACGAAAACTTCTTTGTTAGGATATCGAAAATATGAATGTTCTGGAAAAGTTTTTTATCATTTAATACTAGAAAATAGTCCTTTTTATGGAGAGTGTGGAGGACAAGTTGGAGATATTGGGGTGATTATTTGTGATGGAGAAGAAATAGAAGTTTTGGATACTAAAAAATCTTTCGGTTTAATTTTTATTGTAACAGAGACATTACCTAAAAATCTTAATTCTGAAGTTTTTGCTAAGATCGACATTGAAAGAAGGAAATTAATAACTGTTCATCATTCTGCAACACATTTTTTACAGGCAAGTTTACGAAAAGTTTTAGGCAATCAAATTGAGCAGAGAGGATCTTATATTTGTGATAAATATTTCCGTTTTGATTTTAGTTGCAACGATAACATGATAGGGGAAAAACGTGAAGCTATTGAAAAAGTTTTGAATGATAAGATTCGAGAGGATTTAGTTTTAACGGAATTGAATAATGTTGATTTTGAGGAAGCCAAAAAGATGGGGGCGATGTGTCTTTTTGAAAATAAATATGGAGATAAAGTTCGAGTTATAAAATTTGGAGATTTCTCAATAGAACTTTGTGGAGGAACGCACGTTAAAAATTCTAAAGAGATTATTTGTTGTAAAATTATTAATATTGAAACTATTGCGCGAGGTGTTAAGAGGATAGAGGCTGTGGCTGGTCTTGCTGCTTTAAATTATTATGAAAATTCTTCTAAACAGTTGTTTGATATTGGAGTGATGCTTTGTAATAAAAAAGATCCTGTATCTGCAACTAAGAAAATGTTGAATGAGTATTCTGTTCATGAAAATTTATTAGGTTACTATCGAAATAAAATTTCGTCATTATTTGCTGAAAAATTTGCTAGAGATATTGAAGTCATTAATAATAAAAATTTCGTTTTTGAAAAAATTGATTTGATGGAGTCTGGTCTCTTGCGTGTTATTTTCAATAATTTGGCGACAAATCTGGAAGTTGTATCACTTTTTGAAATGGTGGATGAAAATAAAAATATCTTAATTTGTATTGGATCTTCGTATAAAGATATTCCGGCTAATGTTTTAACAAAAAAGATCTCTGAAAATTTTACCGGTATGCACGGAGGTGGAAATGCTAATATCGCTATTTTAAAAACAGATAAATTTATTCCTCAAATTGTTGATTTTGTAAAAAAATTGATATAATAAAAAATTATTCATTACCTCCTTCATTTCTGTTTTCAAAAATATTTTCCTTTTTTCTTTCAAAAAGATTCTGAAGATCCTTATCCAACGCCTCAATTTTTCCCATCAAACTATTTAGATTAACACTCGTATTATTTTTATTTGTTTGTATTGCATTGATTTTTGCTTGTAGTGCTATAAAATCTTTCCTAAAGAGATCCAAAATGCCTAATAATATATTAGAAATCTTAGCCTTAACACAAAACAAATCATGTGTTTGATTGTTAAGTGCATCTTCTCGTTGTTTTATTTCATTGTTAAGCTGCTCTTCGTCAGCTTTCTTGCCAAGCGTTTCATTTTGTTTTTGAAATTGATTATTAAAATCTTCTTTTTGTTGGTTAATGTCTTTTCCCAATTCTTCGATTTTACTTTCTAATAATTTTATTTCCTTAAGTGCATTCTTTAGTTCATTCAGTTCTGCATCTTGTTTGTTTAGTTTTTCTAATAACGATTCAGCATTGTTCTTTTGTTCGTCAAGTTGTTTTTTAAACTTATCAAGCTCATCTTTGAATTTTCCTATTTCACCATTAAGTTTATTTTCAAGATTTTCTTTTTGTGTTTTAAGCTCTTGTTGTTGTGTTTTAAGATTATCTAATTCCTTTGTTTGATCATCTAATTTTTGTTTTTGTTGTGTGTTAATTTCTTCTAGATTGTTTACCTTCTCATCTAAGTACTCGTTAAGAGCTTTTTGAATTTGTTTTTTTATTTCCTCAATTTTGGTTTGATCTACTTTTTCACTGAGGTTAGATTTCATACTCGTTATTTGATTTCTCAGTTCGGTAAGTTGTTTATTTAGTTCATTAATATCATTTACAATTGAGTTAGTTACATCGTTTAATTTTTGTTCGTTTTCGTTTTTAATTTTACTTGCTAAATCTTCAAACTTAGTTTTAAAATCATCTGTTAGCTTTTTGAATTGTTCATATATATCCTCTTTTTGATTTACAAGTGACGTATTTTGTTTTATAAGTTTTTCTTTAAGCTCATTAAGCTCATTTTTGAATTTATCTATTTCATCATTAAGTTTATTTTCAAGATTTTCTTTTTGTGTTTTAAGCTCTTGTTGTTGTGTTTTAAGATTATTTAATTCCTTTGTTTGATCATTAAGTTTACTTTTAAGATCATCAAAATCAACTAATATATTGTTGTCAGCTTTATTTTTAAGTTCATTATTTAACTTTTCTATTGTCTCATCTTGTTGTTTAAGCTTTTGTTGTTGTTGTCCAAGCTGTGTTTTAAGTGCTTCTATTTCCTTTTTAAATTGTGTTTTAATACCATTTGATAAGTTGTTATTAGTTGTTTTTTGTTCGTCCAGTTGCATAAAAACATTATTGATTTGCCCTTGAAAATCATTTTTGAAATTATCAAAATTACGAGTTTGTCTATCATTATTATCTTCTATCTGTATTGAAGTTTGTTTTTTCAAATTCTTGAGAGATTGATAAGTTTCATTGCATGCATTATCAGGTTCTTTGACTGTACAATTATAAGGTAGATTGGTTAAAAATATAATTTTAAAAAAGTTAATGGTTCGTTTCATATTATAACAACGTTTATTAAAAATTCATAAAAATGTATATTAAAAAATATATTAATTTAAAATTAATATTCAAAAATTTTGAAATTAATATGATCTTAATTTCTTTTGTTAGTAAAAAAGTATATAATTTATAATCCTATGTTTTGTTTAAAGTTTATTAAAGATTTGGATTCTGAATAAATAATTTTTCCTACTTTTTTTCTAGTTCTGTTGAAGATCTTGTTGTTGTTTTTTTTTGAGTTTCAAGTGTAACTAATAGAGCGTCTAATTTTTTGTAATTTCATCTTGTAGCTCGGCTAATTTCTGTTCTAATTTTAATAGATATCCTGTATAATTTGGTTATTTTAAGGTTTGTTATCTTTCTTTGTACTTACAGTAAAACTTGAACTTTGGTATAATGGTGAACATTTTGTTTTAGTATTTGATTGAGAACCATTAGGACTATTATGTATAAATCTTGGTGATACAATATTAGTTTCATCAATATCCGCAAATTTTTTCTTAAAATTTTCTTTTTTCAAAGGGGAAAAAGAAAATTTTTCTAAAAGATAATTTTTTATAGTTATAATTGCAAGATTTTGTTTTTGTAACTTCCTTGTTATTTCTTCAATAGAATCCTTAAGATTCTCTTCAAGTTTGTTAATCTTATCTTGATCTGCTTTTTCTTCAAGAATATCTTGGATATCTTCTATTGATTCACTGAAATTGTCTATTAAATATTGTTTATCATTATTTAATGTTTGTTTAAATTGTTTTTCAATTTCTTCTCCTTGTTTTTTAATTTCAGAAAGTACTTTTTGAATTTGTTGTATTTCTTCATGTTTTGACGAAATCTCTCCTTGTAGTTGTGTATTTTGTTTTTGTAAAGACTCTAATGTTTGCTTTGTTTCTTGTTTAAACTGATCAAATTGTTTTTTTTATTGTATCCAATTGAGAAAGGTTTTCGTTAGTATCTTGTTGGAAATTATTTACCAATATTGTTTGCTGTTTTAAAAGTGCGTTCAGAGATGATGTTGCTTGTTTGTTTTCCTTATTGTTCTTTGTAAATTCTTTTTTTAGTTGCTCTAAATTAGCTTTTAGTTTTTGTTCTAATTTTTCAAGGTTTTGTTTTTGAACTTGCACATCTTTCAAAGCGTCTTGCTGTTCTTGAATTTGTTTTTGTAAATTTTTTATTGTCTCTGATTTTTCTTTAATAATATTTTCTAATTCTGTTAAAGTAGTTTGATCAGCTTTTTTATTAATCTTCTCGGTAAGTTCTGCTTTAAGTGTTTCAAGTTCTTGTTTTGATATTTTACACTTAGACTCTGATTTTACTGTTGTCTTTTCTTTTGCACTCTGAATCTCTTTTTTTAACTTTTCCAATTCGTCTTTTTGCTTGTTAAGATTTTCTGAATTTGTATTCTGTTGTTGTTGTTGTAAATTTTTTATTGTCTCTAATTTTTCTTTATCACTCTCTATTTGTTTTTTCTGAGTTTCAAACTTTTGTTTAAATTCGTTCTCAAGATTTGTAAGTTTTTGTCTTTGAGCTTGAAGTTGTTTTTCAAGTTCTTGTGTTTTAGTTGTAATTCCATTTAAATCATTGATTTGTTGTAAAGTTTCAATTTTTTTAGCTTTTTCTTTTTTCTTAGATTTTTCTTCCTTTGACTCTTCCGTAGTATCTGATGCTTTTATGTTTTTCTCCTTTTTTTTAATTTCATTTTCAATTTGTTCTTTTTGATCATTAATCTGTTGAAGTAAATCATTCTTCTGTTGTTCGATTGTTAATTTTAATTGATTTATTTTTGTTTGACATTCTTTAATCTGATTGTCTTTATCTGTAAGTATTGTTGTAAAATTTTCAAGTTTCTGTTTTTGAGTTTCCAATGCTTGTGAATCTATTTGTTGTTGAGCAGATTGTGTTTTTAAATTTTCTATTTCCTGTATATTTTCATTAAGTTTTTTTTCAAGATCTATAAGTGTTACAGATGTAGTTTGATTTAATTTTGTCGAGGTTTGTTTTTGGTCGTTTTGATTATTTTGACTCTGAACGTAAGTTTCGCGAGTTTTTAAATCTTTTTTTATATTTCCAAAATTGTCAGATGATAATCTCTTAGTTTGATTATTTTGAAGACCACAATTTAATAACATGCTTGTCAAAAATCCAAGTTTGAATAAAGCAACTTTTTTCATACCAATCTACCATAAATTTAAGAATTGATTGAATGAATGTAAGAATAATTAGTATTTTTCTACTAAAATCTAATTTTTAAGATAATAAAATAATATCAAGTTGTTTTTGTGCAAAAATTTGGAATTTTTGTTAATTCATATTTTCCTTTTTCTCTTCCCAAACAAAGAATTTCTTTACCATTTGTGACGACAATAAATTTTGCGTTGATGAGTGAATTGTATTCCATGATTTGTTTTATGGTTTGGTTAGTGATTTTTATTTTTTCAGATTTACACTCGACAAGGATAAAAGGTTTGTGAGAATCTTTATCATAAACGACGATATCAGTTCTTAAGCTTCTAAAGTTTCCATTATCAACGATTTTACGTTCTACGCTCAACAGAGATTCGGGGAATTTTTTTTCTTTTGTTAAAAAAAGGATCATCTTTTGTCTTACACATTCTTCAGGTAGAAGCGTAACATATTTTTTTCGAATCCTATCGAAGATCATTTTTTTCATAAAAATATTTAAGCTCCAATCAAAAAGATCGTAGGTAGTTTTGCTAATTCGTATTTTATTTTTTTCCAATCTTTCACTTTCTTTGTTTTTATACTTTCGTCTTGTCCAGTTATATCCATAGCCACACATAAAGAAAGATCATGAGGTAAAGAATTTATAAGGAATTGAAATAATTGATTATTACGGTAAGGAGTTTCGATAAAGATAGCTGTGGAATCAAAGGTATTTATATTTTTGATGATCTGTTGTAATTTTTTTTCACGTTCAGTTTTATCCATTGGAAAATATCCAAGAAAAGAAAATTGTTGTCCATTCAAACCAGAAGCCATAAGAGCTAAAATCATCGACGAAGGCCCTACAAGAGGAATAACTTTTATATTTTTTTCATGAGCATATTTAACGAATAAATTACCAGGATCGGCGACACAAGGGCATCCACTTTCAGATAGAATGGCGATATCTTCTCCGTTTAGAAGAGGATCTGTAAAAGTTTTTATTTGTTCAAAAGTGAGATTGTGTTTATCGATTTCCTGTATGTTTAGATTTTGAATTTTCTCTTTTCCGCATGAAGATAAAAAATTTCTAGCAGTACGTGCGTTTTCGACGATAAAGTTTTTCGTTTTTAAAATTATTTCGAGATTATAGTCAGGTAAAAACTGACGCAAAGTAGAAGTTGTTGATAAAGCGACGGGAACGAGGTAAAGAGTTCCATTCATTATTTTTTAATTTATTAAAGCACTGAAATCCCAACCGAATTCGATGGTAGGAGCGATAGAAAATGTACCAGGAAGTTTTTGAACTTTATTTTTAGGTAAAAGGAATTCCTCAGCTTGATTTTTTTCAGATTTCCAAGGACCTAAGAAATTCATATTAAGAGCCATTTTTGCTAAAAATCCATTGTTTTTCACCCATTCGATAGAAGGTTCACAAACAATTCTCCACCCCTGAGTTGTACCGTCGAAATGAGCATCAAGAAATTCCGCAGTAAAATCAGGATTACCTTTTATAGCGAAGGAACAGAAGTTAAAATTTATTCCAGCGTTAAAATTTAAGACAAGACGATTACCAAATTGATTTCCTTCTTCGAAATCCAAACCATCTTTTTTGAAATTATAAGCGATACCAGACATTACATCAACAAAAAATCCTTTATATGTGAAAGAATTTTTAGTATTATCAACGACAGAGTAGGTTGCATATTTATTATATCCTCCTCGAGTATCGAGCACATTCCATCCCCAGTTTCTATCAAAGAAACGCGTGTATCCAAAATGTAAACCGGTATTATAATTGAGCCAGTCAGACTTAAATTTTGGATTCTTACTAGTAGTTAAAAATTTACTTTTTTGAAACTCTACCAATTTTGAAAAAGTTTGAGTACCACTAAGAGCATTCCATCCAGCAAAAACCCCTATTTTACACACATGTGAAGATTCATCGGAAGCGATCAATTCGATCTTTGGACTAGCGATAGAATTATTGTGAGTGAAAAAAGCAAAACAAGTACTAATTATGGCGTAACGAAAATTTTTCATGATTTTTATTGTTGATATAGTAATTTAATACCTTTGTTAATATTTTTTTACAAAACGCTACCAAGAACGATGAGTGTTTTTATTAGAAATTTGATCTACAAAGATTAACATTATTTTTCTTGTGTGCCATCACAATAGGCATTTACGATAACATCTAAAGCGTTGTTACATCTTTTTTTTAGTTGTTCAGGTAAGACCACCTTGAGACCTCGTCTTGGTCTAAATGATCGTATCTTACCTTGAATAAATTTTTTTAGTTCCGCTTTAGAAACCGAAGAAGTCTCACTTTTACCAAATAATATTTTAAAATCTTTCAAAGATTTTTTAAGTTGATCATTTTGATCTTTATCTATAATATTTCCGGATAATGCATTTGTAAAAACAACGAAAACAGAACATAAACTATTGATTACATCATCCTCTTTTTGTTGGTCTATTTCAGAAGAAGAAAATAGGAGTTTTTTTGATTTATTAAGTAATAATTTCAAAGATTTTTCTAGTTGATCATTTTGATTTTCATTTATATTATTTCCGGATACTGCATTTGTAAAAATAACGAAAACAGAACATAAATTATTGATTACATCTTTCACTTCTTTTTGTTCTATTTCAAGAGAAGAAAATAGGAGTTTTTGGGATTTATCAAGTAAAAATTTCAAAGATGTTTCTAGTTGATCATTTTGCTCTTTATTTATATTGTTTCCGGATACTGCATTTGTTAAAACAACGAAAACAGAACATAAATTATCGATTACATCATCCACTTCTTTTTGCTCTATTTCAATCTCGTTTTGTTCAAAAAAAGAAGATATTTTGTCTTTGGATTTATTAAGTAATGATCTTAATGATTTGTCTAATTGATTATTTTGATTTTCATTTATTGGTTTTCCGGAGGATAATGTATTATTTAATATTTTTTCTATCTTTTCTACATCATCATTTTGTGTTTTAAATACATACTCATCATCATATTGATCCCCAAATTCATCATATTGTTCTGATTCTGAACTACAATTATATAACACGCACGTAGACAATGCGATTTCGACTAAGTAATTTTTTTTCATATATATCATATATAAATTTATGACTTGTTTTTTCACCAGATATTGAATCGTTTTTCCTTTTTTATAAAGAGTTTATTATTCTCTTTTACATCAAAAGCGTCATACCATTCATCGATATGCGGCAAACATCCATTTACACGTAAATAGCTGAGAGAATGAGGGTCGATATTTGTATAAAATCTTATAGTTTCTTCAGTTTCATTACTAGCCCATAGAGAAGCAAAAGAAATAAAAAATCTTTGTTCAGGAGTAAAACCATTTTTCACAACATAGTGTCCATTTTTTGTTTTCTTTTTGTAAGCAGTGAAAGCAATTTTCACACCACCGTGATCAGCAATATTTTCTCCTAAAGTTAATTTACCGTTAGCATGAAGATTAGGTAAAACTTCTATTTTATCGAAGAAATCTTCGCACACTTTGTTTTTATCTTTAAAATCTTTTTCCTCTTTTTCACCCCACCACGATTCCATATTTCCATCTTTATCAAACCAACGTCCTTGATCGTCGAAACCATGCGTCATCTCATGTCCAATAATAGCACCGATAGCTCCAAAATTTTCAGCGTCATCAGCTTTAGGGTCAAAAAAAGGAGGTTGTAAAATACCGGCAGGGAAACATATGGTATTGTAATTTGGAATATAACAAGCATTAACAATATGAGAATCAAAAAGCCATTTGTCTTTATCTACAGGTTTACCTACTGTCTCTTTTAATTTTTTATCATGTAAAAACTTCGAGCACTCCAAGATATTCAAGAAATAACTTTTATTTTTATCGACTTTCAACTCAGAGAAATCTTCCCACTTATCAGGATAACCTATCTTCACTTTCATACTACTCAACTTTCCCAATGCTTTCAATTTTGTTTTTTCTGACATCCACGTCTGCGCTAAAATCCTTTCAGCAAAAGCAGTTTGTAAATGTTCAACAAGTTCTAGCATTTTATTTTTTGAAGACTCAGGAAAAAATCTTTCACAGAATAATTTCGATATAGCATTCCCGACAAAATTTTCAAGTTGATTCAAAACACGTTTTTGGAGAGGATGTTTTTCTTTTTTACCAGAAAGAATTTTACCAAAGAAATTAAAATTGGCGTCAATGACTTCGTCGCTGAGAAACGAGGCAAAAGAACAGATTAAATCAAATTCCATTAAACTTTGTAATTCGGCGACACTTTGATTTTTTATTTTTTCATCTACGCCTGCAAAATACTCAGGTTGTCCAACAACGATTTCTTGTAAATATTTTTTATCGACACCTTTAGCTGCATAAAATTCAACAAGAGGTATGTTAGGATATTTTTTTAAAAAGTCATCGAGAGATATTTTGTTATAATTTTTTACTGGGTCTCTTAGTTCTTCACGACTTCGACTTATCTTTGCGAGTTCTGTTTCAAAATTGAAAATCAAAGACATTTTGTTCTGAGCAGTTTTTTCATCGAAACCGAAAATTTTAAACATCGTGACAATATGTTTTTTGAATTCCTCACGGATATTTTGCATCTCTTTATCGTCGGAAAGATAATAATTTTTTTCTGGTAAAGATAAACCACCTTGCCACACGTTACATATATTGACGTCAGAATTTTTATCGTCGCTAGAAAAGCTTATGTGCATTGGGAAAGAGAAGTTCATGAAACAGTACTTATATTGTACATCTCGAAGTTCTTTTATCGTTTTTGCGTTTTCGATTTCAGAAAAAATATTTTTTAGGTCTTTGACATCATCGTTATTTCTTTTCTTCATATCCATTCCCAGAGAATAAAGATCATATATTTTCTGTTCGATAGATCCTTTTTCTAACTTTTTCTTGCTGAGTTCGTCCAAGATATTAAAAATTTTCTTTTCATTTTCTTCCGCTAAAACATTGAAGACAGAATATTGTCCATAAACCTTTGGAAGTGGATGTTCTTTTTTCCAGTTATCACAGACGTATTTATAAAAATCATCACCAGGATTTATGTTTTCATTAACTTTGTATTTTGCATCAACAATTTTCTCTGCGCTTATCATAAAGTTTACGTTTTATCATAAAGTTTACGTTATAGATTAAAATTAAAGATTCCGCTTAGAAAATTGCCAATGCTCCTTTACGTTAACGTCATTGTTCCTATCAATATTGACAAAATTTTAACATATCATAGCGAAGAGGAAGTAAGTGTTGGATCTCTTGTTGAAGTTCAAGTTTTGAATCAAAATTATGTTGCCGTTGTAGAAAATTTTTCTGAGATAAAACCAACTTTTCCTACTAAACCAATTCTCAATATAGTTTATAAAGATTGTTATTCTACAGCTTTTGTTCAAACTATAAAATGGATTTCGGAGTATTATTTTTGTCCTATTGGTCTTGTATTAAAAAATTTTTTAGCGTCGTTTTCTTTTGAGAATATTCCTGTAGTTCAAGAGAAAAAAGATAATATCGTATCTATCGATAGAATGGATGTTGAGGTGGAGCGTGTTGTTGAACAGTTGAAAATAAAGAGGACTGTTGTTGTGTATGGGCGAGATAGGTTTAAAGTTTATAATTTTTTCATTTCTAGAGTTTTACATAAGGGCGGTATTGTTTTGATTTTAATTCCTAACAATGACTATTTGACTAAGATTTCTTCTTTTTTGATACCTTTTGCATCTTATCTTTTGATTTTTAATTCTGAAGAGAGTTCGAGTAAAAAGAAGTTTGCGCAGTGGGAAAAAGTTAGACGAAATGATGGGCCGTTGCTTATTGTTGGAACGAAGAATGTTTTATCATTACCTTTTCAAAAAATAGATTTTCTAATCATCGAAGAAGAACAGGACGATCTCTACTTTCAAAACAAAAGTTTACCTTATTATAACGCACGGAATGTTTTTTTATACTTTACAAATTTATTCAAATCTAAAATTATTCTAGGAACAAACTCTCCATCTCTTGCGACGTTTTATAACGTGAAAAAGAAAAAATATGGTTCTGTGAAATTGTTAGAAGAGGAAGAAAAGAAAATAGAGATAAGCTTGTGTAAAGGTAATATGGGGAATCAGATCTTTACGAATCGTTCGGTACAGGAGATGAAGAAAGTGTTGAGTGAAGGTGGGCAGGTTGTTGTTTTGCAAAACAAGTTAGGTTATTTCGATAATTTGACGTGTAAGAGATGTAAAACAAGTTATGAGTGTAAGGATTGTTCTGTGAGTTTGACATTTCATAGGAAGGAAAAAATTTTTATATGTCATCATTGTGGGAAGAAGTATAAGGAGTTGAGTTTTTGTGAAAAATGTGGAAGTGATAGTTTCAGTCGAACGGAGACAGGAATAGAAAAAGTTGTAGAAGAATTGGAGTTGCTGTTTTTAGGGAAAAATATTTTACAAGTTGATGCTGAGGTTTTGCGACGAAAAAAAGATAAGGAAGAAGTTTTAAGGAAGATAAATTATATGGATTTGATTGTTGGGACGAGAGCTATTGAAGCGTTGAATCTTGAAAAGGTGACATTGTTGATTTTACCAGATTTTGATCGGTTTTTGACTGATAGTGATTTTTTTACCAATGAAAGACTTTTCAACATGTTGATGAAATTGAGAGAAATCCCGCGAGAGAAAATGATAATTCAGACGAGTATCCCAGAGCATACGATATTTAAGAATTTGAATTGTCAAAAAAAATTTTACGAAGGAGAGCTTTTGGATAGGGTTACTTATAAATATCCTCCTTTGAGTCGTTTTGTTAAGATCGAGTGTCAGCATAGAAATGAAAATTTATTACGGGAGATGGTGGAGAAGATAGTGAGAGAGTTAGAGGAGTGGAAAGTTGAAGTGGTAGGATATGAGGAATCGAAAATTTTCAAGGTTAAGAAAAAGTTTAGGATGTTGTTGTGGGTGAAAGTTGACAAGAATGAGAGTAGTTTGCGTGAGGTTTTGAAAAAATATCAAATTAAGGTTTTTGTTATATAGAGGGAGAATTATTTCCCGATACAGAAGTTTTTAAAAATGGAATCTAAAATATTTTCATTAGAGATTTCTCCAGTGATATAACCGATGTGTGTTATAGCGAGTCTGATATCAACCATGACCATATCGTTAGGGATAGCGTCGATGAGACTTTTTTGAGCATCTTCAAGATTTTTGCAAACAGTTTTCAGTTCATTATAATGACGTACATTAGAGACGACGACAGAATAATCATCTTTTTTGAATATTTGCGAGATTTTGTTTTCTATCAGGTTTAAATTTTTTTTCTCTTTTGTTGAGATATAAATCCAATCACCATCGAATTTTTTGTCTTGTAGATCTATTTTATTGACGACCAAGATATGAGGTTTATCTTTTATCAAAGCGAGATCATCGTTAAAATTTTCAGGGTTAGAGTTTACGTCTATAACGTAGATAACGAGTTTAGCTTTTTCCAATGCGGAGTAAGTTCTTTCTATTCCTAAGATTTCGATTTCATCATTGGTATCTTTGCGTAAACCTGCGGTGTCGATGAATCTACATTTTATTCCACCTAAAAAAGTTTCACCTTCGATAAGATCTCTTGTAGTTCCGGCGATATTGGAGACGATAGCTCGATCTTCGTTTAAGAAAAAGTTGAGGAGAGAAGATTTACCGACATTAGGTTTACCGATGATAGCGATAGGTAATCCATTTTTAATAACATCTCCTATTTCGAAACTTTGGATCATCTTTTTTATTTGAGATATTATGTCTTTTATTTTTTCAATTACCTTAGTGTGTTCGATAAATTCTACATCTTCTTGAGAAAAATCAATTTCTAATTCTAACAAGCTAGCGATTTCGATGAGGTCTTGACGGATAGATTTTAAACTTTGAGAAAAATTTCCTTTCATCTGTTGAAGAGCGATATCGTGAGCATCTTTAGAGTCAGAGGCGATAAGGTCAGCTACGGCTTCGGATTGTAAGAGATCGAAACGTCCATTTAAGAAAGCGCGGCGTGTAAATTCACCGTGGTCAGCCATTCTAGCACCGTTGTCGATAAGAGTAGTCAGGATATTTTGAATGATGAATTGAGAATTGTGGCAAGATATTTCTACGCATTCTTGACAAGTGTAACCTTTTTGATAAGTTGTGACGACGACTTCATCTATGAGTTCTTCATCTTTATAAAAATTACAAACGGTAACTTGACGAGAAAATTTTTCTTTGACGCAACTTTCGACGAGTTGGATACAATCTTTACCAGAGACTCTTATTACAGCGATAGCTCCATTTCCTGTAGGTGTCGCCAAGGCAACGATAATATCTGTATTAGAAAAATTTTTCATATTTAATTATTTTGTTCGTTATCTTCGTTTTGTTCTTCTTGTTCGGTGATTTCTATTTTAGGTTCATCGAGTACAATGTTTATAGCGGTTCCACAACGAACATATTTATTTTTTTGACTTTGTTCTATAACAATACCTTTTTCAAAGTTGACGCTGTCGGAATTCAAAAATTTTATTGTTCCTAATTTTAATTTATTTTCGAGGAGACGTAATTCGATTTCAGCTCCATTTATTCCAGAGAAATCAGGGATTTCAGTTTCAAGTTTATTAACACCGACGACGAGATCGATAAAAGACCCCAAAGGAATTTCTTCATTATCATGAAGAGGGTTTGAGTTAAGGTAAGCATTGATGATAACATTATCAGCGATATCGGTGACGTATAAAATTTTTCCAATGTTAATGCCAAGAGATTGTAAGATACTGTAAACATTACGAATTGATTTATCGATGAGGCGTGGGATTTTGATAAGAGGAGGGTGAGGAGGGTTAAGTTTAACATAAACAGTTCTACCATATTTGATAGTGCTATCTGGAATAGGGTTTTGTTCAATAATAGAGTTAGCGGGGTAGGAGAGTGTGTAGATGTTATTTTCTATGATTTTGAAATTGAGATTATTTTCTTTTAAAATACTTTTCACGTCTTCCGGGTAAAGTCCTAAAATATCTGGCATGATCAGAGTTTCGTTATGTTTAGTTGTTATAGGTAATATTATTTTGAAGGTAAAAAAAGCTAAAAAGCATAAAGCTAAAAACATTGCAGAGATATGTAAGAGGATTTTTTTTACGGATGACACAATTTATAGAATTTACCAATAATATCAATATTATTTAATATCGGATTTTGTAAAATGAAAAATATCAAGAGTAGGCTATTTACAGTTTTAGTTATTGGATTACCGATATTACTGATTCTGTATCTTTTTGTTTTTGATTATAACAGTGCGTTGGTAAATATAGATCAGAAGAGATTTGAATCTATAGTTTTGAATGGAGATGCAAAAAAGATTACTCTCGTCACGAACAGGAATATTGTTGAAGTATCTTTGACGGATGAGGCTTTGCGAAAGAAAGAGTATCTCAATGATTTTCCTAATATTAGTTTTATAAATAAGTTTGAGCCCCAGTTTGCATTAAAAGTACCTTCAGCGGAGATTTTCAACCTTAATTTTCGGGATTTGCAGAGTCTCTTACCTGCGGAGAAAAAAGTTTATTATGACAGTGTCGAGCGCATGAATATATCTGATAATATCTGGAATTGGGTAAGTTTTATTTTCATGATACTTCTTATTTCTAGTTTTTTTATAAAACCAGGATCAGGGAGTAGAGGAATTTTTGGTGTAGGTCAGTCGAATGCGAAAGTTTTTGATCAAAATCACAGTGTAGGAATAAAGTTTTCTGATGTTGCGGGGTTGCATGAAGCTAAGGAGGAGGTGCAGGAGTTAGTTGATTTTTTACGAGATCCAGAAAAATATACAAGATTGGGAGCAAAGATTCCACATGGTCTTTTGTTGGTAGGTCGTCCAGGGACAGGTAAAACTCTTTTAGCGAAAGCTATTGCAGGAGAGGCAGGAGTATCATTTTTTTCATTAGCAGGATCTGATTTTGTAGAGATGTTTGTAGGAGTTGGGGCGTCGCGTGTTAGGGATTTATTTAAGAAAGCGAAAGAGAAAGCTCCAGCGATAATTTTTATTGACGAATTAGATGCGATAGGTAGAGCGAGGAAGAAGAATAACTTTTATGGGAATAATGAGGAACATGAAAATACATTAAATTCTTTGCTTGTTGAGATGGATGGTTTTGAAAATAATTCAGGGATAATAGTGATAGGGGCGACGAATAGGGTAGAGATTTTGGATCAAGCGTTATTGCGTCCAGGTCGTTTTGACAGACAGATATCAATAGATAATCCAGATATAAAAGATAGGAAGGAGATTTTGGAATTGTATGTAAACAAATTAAAAGTTGCTAAAGATATATCATTGGAAAAGTTAGCAGAGCAGACGCCAGGTTTTTCGGGTGCAGAGTTAGCGAATGTGTGTAATGAGGCAGCTCTTTTGGCGGGGCGTCGGAAAAAAGAAGAGGTTGAGTTTGTTGATTTTCAAGAGGCGATGGATAGGGTGATAGGAGGTTTAGAGAAGAAGAATAAACTTATCAGTGCGAGAGAGAAGAAGATAGTTGCATATCATGAGGCTGGTCATACGTTAGTTAGTTGGTTTTTAAAGAATGCTCAGCCGCTTTTGAAAGTTACTATTGTTCCGAGAGGAATAGCGGCGTTAGGGTATGCGCAGTATTTACCGAAGGAACAGTATATAATACCAAGGGAGCAGCTTTTTGATAGTATATGTGTGGCTTTAGGTGGTAGGATTTCGGAGGAATTGAATTTTAAGAGTCAGTCTACAGGAGCGATGAATGATTTACAGAATGTAACCCAGATTGCGTATAAAATTGTTACGTATTATGGAATGAATAATAATGTAGGATTAGTTTCTTTTTATTCTGAGCAAGAATCATTTCAGAAACCATATTCAGAAGAGACCGCGAGTATGATAGACGAAGAGGTTAGGATTTTGGTTAAAAAAGCGTATTCAAAGGCTCGTCATATTTTGATTGACAAGAAGGATTTGTTGACGAAGTTAGCGGAGGCGTTATTGGAGAAAGAGGTACTTTATAAGGAAGAGGTGGAAGAGATTTTGGGGGTGAAATGTGCTAGTATCTTGGAGTAGGTTTTCTTCTTTATTTGAAGGGATTTGCATATATCTCTTAAAAAAAATTAGAATAGAATTCCTTTAAAATATCCACTCGTGTTTTTTTATAAACTTTAAATCTTATTTAAGAACGTAAATCTATATTTTTAGCATAAAAAGTGTTAACAGATCTGTTTATTTTAAGATTCTCTATAAAAATTGAGTATCCCTAATAGGAACATGGTAGGCTTAATAACAAATTTTAAGTTTATTATGAAAATAAATTATTATAAAAAGTAAATGGGGAGAGAGTAATAGGTTTGATAATTATTTTCTTTTCAGTCGAGCAGCGCGTTCTTCGACGGACTGCATAAATTCTTCGTCAGTTAATTCAGGGTCTTTGGTATTTAAAATGATATCACAAGGGAATTGATCACATTGGCCGCATGTTTGAAAGCCGTTTTTGATTCGCGAGCAGTAATAGATAGGACATTCTTTACCTTCAGGAGCATGAAAGACTTTTCCGCAAACGGCATTACACCCAGCGCATAAGTAGCTTTCGTGTAAGCTACATTTATTACAATCCATACCGCAGCAACTAATATTTTCATCCTCATCCATATTTCTTGTTTTTAAATAAGTATATTATCAGTTTTATAAAAAAAAAATAGGAAAATCTAACTTTTAACAAAGTGGGCCTAAAGAAGCGACTTTTTTAATCTATATTTATTTAATCGCAATTTGTTTTTCATTCCAAAAAAAATATCCTTTATAGATAAAAAAACTAGACAAGATGGGAAAAAGATGAAATGTATGTTTTTAATATCAAAACGATGTATATTAAAAAGAAATAAAATATAAAAACACAACAAAAATAAATAGAAAAAAACC